>JANXDG010000035.1 GCA_025059805.1 Endomicrobiia bacterium
TCCAACAACTCCTTGTCATCCATCAAATCTACCTTGTTTAAATATACAACCATCGCAGGTACCTCTACCTGACGAGCTAACAATATATGCTCCCTCGTCTGCGGCATCGGTCCATCAGGCGCAGATACAACCAATATCGCACCATCCATCTGCGCCGCCCCAGTTATCATATTCTTTATGTAATCAGCATGACCTGGACAATCTATATGAGCATAATGCCGCTTGTCTGTCTCATACTCAACATGCGCTATAGATACTGTCAATATCTTGTCCTTGTCCCTAACAACTCCACCCTTCGCTATCTCAGCATAATCCATCTCTCTACTCCTACCCTGCTTTGCCAATACATGCGTTATCGCAGATGTCAACATCGTCTTACCATGATCTATATGCCCAATAGTCCCTACATTTACATGAGGCTTAGTACGTTCAAACTTAGGCTTGCTCATAAATTATTACCTCCTTTCTTCCCCGATTTAGCCGACGCGGGGTCGGTTTCTGCTTGATAAATTAAAGAAAAATCTCTCACAGCATAACAAAACTAAATACTTAGTTTTCTCGCATTCACACAAACCTATGCTTTAACAAGTTTGTGTAGAGTATGTTTCTTACATTTTTTACAATATTTGTTTAACTCAAGTTTAACTTCTTTTTTTCTGTTTGACGAAAAATAATAATTTCTTTCTTTACACACTGTACATTGAAAATAGGTGATAAAACGTTCTGCCATAAGTGTTTCTTCCTTTCTCTAAATCTTATTCTTTATCCCTATATTTTTCTAAACCTTAGCTCAGTCAAAAATAATTATTTCAAAAACGGCAGTATGCTGATTAACCACTCGTTAATTTTTATAAACAACCCACCAAAGACTAGTGATACTACTGACATAAGTTTAAGTAATATATTTAATGACGGTCCGGAAGTATCCTTAAACGGGTCGCCAACAGTATCGCCTACAACTGACGCTTTATGTGGTTCAGACCCTTTCCCGCCAAAGTTTCCTTCTTCAATATGTTTTTTAGCGTTATCCCAGGCACCGCCTGAATTCGCAAGATATATCGCTAACGGTACACCTGTAAGCAACGCACCTGCAAGAAATCCACCCAAGGATTCTTTGCCCAAAACAATACCTACTATTGCAGGAACTACTACTGCAGACAAACCTGGCAGTATCATTTTTTTCAATGCCGCCTGTGTTGTTATATCTACACATCGTGCAGAATCTGGCAACGCAGTGCCTTCAAGTAAACCAGGTATTTCTCTGAACTGTCTCCTAACTTCTTCTACTATAGAATATGCGGCACGTCCCACTGCCTGTAATGTTTTTGATATCAAAAAGAATGGTATCACACAACCAATAAACATCCCTGCGATAACTTTTGCATCAAGTATGTTTAACCCTTGCGCACCAAGACCTACAGTTTCAGCATATGCTGAGAACAAAGCTAATGCAGTGAGCGCAGCTGAACCTATAGCGAAACCTTTCCCTACGGCAGCTGTAGTGTTACCTACAGCATCAAGTCGTTCCGCCCTACGACGTACTTCTGCACCCATATGTGCCATTTCTGCAATACCGGCAGCGTTGTCAGCTATGGGACCGTAAGCGTCAATAGCAACTGTTGTACCGGTAAGAGCAAGCATACCAATAGCTGAAAGTGCTATACCAAACACACCTTGAAGTTTATACGCTATAACCGTAGCAATAGCTATCGCTACTAAAGGAACTACAGTTGACAACATTCCCACAGCTGTACCTTCAATGATAACAGTTGCGGGGCCTGTCCTTGCTTGCTCTGCAACACCGACTACAGTTTTACCCGAAGTATAATATTGTGCTGTGAAACCCACAAGCATACCAGCAGCAAGGCCTGACATCACTGCCCAGAATGCACCTATATCTTTGTATTTAGTAATTACTATTACTAACGATAAAACTGTAAAAATTACTAAACTTGCGATAAGTCCTTTATTAAGCACGACTTGTGGATCTTCATCTTTTTTTGTCCTGACAAAAAACACAGAGATTGCCGAGGATATAAGTCCTGCTACTGCTAAAAGTAAACACAACATCGCAGAATCTATACGTCTTAAGTTGAATACCGCTATAATTAATCCTGAAACTATTGCACCAACATAAGATTCGTAAAGGTCAGCACCCATACCTGCAACATCGCCAACGTTGTCACCAACATTGTCCGCAATAACAGCAGGATTTCTTGGGTCATCCTCAGGTATGCCTTTTTCAACTTTACCTACGAGGTCAGCACCAACATCTGCTGCTTTCGTATAAATTCCTCCGCCAACACGTGCAAATAACGCTATTGAACTTGCACCCATTGAGAAACCTACTATCATAGCGGTTGCTTCAGATACTGCTTGGGTTAAATCAGAACCTGTTGTTAGTAAGTACCAAATAAATGCTATGTATACTAATGACAAACCTAACAATCCTAACCCTACCACTGAAAGACCCATCACCGCACCACCTGGAAATGCAATACCTAACGCATCGTTAAACGATAACTCACATTTTTTTGCAGTACGTGAAGAAGATAATGTTGAAATATTCATTCCAATGACACCGGCAAGCATTGAACATATCGCACCGATAATAAACGCTATTGCAGTTTTCTTTGCTATACCAAAGAAGATAATAATGAACAGTGCTACTAAGAAATAAGAAACAGTTTTATATTCTCTTGACAGGAACGCAATCGCACCTTTACGGACAAGACCAGCGATGGTTTGCATTCGTTCAGTTCCCGGATCAGCAGATAAAACCCTGCGAGACAAGTACCACACGAATAACATTCCTGCTATCCCACTTAGTAGCGTCACCGGCAGTGTTGTTAGTTGTTGTATTATTGTTTGTATCATTTTTACCTCCTTCTTAATGAATAAATTTTTCTTGATCTGACTCTGTTTATCACCTGAAGAACAAGTTTTTTTAGTGTGTCTGTAAAACAAAAATTACAGCTTCGGGGGCAGAAGGATTTGAACCCTCAAGACCGGTTTTGGAGACCGGCAGTTTACCGTTAGCTTATGCCCCCGTAAGAAAGTTTTCAATTATTCCTCTTTGTTTTTTTGTCCCAACAAAGAACTAACATCAAGACCAAGCTGTTTTGCTAACGCATAAAGTATTTGCTCGGGTTTACAATAGCCAAATTTAACAAGTATTTCACCAAGTTTTTCTTTATATCTGTTTTGTATTTCAACAGCTTCTTTAAGTTGTTCTTCAGTGATAATTTTTTCTTCAACAAGGATTGAACCTAAAAGTTTCTGTTGTGTAAGTTGCGATAATATTTCTTTGCCAACAAACCTTTGTTGTGACGAAAACTCAACAAAGTTTAGTTTTGTCCTGTATAATATACCATTTGTGTCAATCCCGGAAAGTTCAAACGACAACGGGATACGATTATGTTTTCTCTCACGCGCAACAATACTTAACATTTGCTCAATATTATTACATTCAACTGTTTTACCATCAGCGAACATAACTTTGCATTCAAGTAATTTCATAAATTAAGATGGATTCTTTCTCACATTATTTCACAATGCATTTTACAACTTCTGATTTTTTCAAAGTACGGTTTTTCTCAGGGTCAACAAGTCGTGCAACAAGAGTGTGTTTACCTGTTTGCATATTATGCCAATCATACCACCAGTATCCTACTGAATGCCGGCACTTAACGAAAGGTGCGCCGTCTATTGAAAGTTCTACTAAACCTTTATTTGGTGTGCCGATACGAACAGCGTAGTGTGCTTTGTATGTTATAACTTCACCATCCTTGGGATGGTCAATAACTATTTCGTATTTTGGTTTCCTACCAGAAGTTTTCTTTTTCATAATTTCTTTCTCCTATCACAGAGTGTTATTTTTCTCTCACTACATATAATTTTTCTTCAGGAATTTTTTTATCAATATGTTCAAGCATTATACGTATTGCACGAAATTCTTCAACCATGGTTCTGTCAATACGGTCCAAAATTTCTGCTTGCCGTGCTAAAGTTTGGTCCATTTTGTTTAACATCTCCGCCTGTCTGTCTAACATTTCTATTTGACGATTTTGAGTATCATTTATTTTGTTTAACATTTCTGTTTGACGGTTTTGAGTATCATCGATTTTTTTCAAAACTTCAGTTTGTTTGTTTAGAAGTTCTATTTGACGATTTTGAGTATCGTCTATTTTGCTTAATATCTCGCTTTGTTTGTTTAACATTTCACCTTGCTTGTTTAACATTTCAGTTAGTTTATTCAAAGTTTCATTTTGCTTGTTTAACGTTTCAGTTTGTTTATCAACAACAGTTGCAATATATTTAGTTATCTGTGATGTCTCATAAATTATCTTTTTTGTGCCGTTAAACACAACGATTGCAACACCTGAGATACTTGCAACCGTACCAACTATGGTTATAACGACACCTAGTATAGGATCCATTACTTTGTCAACCCTTAGGGTTCAGTTAGTTTGATACGAATTCTATTTATGTAACTCTCAATTTCTGTTTTGTGTTTAACAAGATCTTTTTTATTTTCTATTCTTCTTAAATAAAGATTGTCATCAACGAAAAAGTTAAAATTAAAAATATCAAAAAAATATTTCATTGTCAAGTTTATACCAGTAAAAAGCTTTTCACCTTTCGTCGCACCGATGCATATTACTGAACCAAACCTATTTGGCAGGGTTAAATTTTTAAGCACATACTTTCGTACCCAGTATGGTTGACATCTGTCTATCATAACTTTTGCGTAACCCGGTATGTGGTAAAAATATACAGGAGTTACAAAAATTAAACCGTCACAATGTTCAAATTCGTTATACAAAATTTGCATATCATCATACAGTTTGCATTTACCATATTTGTAACAGTAATTATAACAGCCAGCACAAGGTGAAATTTTAAATTTGTGAAGATTAACAACCTGTAGGTTTATCTTTTTGTGAAGACAATTGTAAATTTTTTTAGTAAGTTCACTGCTACTACCCTGTCTATTTGGGCTAACATTTAATAGTAGAAGATTCATTTGAGGTAAGAAATTTATGCTCCGTATTTGTCAAGTTTACCTGCATACGCCATTGCTAATGGTAAAATTTTTGTCATATGAACTATACCTAGCATACCACGGGAAAATTCTTGTTCAGTAAACATTTTGACGTTATTTCTTGGCGTTGGTGGATTTTTTGACCAGAGCGCTACAGGTACTGGATGCCAAGAATGTCCTTTGTTAACCGCAGGTGTTGAGTGGTCACCTGTTACTACTAAAACATCAGGTTGTAATGACAAAATTTCAGGTATAATTTTATCAATTTCTTCAATTTTTTTAACTTTACCGTCAAAATTGCCATCTTCGCCAAGTTTGTCTGTATCTTTGATGTGTAGATAATAGAAATCATATGGCTGTGTAAATAATTCTTTTAGTTTGTTAACTTCATCCTGTATAGTTTCACAACCATGTATAACTTGCATACCAACAACCTGTGCTAAACCTTTATACATAGGATAAACAGCAATTGCTGCAGGTGTCAACTTATACACTTCTTGCATCTTTGGCATATTAGGAAATTTTGCAAAACCTCGTAGAAGTACATAGTTTGCTTTAGGTTCATCTTTCAATAATCGTGCAACTTCTTCTATAAATTTGTTGACAACTTCAGTTGTGAATTTTGCCTGAACAGTATCTACTGTTGGCTGTATCTTATGTGGCTTATTACCTTCTTTATGCGGATCGTTCTCTGTAATATTTTCTACAAGGTCAGGATGACGAAATACACCTGCAAACCTATGCTCTTTACCAGGTTTAAGCAGTATTTCAACATTATCAATCCGAGATATATTTTTTTGAATTTTTCCTACAAGACGGACAGTTTCTTCTGTTGGTATTCTTCCTGCACGACGATCTGTTATTATTCCGTTACTATCAATCGTAGCAAAATTACCACGGAACGCAAGGTCGTTCTCAGTAAGTTCCATACCTAAACCTAAAACTTCAAGTACACCACGACCTATTAAGTATTTTACAGGATCGTAACCAAACAACGATAGATGTCCAGGACCGCTACCAGGTGTGATACCAAAATCTACAGGTACTGCAAGACCACATAGAGACTCACTTGCAAGTTTGTCAAGGTTAGGATGTACTGCAACTTCAAGTTCTGTTTTACCAGTAGATGGTTCAGTTGCACCACCTAACCCGTCAATAACTAAAAAAATTATTTTTTTCTCATTTTTTAAAGTTAATGTCTTAAGTAGCTCCAGATTATCCTCCATTATTGTACTCCTTTCTCAAAACAAATTTTTTTCAGAAAAAATTGTGTCCATCAAGTTATAATTTTCTTTGTTACCACTGAATAGTTATTGCCCTTGTAGGACAGATTGATACACATAACCCACAAGCTTGACATTTGTTTTTATCTATAAAACATACTTCATAGAACTCATCTTTCTTCTTAAATGATATCGCACCGTACACACAAGATGGTTCACAGGAATGACATCCTTTACAAAGTTTTTCGTCAACTTTTGAATAACCACCTTTTGTACGTACTTTTTGTCCTTTACCGATTTTCTTGATATACAACCTATGAACCTCTTTCAGTGAATAAATCTTATGTTCTTTCATCCAATCAACTAATTCGTTTAAGATACGAGTGTAAACTTTTGGTCCTTCAAGTATAGCAGCGGTACAAATCTGTACTGCAGTTGCACCTGCCATTATATGTTCAATAACATCTTTCCCCGAAAATATACCACCTACACCTATCACTGGTATTTTAACATTACGTGCAATATCAAACACACAACGTACCGCCAAGGGTTTTATTGGCACACCTGAGATCCATCCGTAGCCAAATTTAGAACCAAGCAACGGTTTGCAGGTTTCAATATCAAAATGTAATGTTGGACCGAAAGAGTTAATAGCAACGATACCGTCACAACCTGCAGATTCTGCTTCTTTCGCCTGCTGAATTAAAGTTTCAGGATTATGAGGTGAAAGTTTTGCAAAAACCAACCCTTTGAAAAATTTTTTTATAGTTTTTGTAATATCACGGATGAGACCCGGCTGGATGTAATGTGTTGAAAATTCAATACCGTCAATAAAACCTAAAGCTGCAATTTTTGGTATTATGATTTTCATATCCTGAGGTGTATATCCAACAGATGCTATTATAGGCAAAGAAGCTTTACGTGCAATATGATATTCTTTTTCAAGCCATTCTTCTAATGTTTTCTCTGTCCACAATTCTGTATTAAGCATACCTGATTTTGTTTGTAATTCTGATTTTGTTATCTTGTAAGTATTACCATTAATAGAGATATATTGATAAGTTGTAAGCATTGCACGGTCAACTACCATCATATTTGGTCGTGGTACAGGCGCTGGTTTCACAGATACTGTTTTACATACGATACAACCAACGCCTGCATCTGCTGCTTTTAGTAAAGTTTCGCCGTCACGAGATGAGGGTCCCGCAGCTGGCATAAGCGGATTTTTAAGTTTTAACCCTGCAAGGTTTACTGATAAGTCAATTTGTTTCATACAAAATCATCTCCTTCTTCTCTTAAATTTTAATTGTCGCATAACAAACAAAACAGTCTTGCTGAGCTATTTTAATTTGCTCTTTAATCTTATCTGTTATTCCTTTAATCAACTCAATCTCAAATTTTTCATCATCTAATACATTAACAATAGGTGTGTCAAAACGTCTGCAGGGATAAATTGTACCGTCACAAAGTATCGCGAAACCATCTCTACCAAAAATACATTCTGCAACTAGTACTTCTATTGATTCAAGTTTAAAGTCATCTTTATAGTTGTTTCTCAGTTTAACTGCTGGATAATATTTCAAAATATCGTAATCAACATCTAAAACTTCAGCAAGTTTTTTATAAAACATAAGTATTTTTTCATTCGGTAAAAGTTCATGTTTTAATTTTTTTGCCTCACCTACAGGAATAAATCGTTCAAATACAATTTCGTAAATACCTTTGCTGAAAAAAAAGTTAATGAACTCTTCAAATTGGTCTATTAAACTATGTATATTAGAATTCAACAATGTTGTCATCAATCCAATTTTGTAATTATAAACTAATTGTTCAAGATTTTTTGTAACTTTTTTAAAAACCGAATTGCCACGTATAAGGTCGTTAATTTCACGTTGATGACTTTCCAACGAAACATACAACATATTCAACTTTGATATCGTCTGCAGAATAGAATCTGGAATAATAGTACCATTTGTTATAAAATTTATGGTTTTGACAGCGTCAATATTATCAAGATATAAAGCAAGATCGTACACTTCTGGTTTTAAAAACGGTTCACCACCAGTTAATGTTATAATTAAACTACGTCCTGAATTATTAGCAAACTTTATAATTTTGTTTGCTAAAGATATTAATTCGTCAAACCCCAACTCTTTTCTGTAAGGTTCACGGTAGCAATGTGTACATTTAAGATTACATCGTTCTGTTATGTGCCATTGGATATGGAAAAGTTTATTGTTCATAGCTTACCGTTTGGCAAATATAAATTCTTACTTTATTCGTTGTGACCAATGTGTCCATTTACGGCCAGTTTTTGGTATTTTAGGATTCTTTACAACCTTGTTTTTCTTCTTTAACTCTTTTGCAACATCTTGCAACCCTATACGGTTAAGTTCATCCTCTGATGGTAATCCTGTCTCCCAGTCAAACTTGCGTATTTCATAGTATTCTTTAAGCATTGGTTCTAAATCACAAACTTGACCTTTAGCAGGACCTGTTGGTATAGGTTCCTCTTTAAATCTTGGATGAAGATCATCATTTTTCTTTGTCCAGCCGAGCCGTATATTAAACGCGCGGCGTAAATCAACTATTCTTGAAGCAAGTTTTTCAAGTTCTTGTGGGTCCGAATATTCTTCAAAACCAGTAAATATAGGTATAATTTTTAACAAATCGTCAAAATAGTATAACGGTGGCCACATCGTTCCATACTTACAAAGTAATAAAGAATCAACTAATGCGTAGAATTCTTCCATTTCTGAAACTAGATAACCTTTATATCGTTCATCCCAGCGGTCAGCAAGAATATCAACAAGTTTCTTATCATACCTGCGTACAAGTTCCTCTTTATACCCGAGTTCGTCTAAACTTGATAAGCTTGTTAAGTGGTCAGCACCGCGGACGTTCACTGCGTAGGTTAAACCTAACGATTTATGCGGTCTTGGATCTTGACCTGAAGCTTCAAGACCGTTAACATGTATTGCATATTTTTCAGCACCACGACCTATTAATTCAGCTGCTTTTTTTGTCCCCAGCTGTAGTAAACGTGAAAATTCGTCTTTGCCATAAACAATATCTTCAACTAACTGCAGTACTGTTTCCATAACTTTTGTTGAATTTTCAGGTTTGTCAACAAAACGTAACTCACGACCGTTAGTATCTTTTTTTGTTAAAATACCGTTTTCAAAACATTCAACTGCGAACGAAATTACATGTCCAGTTGTTATAGTATCAAGACCGTAAATGTTGCACAGATAATTTGCACGAATTAATGCGTTTGTATCAGTTGACATAAAATTTGAAGTGAACGCTTCAACAGTCTCGTATTCAGGACCTTCAGATTCCGTACCTTTGTATTTACCTTCACGAATTTCAGAAACATATTTACATTGAATACCACAACAGAAACATGATTTATGTCTTTTATAATGTTTTTTCCTTAATGGTTGCATACCTATAGTGTTTTCAGCATTCTCAAAATATCCAGTCCAGTGATTACGTGTAGGTAATCTACCTATAGCGTTTTCCCAGTCAGTAAGTGCGAATGTTCCATAAGTACGCATTGCGGAAACATGTTCCCAATATCTACCCTCTGGAGTATAACGTTTTATCCAGTCATTGAACAGCTTATCAAACGCGTCCTTATCAGCTATTGACAACCCTTTTGTACCACGTACAGCTACTGCTTTTAACCTTTTGTAACCCATAACACAACCAAGGCCACATCTACCCACTGCACGATAATAATCGCTCATTATACATGCATAACGGACAAGATTTTCACCTGCTGGTCCTATACATGCAATTTTCACTTGTTTATCACCAACTTCTTTTTCTATTATAAGATTTGTCTCTGGAACAGTTTTACCCCAGAGGTGTTCCGCTGAACGTAATTGAATAATATCATTATCAATGTAAAGATATACAGGTTTAGGCGATTTACCTTCAATTATAACAAAATCATACCCTGCAAATTTTAGTTCAGGACCAAAAAAACCTCCTGCGGACGCGTGCGCCCACCAACCTGTAAGAGGTGAACGAGATACAACTTCATACCGTGCTGATTGTGGGAAAAGTGTCCCTTGTAATGGTCCTGTCAAAAATATGAGTTTATTCTGTGGTGATAACGGTTCTGTTTTTTCATCAGTTTCTTCCCACATAATCCGCGCTCCAACACCAACACCGCCAAGGTATTGCCGTAACAATTTCTCAGGTGTAGTTTCAATTATTATTTTACCACTTGTAAGATTTACTCTGATAAACTTACCGGCATAAGAATTTTTGTTTTTCATGTACTTCTCCTTCCTGACAAAAATTCAGAGAAAAATTTTTCTGCAACAATATATTTTTTCTTTAAGTTTGCTTTTTCAGGTTCTATATACAACAACGCGCCCATAGGACAATATTGTACACATTGTGGATATCCCTGACAAAGGTCACATTTTATTGACACGCCTTTGTCAGAATCAAAATTCATTGCTCCAACAGGACATGCGGAAATACACATTTTACAACCAATACATTTTTTTTCATCAACAACATATGCGTGATATTCAATATTATAAGATATTGCCTTGGGTTGACAAACTTCTTGACACATTGCTTTATCACATTGTTGGCATATTATTGGAATATCTATACTTTTCTCACGCATAGTGACAATCTGTATTGCAGCTTTTGCAGGATTAAACTCTTTCTTGTGCCGCCATGAACATACAAGTTCGCACATCCTACATCCTGAACATTTCTCATAATCTACAACAAGTATTTTCTTACTCATATGGTAACCCCCTTATAAAGATTATCTCTAATGTTTAAGTTTTTTATCTTCTTCAGTTTCTGCTACTTCCAAAAGCTGTCTTAAAAGTTTGTCCTTTTGTTCCTTCATAAACTCTTCTTTATCAACAGCAGCGGTTAGCATGACTTCATCTGACACATAGATTGGCGCATCTGCACGTATTGCAAGCGCAACTGCGTCAGAAGGACGACTATCAATTATAATTTTTTCACTGCCACGTAAGATGTGAATCTCCGCATAAAATGTGTTGTCCTGTATTTTAGTAATTATTACCTTTTCTATTTTGCCAGATAATTGTTCTATACAATTTTTTAACAAATCATGTGTCAAAGGTCGTGGAAAAACTAAATTTTGTAATTTAAACATAATTGACTGTGCTTCAAATATCCCTATCCATATTGGCAAAACTTTAACCTGCTGTGGTTCAGTTATTGTTTCTTCTTCAAACAACATAATACCCATCTGTGTTATCTCGTCAAAAATTAAATCTACAAGTTTAAGTTTTTTCATTAATATTTACTCCTGGTGTAAAGTTTCGGCTAGCACCGAAATTAAAATATTTTCAGATACAATCCTCTTTTTTTCTATAGAAATTTTTTCAGGTTCTTCATATTTAAGTGCGCCAGTAGGACAAAACTTAACACATATAGGATCTCCTGAACAAAGGTCACATTTTATAATTTTAGATTTCTCTACTGAGTATGTTACTGCACCAAATGGACATGATATTGTACATAATCTACATCCGATACATTTTTCATAATCAACAATTACTGCGTCGTTTTCATCACGATGTAACGCTTCAGTCGGGCAAGATTTTATACAAGGTGCATCTTCGCAATGGTAACACATAACCGGTACTGAAATTCCTTCATCCCAGTTGTAAAACACGGTAACTCTTGCTAACGATGGTTGTATAGTTTTTTCTTTATTAAATACACAGGCAAGCTCACAATATCTACATCCACTACATTTTTTTGCATCTATAGTTATTTTTTTCATAATTTATCTCCTTGTTAGTCACCAATTACATATTTGTTTACCTTCGTGATCTTTGTGTGTACATGCTATAGAAATTATCCCTGTTGCTGGATTGTAACACCATTTGCCAAGGTCATATAACATACTATGCGGCTCAGTACTCACTACAACTTCATCTGACGGCGTATGATACTTAATATTAAGCAATGGTACCCTGTTTATATACCCTTTGGTGACAAGTTTATCTAAAGTTTCTGGATAATTACCTTCAGCTGTACGATACAACCAAATCTGTCTTTGTAAAATTGCAAGGTTTGATTTCGCAGTTGAAAAAATTGCACGGTCTGTTATTCCCCTCTGTGTCACCATAGCTACTATGGTAATAATGCTAAGGATTAGCACAATTATAAGTACTTCAATTAAAGTAAAGCCTAATTTTTTCATTCGTTAAAATAACTCTAATTGTTTGCCAACTTTATAACTTTCGTACGATGAACCTGTTGACGTCCAACGAATATTAATCTTACCATATTCACCATCGTAACCGGGGAAAATGTCAACTTCGTCTTTACGCACCTTGATTACACCTTCAGCAATACGGGGATTTATTTTACGTCTGAGTTCTTCTTCAGATAGGTCAAGCAAAATTTCAAATTCAGGAGCAACTTGAGTAACAATATATAAATATTCATTCAAAGTTTTCTGCGTACCCTTGCCGGAACCAAGCGCATCCGCTATAATTTCCATTAATGGTATAACATTTCTATATTGAATCACACTATCAGGTACAATGTTTTCATCACGGTCCGCAAGTTGGTCAACACGGTTTAACACTCCTATTGTAACTTTCTTACCACAGATTGGGCATATACCTTTATTTTGTTTTGTTTCTTTTGGTGACCAACAAACCTTACAATTTCTGTGCCCGTCATAATGGTATTTACCTTCCTCAGGATAAAATTCTATTGTGTACAGAAATTTTCGTACATCTTTAGTTTTGATTATTTCCATTACTTCTGTGTACATATCCTGACAATTATCACTTATCTCAAACACGTTAGCTTCACGACCTAAATTCTGTGGTGAATGAGCATCTGAATTAGAAACTAAAGTAATATTGTCAAGTTTTGACAGTCGCCAGTTCATCTTAGGATCTGAAGATAAACCTGTCTCTATACTTTTTATTAAATTTGTATATTTACCAAAACATTCTTCTATAGAATCAAACCCGCTTAGTGAACCAAAAATAGAAAAGTGTGGTGTCCACGCATGTGCTGGTATTATCAAAGCTTTATCAGTAACAGAGTAAACAATTTCTACTAAAGAGATACAATCTAAAGACAGTAACGGTCTACCATCAGAGACAAGTTCGCCATAGTTTTGTAACTTCTTATTCAGTTGTTCAACACTATCAAAACTTGGCATAAAAATTATGTTGTGTACACGGTAATTTTTACCATTGCGGTAAAAAATGTTACTAACTTCGCCAGTAAGGATAAACCTTACACCGTCATATTCATATGTATATTCTGAAACCTGCTTAAGATACGTTTTAAGTTCTTGTATCCATCCTGGATGAGTAAAATCGCCACTGCCAAGTAAACTTATCCCTTTAAACTTTGCCCAGCGTGCAAGTTCCGGTATATTCATATCTTTTGAAGTAGCACGGGAATACCGCGAATGTATGTGAAAGTCAGAAATAATTTTCATAAATACCTATCGGATGAAATTTTATATTTATTTAATATTCTATTTTTTGCATCTTTACATTTTTGTGCATTTACAACGATACGTTCACCATTTTCTAATTTAAATTCTATATACTCCACATTACTTTTTTCACATAATTCAACAAGGTGATTAAGCGATTTGACAGGTTCATTGTTTACACTCTTTAATATTACATGTTGATACTCTTGATATCCAATATTTACTTCGTCACTTAGGACTCTTAGAAGTACCACTATTTCTTTCCTTTCTTCGGTAGGATCGCTGTAATGGTAATGATAATAAAACGATACCGGCGCACTGTCAGAACCCCACTCGTTAATTAAGTTATAAGTTAGCGGTACGAAAATGAATCCACCAAAGATATAATATCTTGGATATTTATCATATTCAGGATTAGGAACTAACCTCCAAGTATTAACTCCAACATCCAATGTAAACTCAACTGTATTAATTTTACCATTACGTAGTATATCAAATTTTACCTTTTCACCTAAAAGTTTATTTTGAATAACATATAAAAGAGAAGTTCGTTCTCCTTTACGAAACTCGATAGTACCATCGTTAAAAATTTTAACATTGTCAACGGATAGAATTATATCATCTGGCTGTAAAACTTTACATATGTTTGATACGGAATAAACTTTCTCTACTATTACACCTGTATCTTTATCTTTAAGACCATATTTCTGTCGTAAGTCAGGACTTTCAAGTTTATTCCACCAAATGCAAAGATCCGGGATACCATCGTATTTGTTATCCTCTATATCTTTAAGAAAACGGTTTATTAAAACTACAGGTATCATATAGCTAACATTTTCGCCTCTGCCGGCTTGGAATGACACACCTATGATCTTACCATCTTTTATCACCGGTCCACCGCTACTGCCAGGATTAATTGCTGCATCCATTTGACACGCAAGTAAATAAGCATTACTGTGTGCATAATTTCTGTGTTCAACACGAGAAATAACACCTTCGGTGATACACAGCTCTTCACCACCTTCAGGGAAACCATAAACTGCAACTTTATCCCGCAATCTTGGCAATTCACCAAATTCTAAAGATATACTACCATTAAAAAATGTCTCATCTTCTACTTTTAAAATTGCAAGGTCGCAATCATGTGCTATAAACTCAACTTTTGCTATATATTTGTTCACTCTATCAGCACGTTTTACCTGTATAAACGACGCATTGCTTACAACATGAGCATTTGTTAGTATTCGTTTTCCGTTTATTATTGACCCTGAACCAACAATTTCATAGGGTCCTCTTACCTGCCAAGGACGATAATAATTAGGCGATGTATATGTTGTATATATTTTAACAATAGAACTCCTGAAATCGTAGCGAACCTTTGTCTCTGCGATAGGTAAAAAAATAGTTATCAAAAAAATAATCCGTACTACTAATATATTGCTATTTTTCATTTTCACTTCCAAAATATCATTCGTAATGCAACAATAATAAGGAAGATACCAAAAATTTTTCTTAATATACTTTCTGGAATTTTATGAGCAATCTCAGCACCAATAAATCCTCCAAATAGAAAACCCAACGCTATCAGTAATCCGGGTTTCAAAAGTAAATTTCCGTGCCTATAATAATTAATTGCTGCTAATAGTCCTACAGGTAAAGCTATAAGTACCAAACTCACTCCCTGTGCTTGATGTTGAGTAAAACCAAATAGGTACACAAGCGCAGGAATAATTATTGTTCCTCCACCTATACCTAAAATTCCGCCGAATATACCAGCGATAATACCAAGAATTAAAAAGTTGAACATAAATTCTTTAAAGTACGAGAATATTAGACTTTTAACTTATCTAATCCCAGCTGTTTTAATTTTTCCTTCTTTGGTTTACCAGTACGTATATCCCAACCTCTATATTTATAATATTCCTTAAGCATTGTATCAAGTTTTACAACTTGACCTTTCGGTACACCTTCAGGTGCAGGTTCTTTCAATAAACGTTCAGGTAAGGTATCATCTTTCACCGTTAATCCTTCACGCAAGTTGAACAATCTGTTAGTATTTACAATACGTTCACCAATAAGTTTAAGTTCTTTTTCTGTAATTTCCCAGCCAATTGTAACATCCATTGCTTTAATGATATCTTCGTAATACAACGCAGGGGGTACCATTGTACCATACTTGCAAACACCAAGCGATTCTATAACCACAGAATAATTTTCATTATGGAACACCATATAACCCTTATTTTTTTCTGATAACCTTATACCTATTTCAGGCAGAAATTTTTCTCCATACCATTGACGAATTTCTTTATCAAACACAGAACCTTCGTCAAGAACTGGGAACGCATATAAATGGTCAGCACCACGTGCTGCTACTGCTGAAGCAAGTCCCATAGATTTTTGTGCTCTTGGTTCTTGCGATGCAATCTCTTGACCTTTAACATGTATTACATATTTTTCAGTACCACGGCCAATTTTTTTAGCAGCACGGTACGATCCCTCTGCAAGAATATCGCCAAAACCTTGCCTGTAAGCTATCATTTTGGTTAACTGTACCATTGTGTCAACATTGCCCCAGGAAAGGTCAATACCGCCAGTGTCTTTTTTAGTAATTAACCCTTTTTCGTAACATTCCATTGCCCAGGATATCGTCCCGCCAGTTTCTATAGTGTCCATGCCAAGTTCGTCACATAAGTGATGTAAATACATAATACTTTCAATGTTAGAATTGCCACATCTTGGACCTAACGCGTCAAGACATTCATACTCAGGACCTTTCCCTTTTGTCTTAAACGGACCCGAAGGTACACAGACAAACCTGCCACAACGTTGAATACAAGCAAAATCTGCCCTTGCAGCAACAAGATATTTCTTGCGGTAAACCTCACAAGAAATTTTGTCAGTTTCTTCAAACACACCTTTCTGGAAATTATATGCAGGTAGCCGACCTATAGCATTCATCATATCAACGAGTTCTGAAGTGCCATATTTTATTCTTCCTTCAGTATAAGGATGTGCAAGAACTTTGTCATACCATATTTTAACTGCTTGCAGATACTCGTCTGGTTTCGCAACATCAATTTTTTTTGTCCCTCTTACAGCAATAAGTTTCAAATTTTTAGAACCCATTACTGCGCCCATCGCTGACCTTGCAGCTACACGAGCATTCCGTGTTAGTATTGCTGCCTGCCGACATAAGTTTTCTCCAGCAGGTCCTATCGCTATAAACTCAGCAAAGTCGTCAGTTTCTTTCCTTGCTAACTCCATAGATTCAAAAGTTGTTTTTCCCCAGAGATGTTTTGCACTACGTAATTCGACATCATCATTATAAATCCAAAGGTACACTGGATGTTTCGCTTTACCGAAAAATACAATTGCGTCATAACCAGCAAATTTTAATTCAGGACCAAAAAATCCAGCTGCGTGCGCCTCACCCCAACCGTTTGTTAACGGATTTTTTGCTGCAACGAGGAATCTTGACGCTTGTGGAAACATTGTACCAGTTAATGGTCCTGTAGCTACCATGAAAACATTCTCAGGCGATAACGGATCTATCCTCGGTCTTATTAGTTCATAAAGCAACCTGCTTGCAAGACCTGCACCACCAATGTATTGTTCAATAATATCCCATGGCAAATCTTGTACATCTATTTTTTGCTTGGTTAAATCTACATATAAAATTTTCCCTGCGTAGCCACCCTTAAACATAATTCTTCCTCCTTTTTAGCTATTTATGCGTGCTGATAGATCCAAAAGATTTAACTCTGCTAATTTTTTCTTAGATGGCCAGCCACTATTAAGATTCCAATCACGAAGTTCATAATATTCTTTTATCATACGTTTAAGGTTTGCAGTTTGTCCCTTACCTGGGCCTGATGGCATAGGTTCGTCAGTGAAACGTTTTGGCAAAGTATCGTCCGAGGGTTTCAATCCTTCACGTAAATTAAATAAACGTTTTAAGTTTTGTATACGTTCACCTATCAGCATAAGTTCATCTACTGAACCAAATTTATCTTCTCCTGTAACCAGAGGCAAAACTTCAGCAAAATCTTCAATCCAGAATATTGGTGGCCAACCACAAGTGTACCAACAAACAATTAAAGAATCGCGAATACAAAAAATATCTTCCGTAACTTTCACAGCATACGCTTTATAATCTTCAGAATATGGATTACATAAACGGTTTAATATTTCTTCTTGTTGCTTTTTTGTTTTCCCTTCAAATAATTTCCAATAACGTTTCCTTGCAGCTTCTTTGTATCCTAACTGGTCAACTGTTACTAAACTTCTTAAATGGTCAGCACCACGTGCTCCTACTGCATGTGTTAACCCTACAGACCTATGAGTTCTACCGTCTTGTCCTGAAATTTCTTGACCTTTCACATGTAGTGCAAACGGTTCTGTATCCTTACCAAGTTTCTCAGAAGCAATCTTTACACCTTCTGCAAGAAGGTTGCCAATACCTTTCCTAAACGCAATTTTATGCATAAGTTCAATCACAGGTTCTTTGTTACCCCAGCGAAGGTCTAAATTGTCAACTTGAGATTTTTTCACAACACCTTTCTCTACACATTCTATTATAAAACTAATCACTGCACCAACTGAAATCTGGTCGTACCCATAACGGTTACAAAGGTCTGAAACATATAATATAAAATCATAATCATCCACACCTATATTTGAACCAAAAAATGCCGTACCTTCGTATTCAGGTCCTTCAACAGTGAAGTTTGGCATCCAGGGGTTGTTCTGTGAGGTAGTATATACTTCCTTACACGCGTTGGTACAACCAAAACATGCTCTTGGCCTACCTTGGAAATGCTCCGCTAAATATTCAGCTGCGAGTTTATCCGCTCCTTCAAATATACCGTCAGAATGGTTCCTGGTGATAAGTTCACCGATTGCTTGTTTTGCAGAAACAAGTAAATTTGTACCGTAACGGAACATCTGTTTCGCACGAGGATCTTCAATAACTTTACGATGAGCATTTTTTGCAAGTTCATAAAATTTATCAGGTTGTGCAACAGAAATTTTTTTGTTACCCTTACATACGATTGCTTTAAGTTTTTTACTACCCCATACTGCACCCATACCACTTCTGCCAAATGCACGATATAGGTTACTCATCACACAAGCATACCTTACTAAATTTTCGCCTGCCTGTCCTATGCAAAGAACCTGTGAATCTGGATATTGACGGTAAAGTTCAAGTGTAACTTCCCTTGCATCCTTACCCCAGAGATGTTGTGCTGGAATAATTTTAACTTCAGTATCAGAAATTGTGATATAAACAGGTTTCTTAGACATACCTTCTATTATAACTAAATCATATCCCGCAGATTTTAATTCTCTAGCGAAGAAACCACCACAGTTTGATTCACCCCAGAAACCTGTAAGTGGCGATTTTGCACCCATAACAAACCTTCCTGACGACGGCCAAAGTGTCCCAGTAACAGGTCCTACTGCAATTAAGATTTTGTTATTTTCTGATAATGGATTACATTTCGCTGGTATCTCATTAAACATATAATACGCAAGGAAACCGTCACCACCAAGATAAGAACGTATAACTTCGTCTGGGATAGTTTCTGAAGTAACTTTGTTTGTGGTAAGATTTATTCGGAGAAGTTTTTGATTATATCCTTTACCTATAAATATTGCCATAATATTTCTCCTAATAGATTTTTGTGCTTAAAAATACAAAGAACAATAAGGTTCCTATCCGCCAGCGATTGGCGGAAATATATGTATTTCTTGCCCATCTTTAAGTTTTGTTCTTTTAAACTTATTATGGTCAACTGTTTTACCGTCAATTAAAAAAATAAAATAATCTTTTACTTTACCAGAAGAATCGCATAATGTTGAAACAAACGGTTCTTTAAATTTTTGTTTAAGTATTTCAATTACTTCATACAAATTTTCTGCTTCAACCTCTGTTTTATCAACACCAACTTTTTCCCTTAATATTGTATAAAATCGTACAGTAACTTTTTTCTTTCTCTTTGCCTTCATTGAAGTGTATATGAAATTTTTTATGGACTTACCTGCAAATAAATTAGTAGAAAAATTTTCTATTCTTTAGATGACAATTGTTGATCAGCAACTTTATGTCTAATTTCTGTGGTTATAGAATCCACCTCTTTATATTCCAAAGCAGATGAAGGACAAAACTGTACACATTGTGGCTCACCTTTGCATAAGTCACATTTTACAGGAACAGCTAATTCTTCGTCAAAACTTATACTACCATAGGGACAGGTGTAAACACATAGTTTACAACCAATACATTTTTTGTAATCAATAACCACAGCGTTTGTAGCTAAATCTCTGCATAAAGCACTAACTGCACAAACTTTCATACAAGGTGCAGATTCACATTGAGAACATACTGTGGGCACATCACGAGATAATTCATCATATTTTATCACACGTATGGCAGCAAGTGTAGTCTTATGAGTTTTATAATGATACATACTGCAGGCAAGTTCACAAACTTTACAACCAACACATTTTTTCGGTTGGACAACTAAACTTTTCATATTAAATTTGTTCGGTAGGATTGGTTTAATATATTATATTTTTATACTTTTCAAGGTATTCATTAAAAATCTTCTGTTCATCAAAATTAACAAAATGTCCCTCATGAACTAAAACCTTACCATTTACTATAACTGTATCTGCTATTTGTGTATCACCACAATAAAGTAACGCTGCTAGTGGGTCGTCCATAGCACCAGTGTACCCTATTTTATCTATTCTAAACATTACAATATCAGCAGCATTACCAGGTTTTATACAACCAATATCGTCTCTATTTAACACTTTTGCACCGCCACGTGTCGCAATCCAAAACACATCTTCTGCTGAGATACTGTCAGGCCCTGTAAAATATTTATGTACAAGTAAACACTGCCTAAGTTCAAGCAACATATTTGAACTATCATTACTTGCTGAACCATCCACTGCCAAACTTACATTTACATTATTATCCAACATTGTCCTTAACTTCATAATTCCTGAACCTAATCTTAAGTTTGAAGTTGGACAATGTGAAACACCGCTTTTGGCAAGTGCTAATTTTTTAATTTCTTCGTCAGTAAGGTAAATACTGTGAGCAAAAAAACAAAATTGTTCCAACCAACCACAAGATTCTAAATATTCAAGCGGCCTCATACAATGTTTATCTATACAGAATATTTCTTCATCTTTAGTTTCAGCAAGATGCGTGTGACATAGTAATTTGTTCTTCTTTGCATAATCTACTGTTTGTTTAAGCAATTCTTCTGTAACAGAAAACGGAGAACAAGGAGCTAAAATTATCTGTGTCATAGAAAACTTGCTGTTATCGTGATATTTTTTTACTACTCGTTCATAATCTTTCAATATCTCATCTTCCGTTTGTACAACTTCATCAGGTGGTAGACCACCTTTTGACCTGCCACGTGACATCGCACCACGACACGGGAAGAATCTTAATCCAACTTCTTTCGCAGTTTCAATTTCGTAATCCAAAAGGTTAGCAGGTTGGTTTTTAGGAAATACATAAAACATATCTACAGAAGAAGTACAACCTGTCAACAATAATTCTAAACAAGCAATTTTTGTTGAAAAAACTACAGTGTCAGGATTCAAAATTTTCGCCCAGATGTTATATAAATACAGAAGCCAATCAAATAATTTTTTATCCTGTGTGTTTTTCAAAACACGTGTTAATGTTTGATAAAAATGATGATGTGTATTTATAAACCCAGGTAAAACTACACAATTTTTAGCACTGATTATTTCACAATCGTTTATGTTAATATTTTTCGGTAAAGTACTGCCAACATATGAGATTACATTATCTTCAATCAGAACACATCCATTTGCGTACTTTGTTTTGTTATCATCCATCGTTGCAATAAGAAACGCATCTTTAATCAATAATTTTTTCATTATTTTCTAAGGAAACGTTTTATTTATGAACATTTATAAGTTCCTGTACATAATGTTCCAACCTTGAAATGTATCTGTTTACTCTATAGTTAAAATAATGATAAAACGCAATTGTTGGTATAGCGACGATAAGTCCAGCTGCTGTTGTTATCAACGCTTCAGCAATACCTTTTGCGACAACCTGTGGTGATGCATATCCAGCAGTAGCTATTGATTCAAAAGCTTTTATCATACCAAACACAGTACCGGTAAAACCTAAAAGTGTAGAGACAGAAGCTATCGCAGCAAGTAGTGGTAAGAAACGTTCAAGCTTTGGTATTTGTTGCTCTGCTGTATCCCGCAGGATCTCTTCAAAGTTTATTGAAAAAAATTCGTCTATTCCTCTAATAAATATATCTTTCAAAATAACTGGCAGTTTTTCTACAATCTTTTTTGCTTTATCCATTTCTTTCTTTGAAATTAACTCTAATGTTTTTTCTACCAATGCGGGGTTGATTTTGACCGTTGAAAAGAAAATAAGCCTTTCAATAATAATTGTAATAGAAACTACCGAACAAAGTAATATAGGATACATTATAATTCCACCTTTAAGAAAATATTCTATCATATTTCCTCCCAGTTAAATTTTTATTTGCGCTCCAAATCTTATATATTCAGGCATATAAATACCTGGTTGCAAATAATGTTTGTTTGCTAGAGAAACTTGATAAATTAGATTTAAAAAAATATTTTTATTAACTTTATAAACTAAACAACTATTAGATACACACCAGGAAGAAATTCCGTCATCAATATTCACTTTTATATCGTCATTATAAAGAAACTTTTGTACAAATTCAAAATTTTTATGAAACATTTTACTAAAAACTACTTCTGATGTCAACTTGGGTATAAAATATGTATTTTCTGGAATTATTAGATAGCTTAATACAAAAGAATTGTTGAAACCTATATATTTAAAATTAGATGCAATGCTTAACTTACTGACTGTTACGTTGTCTTGAAAATGCGGTTTAACTAAGTTGCTATCAAAAATATAAGTTGGAAATTTAGTATAATAAGTATTTGTGTACACTCCAGCTATTGAACAGTTATTCTTCCTGTATTCAATTCCTAAAGTTGTTTCCTTCCTTTCTGAAAAATAAATTTTGTCATTTGTACTAAAAGTTATTTCTGGTAATGATATAAAATAAGTTTCTAAATATTTATAATACAGATCTTTTGTAAACGATAGTTTGATGTTGTAAAACGATAGTTTATATTTTATTTCTGCTAAAGTGTACCAATCACTGTTTTCTTTATCTAAATCTATGGATATCCTCATTGACATTCTTTTCAAAAATAAATCATTTGATACGATCTCGCCTGAAATAAAAAAATAATTGGTATCATCTAACTGTAATAACCTTATACCTACAGATGAAAGAACTTTGTCAGATACAAATAAATTACCATTTAAGGTGTTAGTTATAAAAGATTTTGAAATAGTACCGTTATTAAGTGTAATATAATTAATCTGTGGTGTATATCTAATACTAAAATCACTGGAAAAAATTTTCTCAACCTTCCCTTCAAAATTAAACAAATTTTTAGCAGATAAAAAATTATCATGCTGAAATTTTGTATCTACAGTAAACACAAATGAATTTAAAACCTGTTGTATTTTCGCATCATAGAAATATTGCGACCAATCCTTAAAATGGTTGGTAATGTTATTATTTTGACCCAATGAAATACCAAATTTACCCCTATTTGAAAATAAATTTGTTCTTATCAAAACACTTTGCCCTATACCAAAGTTCATCTGCGCTATTTTTTCATTATGTGGCACTGCAGGAGATAATACATCTGTCGTCAGAAGCTGCTTACCAAACTCTGGCTGGACAAATTTTTGGTAAGGTAAGGTTATTTCATCAAATTCTACTGAAGGTGTTTCGTATAACCTAGGTGTATGATAAAATTTAAACTCAAAAGGAATCAAATCTTCATCATACACCTGACTGTAAGTACTAACTTCTACTTCTTGTGCAAAAACGAAATATCTAAAAATTATATAACAACAGAATAAAAATAAATATTTTATATTCTTCACTCTAAAATTGAAGAAATAGTTATCTAATTTGTTTAAGTTTCAACTCTGCTTCTTGAGCCCACAACGTGCCCGGATATTTAGTTTTAGAATTGATATATGCCTTTTTAGCTTCATCATAAAGTTTAAGTTTTTCTGCACATAGACCAACCTTATATTGTGCTTCTGCACAAAGCTGATGTTCTTCTGGGAACAAATAAATTATTCTCAAATATTCAATAGTTGCTTCTTTATAACGAGATAACTCATAATAACAATCAGCTAAAAGTTTTTGTGCATTTGCAGCTATGTTTTTGTTCTTTGAACCAAGGATGGGTGTGAGTTTATTTATTACTTCTTCATACTGTTGGTTTTTATACATATCAATTGCTTTTTCATAAAAATACTTATGTGTAAGTTCGGAATCTGTAAAGTCAGAAACCAATTTTTTTTCATAAAAATCCATAGCAGCAGCATTGTTTTGTTTACCATAATAACTTATCAATGCTAAACATGACATTACTGCATAGGGAGTTTTAGGATAAGTAGTAAGAATATTCTTATAAATATTTTCTGCAAAGTTCATCCTACCAGTTACTTCGTATATTTGCGCTGTTTTAAACTCTATGTAAGCGTAGGTATCATTATCATTAAAAGATTTTTTTAATAAAGATAGTAATTTCATCGCAGACGTATATAGAGATTTGTTATATAGTTCATCTATTACTGTAACTATCAATTCTTTCTTAATGGTATCTTCTACTATCTCATTAGATACATACGGTATCACTTGTTCTGCTAAGTAATAAGCTACATCTATTTTATATTTACAAGATAACTTTATTACATCTTGAATTTCATTCTTGTTAAAAAATCGGAATGCATCATATGAAAAATTCTTAAATTTTTCCAACACTGCGATTAACGAATTCTCATCGTTTATGCTATGAAAGTATTTTGTTTGAAAATAGTTAAGTATACACATATACGAAGGTTTCTTGTAAAATTTTTGAAGTTCATTAATTTTCTTAATCGTTATGTCATAATATTTTTGTGAAAACGCTATACGTAAAGTCTTAAGTTGTAAATTAAACTTCTTTGTTTCATCTTTCTCCAATACAAGTAATTTATTTAATACTTCTAATGCTTTTCTAACATCTTGCTTCATAATTGCAGTGTTATAAAGAATAGCTAACAAATTTCTTTTATTCTCTTCAGGTAAGTTTTCTAATTTCAAAATTTCAGAAATTTCTCTTTCAACAATTTCAAATTCTCCTTTGTTATATTTATTTAAAACATAAAGCATCTTACATTTAAGTTGTAATTCTGAAGGTATACTGTAATTACTATATAACTCTTTTATTAAATTCTCTGCTTCATCAAACTTACCAGTTAACATATACATATCTGCTATAGCAAGTTTGGCAGCTACTACAATGGAATCGGCAGTCGTGTCTACAGTACTAATCACGTGTTCATAATACTGCTTCGCAATTTCGTATTCACCTTGTAGTTTATGGCATTCAGCAAGTTCGTACTTAACTATGCGAATCATCCCTTCGTTTAAATTCTGTTGAAGTAATTTGTTAAGAATAAGTTCTGCAAGATCATATTCTTTTAGTTGTTTATAACATCGTGCTAAATATATATTTGCTGAAATATAATATGAACTACCTTTCTTATTTTTTAATAACGAAAATATTTCGATACTACGTTTAAATTGTTTTTGTTTATAGTAACACATAGCAAGCCAGTATAAACCGTCATCATACCACTTGCTTTGAACTTCTTCTTTGAACTTTGTAAACACTTTAATAGCTTCATGATAGTCGCCCACGTTATAAAGTGTTATTCCTGTCAAGTATATAATGTTATGTTTTAAGTTCAAATCTAAATCTACTGGCAAATTAGATAGTAACCTCAACACATTTTCATATTTCTTCAAACAGAAATAACAGTATGCAAGTTCTAGTTTAATATACATGTTAGCGTTTTTATCATGTTGTCCTTCAAGTAGCTGTTCATACAATCTTGCTGCATAAACAAATTTTCTCTGTTTTGCTAATAATCTTGCAGTATTATATTTAACAATAAACTCAATTTCTGGATGTAGATCGTATTTTTTATTGCCAATCTGACTAAGAATTTGTGCAGCATGCTCATATTTCTTCTGTTCTTCTAATATGTTAGATAACCTTAGATTTGCATAGATTGCTAGTTCATGTTGATTATAGTTCGCGATAAACTTGTTATAATGTTCAACAGCCATTTTGTAATTTCCTTTAGCATACCAACATTCTGATAAGATGAAGTCTACTTGTGCAAGTAATTCATCATATTCGTTGTTTAGGTTCTTCCCACTGGTATTTGCTTTAAACAAAGAAATATTATTAATTGCAGAATTGTACTCTCCAAGTTTAAAAGAACAAAATGCTTTATTATAATAAAAGTGAGGTATAATTTTTTCATTTAAAAAACTAATATCTAAGCTGTTAAGTAGATCCAAAGCCTTCTCATATTGTGATAATAATATTAACGTATCAGCAAGCATAAATTTTGCAAAATTTTTGAGATATTCATCAGTATTATCGTTATCTTCTAAAAAGGCTAAATAACAACTACTGGCAAGTTCGTATTTTTTATTGATATAATATGTGTTAGCTAAGTAAAATAGTACATTACGATCCTGTGTATTTAGATATTCCTGTTTAAAGGTTAACTCAGCGGTTTTGTAATCTTTCTGAATAAATGATAATATTCCAATATCTGTACCATATGTTATCCCTTGTATTGTATAAAATAAAAAAATTAAACTAAGTCTAACAATTTTTTTCTCATTCATTGTATTACTTTATTAATTTCAGAAATATTAACCACATTCTGAATATTTTTTTCGAAATTTTTGACAACCACTTGGTTGTATTTAACTTCATCTCCAACTATTATTACATATTTGCAATTTTCGTTATTAAAAATACGAAGTTGTGCTTTCAAACTTTTTGATTTTATCGGACCTATAATTACTGCATTTTTTATATTAAGTAAGTTATCTATAAAACTAAATGCCTTATGGAAATAATTATCATTCACAATAGCAATACCTACTTTTGTGACAGCGTTAATTGGTAAATACTGTACAACTTCTACTAAACGGTCAATACCAAACGCTGCACCACACGCATATTTTGTTTCTGCATCAACTTGTGAAACCAAACCATCATATCTACCACCAGCACATAATGTATTTTGTGCAGCCTGTAATAAATTTGTTTTAAACTCAAATACAAAACCGTTATAATAATCCAACCCACGAACTAAAGTTGGTATCGTTTTATACTCTATATTGTTTTCTTTTAGCAACATCAAAGTTTCTTCATATTCTTTATTACAATTTTTACAAAGAAATTTTTGAATATCTAAGTCCATAACATTAATTTCTTTAGACAACCATAACATATCTGTTTTGCAATCAAAAATTCTCAATGGATTCTTAGACAATCTTTGCAGACATACATTACATAGTCTATGTTTTAATTTTTCTAATTTCGGACCTACAGAATTTATAAAATCCTTTCTACAATTTATACAACCAATAGAATTTATTTCAAGTTCATACTTGATATTTAATCTTTCAAGTATCAGAGATGCTAATTTTATTATCACGAAATCACTACCTACAGGTGGTTCAGCAAAAATTTCTATACCAAACTGATAGAATTCTCTGAACCTACCTTTTTGTGGTCGTTCGTACCTAAACATTGGACCAAAATAAAAAAAACGTCTCATTGAATAAATTGTTTTTAAATTGTTCTCTTTATACATACGTACAATACCTGCTGTACCTTCGGGTCGCAATACATATAGTTCATCTTTATTGTGTTCCCCACGAGGCATAATACAAAACATTTGTTTCTCTACAATATCTGTTGTCTCACCTAGTGTATGTAAATAAAGTTCCAAGTGTTCTAAAACTGGGAGTATCACTTCTCTAAATCCAAAACTTTTTGCAATATCAGTACAAGTATCAACTACTATGTGTATTTTTTCCGCTTCACTTGGTAAAATATCTCTTACTCCACGAACTCTTTTCAAGAACATAAAACTTACCACCATTCTTTCTCTAACAATAACATTCTCTTGTATGCTTCATTAATCGTATCATGTATTGATTTACCTTTAAGGCATGTAAGAATTTCTAAAACTAAAGGTACATTCCTAGAAATTTTTCTAAAACATCCAGTTGTGAGTTTATACCACTCAATTTTCCCTTCGCCAGGAACAAGATGTGCATCTATAACTCCATCAGTATCTGAAATGTGAGTTGTTATTATCAGTTCTAAATAAGGTTCTAAATTTTTTATTAGTGTTTCTGTATTATTATCATACGCCATCATTGCGTGACTACTATCAAAACATATACCAAATATGTTGAAATGGTTCAAAAAGCTAATCAATTCTGCAATTTCGTCAAAATATCCAAACATTATATGCGGCAATTGATTTTCTAAAGCAACCTTTACTTTAATATTATGTTTTGTAATAAATTCAGCTAATTCTTCTAAAGAATTTTTCGTTATCTTAAATTTATTTTTATACTCCCGTGTAGTGAGATGTTTCCTACTGGTATTGGGTCGAGAGCCAGGATGAACAACCACATAATCTGCTCCGAGTTCAGCTGACACCAAAATAATGTTTTTCGTATCATCCAACACAGTTTTAAGATACGTATTATTATCTGAATTAAACTCGTAGTCATATGAAAAAGGTGCATGAATTGATTTTACTGTTATATTGTGTTCAGTAAGTTTCTTCTTAAGATTGCTAATCTCTTTAGAATCTTGCCAGTCAAAATGTTTAATTTTACCATAAAATACTGTCCACAATTCAATCATTCTAAATGGAGTTAAAGCAACAATATCTATTGCTTCATATGCATCAATTCGTAAACGGTCTGCAAAACCAGTTGAAATTACAAAGTCCATAAATTTAATTTATACAAAAAAAAACTATTTTTGTCAATTAAATCAGTATATTGAAATGAAATTATAAATTTCGTAACATCTTATAAGGAGGGGTGCCTGAGCGGTTTATGGGGCTGGTCTTGAAAACCAGTGTACCGTTTTGTCGGTACCGTGGGTTCGAATCCCACCCCCTCCGCCAATCAGAAAATGTTATTGCTTAGGCGTAAAATTGAATTTTTTGTCTTCCAAAAATAAAGTTCAAGCCGACATTTTTTAGAAATTTCCGGATTTGATAATTGTCGTCTTGCGACAAAAGAATTTTTGGCTTGTTTCCCCTCAAAAATCATTTTCTTCATCGGTTCGTGCCAATTATTTCCTGAATGTTCAAAATCTATGATTTTCTGCTCAATATCCAGTTTTTCGTTAAACAGTTTTTGTTTCTTGGTTTGGTATTCTTCAAGGGTTAAAGCACCGTAGCAATATAAAGATCTAATAGTTTTTCAATTTTATGCTCGGCTTTGGCTTTCTCTCTTTGGAAATTTTGAACAATTAGTTCGCTTTCTCTTTTTGTCTACACTTTCTCTTTGTCCAACTCTGAAAGTATATTTTTCGCCCAATCATAAGGTAAAGAAACTTTTTGAATAAAAGCTCTCATCTGTTCAACAAGATCTTCTTCCCTTAAATATTTTTCCTCACATTTTTGTTTTTTCTTGGTGTATCAGTAGTAGTTAAGGCCTTTTTGCTTCTCGGCAGTTATCATACAGCCACAGTTTCCGCAACGCATTAAACCGGAAAAAGCAAATTCATGCTTTCTTTTTCTCTTTTTCTTGCCCCGGTTATTCATTACTTGCTGGACAGAATCAAAAAGTTTTTTGGAAATAATCAGCTCGTGGCTTCCTTGATAAACTTCTCCGTTAAACTTAAACACTCCGTAGTAAAAATGATTTTTGAGCAGTGACTGAACACAGAAAACAGAAAACGGTTTGTTGCGATAGTTTTTTATTCCGCTGTCAGCCAAAAACTGCTTTATGACTTTTGGCAAATCCGACCTAACATTTCTCCGAAAACTTTTCGTCCAGGTGCTTTGGTGGTTTGTACCTCGCACAGCGAGGTGACGATTTCAAGTTTTTCTTTAGCAGCAAATTTCTTAATAGACACGAAAAAAACTACTTAATAAATCGAAAACTCTTAATTATACTATTCACATCCCCGACCATTTTCTGATAATCATCTGCCTCTTCTCCTACATAGGGATTATCCAGAGACATAACATACACAAAAACAAAATCATCTTTTGTGGTAATTTCGGTACCGTGAAAACCTGGTTCGCTCTTTACTTGTTGCCATTCGTCATTGGAATAAGCGATGATTGAAAAAAGATTATATTTCGTATCCGAGGTGGAGTTATAGACAAAAGAAGTAATATGATCTTTTTCTTCAACAAAATACTTCCCCTTCCAACTCTCTGGAATATTGACTGAATAACCATAAACTGAATTCGTATAAACCTCGCCGCTAACAGATTCTTGCTGAGAAGCGGGCCTTAAAGATTGATAAATAAAATAACTTACCCCAATAACGATTACTAAAATGACGATTAGAATTATTAGTTTTTTAGACATATTCTCACCTTGCTTTCTTTTAATTTAAAAAAATAAATTATCGGCCTTTTATTTTAATAGATCCTCTAATGAAATCAGCTCGGATTTTTTCAAATACACATCGACTAACTTATTCACAACTAAAAGTTTCTTAAGAAAGTTTATATCTTACAAATGTTAGGATTATAAGATTGATACATTGTAATTCTCAGTAGGTTTCCCATGGTAAAACAAAGAATAGCAAGACAAAAATATACTTTCCTTTTCTTATATTAACTTCTGAAATTATGTGCTCTTCCTACCAATAAACTGTAAAAGTTCGGAACACAAGTTTATCCTGATTCCACACTACTGACTACTATAACCATAATTTCAACGCAATAAAATTCGTTGACTTACTTTTTCTTTTTAAGGGAAAAGAAAAAGTAAACAAAAAGAAACCTTGTTCTTCTCTTTCCAAGTAAAAGAAAAGAACTAAAAGAAACCTGTTAAGTTTTTCTTTGCTTACTTTCTTTTTATCTTCAGAAAAAGAAAGTAAGTGGTTATCAACTAACTGAAGTTCGTTGTCTACCATTTATTTCAAAAAGAAGGTAGTAATAGACAATGAGTTGTAAATTCGTTGTGAAAACTTACTATTGAACTATTATGTTTCCCTATCTACTACCTACTACCTGCTACCTACTGACTACTGTTATTTTAAATTCCGACTACGCGTTGGACATAAGGTTAACATTTATTAAAACCTTATGATGACCTGTCCTTGTGCAGAATATGCATAATTTGTCTCTGTTTTTACCACACGGTTAATATTAACATCTGTCCCTAATCCAAGAGATATATTTATATATTTTGATATGTCGTAATCAGCCTTCGCTAAAAAATTAATTTGGTCGGTGTTATTCTTTGCTATATCTATAGGACTTTCTTTACGGACATACGTAAGAGTTGAGTTAATCCTTAATCTATTTTGCAATGGTATTTTTTTACCAAGAATTTGTAATCCACCTTGTGCCGGTACAATATCAGCATAATAAGTAACACTAAATGTATGAGTTATAATATCCTTAGTAGGTAATTTACGTGCATCCTCAGCATATTCTTTCTTGTATTCATATCTAGGAGTTAACCTTTGTCCAAAAAACGGCATACCAACTTGCAAACCAATTATGTCTGTATATGACATCATTGTTATGATGGAAAGTTTAAAATTATATAGATCAGAATACATTCTTTCATAACTTGACACTATTTGGTAGTTGTCAAACAAATCAAAACTCAGTACCTCTCTATGCCTAATACCTTGTTCAAAACTTATAAATCTTATCTCTGTTGTTCTATAGGTATATGTAATGTCCAGTCTTGTATCTCTTACAACTTTTTGTTGAGATATAACAAACTTTGCTAAATCTTCTAAATTATAAAATGTTGAGGTTAAATCTGGCCAAACTTTAGTGTAAGTAAGTGTTTTTGTTTGCATTTCCTCTTTTTCTTCTTTGGAATCTGAATATGAGAAGTTAACATCTGTCTTTTTTAAGAACTCAAGATTTCCAGAAAAAGGAACACCTTCAAAAATTTTCCATCCGCCAGTGAGTTTCTGATCATTTCGTTCAAGCATACGCCTTCTTAATAAAGTTGTAGTTGTAATTTCAGTTTTATACCAAAGTAGATCTAAATTCTTGAAATTAAAAAAATCAGGGCTTCTAAAATCCTTTGGCAAACTTTCATATTTATCACCTGCAGTAAGGTTGAAATTATAGTATAATTTCAGCGATTCTATATATTTAAGTTTTAGTATATCAACTGGTGCTAAATTCACAGAGAAACTCCCTGTCATATTTCGAGTAATATCTTTCTTTGTGGCTATAGGAAAATTAAAATCTTCAAATAATTCAACTCTATATCCAAGATTCGGTCTAAAAAATCTAACAAAATTCAATGTCGTGTTTGCCTCTGCACCATATTCATTTCTTTTCTCATAGGAACTGATAACTATAGAATAAGTTGTATAGTATAACTCATAAGTTTTATATAAATTGTACATAGTGAAAAAAGTAAGTTTCGAATAATAATCTATTATATCAGAATCTGGTTTTAATCGTGGTATCACGAGTTTTTCATTTATGTCACCGCCTAATTGTCTAAGTTCGGTAAAGGTGTTTTTTACCCCAGCATTCAAACTTAAAGAAATCTTATCCCAGAAATTGAACGGCAGTCCAAAGTTAACAAATTTAGAATTATCAACAGAAGGATAGTAAGTAGTAGTAACTACGTTCCAAGTATAAAGCAGAAACTTTTCTTCACCGTATGTAACTGAAAGTTTTTCCACTGGTATATATTTTCGTAACGGATTATTATAGCTTAAATTTGTTCTATAAGTATCCTTAATATCCAACCGTCGTAATTCAGTCGTTGAAGATACAGATTTTGTATAATTTATATTAATTTGAGGTAAACGGTTAAATAGTAAACTTGTATCAACCTTACCTTCAGTATACAACCTTTCTCCTTCTTCAAGTTTAGAAACTAATTCACCTGACTTTATAGCAGAAGGTGTTATTGTTTCTTCTTGTTTCCCATGAAAACTTACAGGCATAAATCCTAACCTTGTAAAATTAAAAAATCCGACGTTTGTAATATTATCCTGATTTGTAATAGACATTGTAAAAGTTTCAAAATCACGTTCTACACTACGTGTCATTCCACCAAAGCTCGCCCAGTTTGGTATTGACATATTAAGTTCTAATTTTCGTGCAATACCTTTCCTTTTCCAACTTTCAGAAAGATAAATATCGTTAATATAAATTACTCCCTGTTGCGAAGTAATTCCTGGCGGGTTTTCAACGATTATTTCTATTTTCGTTATTGCATGCAGTTTAGGTGTACCTTTGATACTACACACTCCTGCATTATCCCCGATTATTGCATCCCATTTATCCGGAATATTATCATTATTAATGTCTACTTGTTCAACTGAAATTTTTTTCCATTCATTATATTGTCTTGATATAGGTGTAGCGTATTCAAAATAATTATTTATATCAGTGTATGCACGGAAACGCAAAATTATATCATTCTCTGTTTTATTAAACACGAAAAAGTTTAGCTTGTGATGAAATGTAAAATCTAACCCGCGAGTATATGATAAGTTGACTACAGAAGATGAAAACCTATTATCAAAATTGTACTCTATAGCAAGCGTTTGTTCTATTATTTCTTCTCTTTCACGAGTACCATAGATAGAAGAATACTCTTCCAATTCCGAGAGTTTCTTGTAGAACGGATCATTTTCGTTGTTTACTGCAAAAATTCTAGTATTCTGTGGTGTTGCAATTTCAAACTTATTACCGACTACAGAAATTTTACCAATTTTCACTATTCCAGTTTTACCATGACCTTTTATTCTTATCCTTGCGTCTTTAACAGATGTCCACAACGATTTATTTGCGATATTAATAGGAACTATTGTTGAAATCCATCCAGTAAAATTTAAATCAGCGACTTTGTACCTATCTGTAATTTTGTCTACACCAAAAAGTAAACCGTCATTATCAATGTCTTCACTGTCAAGTTTTCCGTTAGACAAACCTATCTTATATTCTCGCTCACGATTATATGAAAATCCGGCATCTTCTTTTTCATCAAGACGGCCATTTGAATTTTTATCTTCCGTATCAAGTATTTTATCTTGGTCAATATCTTCACTTACGTGCCCTAGGTCTAACCAAAATTCGCCGCCACCACCATTGCTATAAAGTTCTATCTCAATATACATTTTCTTAGAGAAATCTAACCCTGTCCTAGAAAACTGGTAAACCATTGCTACTTCGCTTGAAGAATAAAGGTTATAATTTATTTTTAGTACTTGTCTTTTCCCCTCGCTATCTATATTTGGATTGATTTCCTTTGATAACAATTCTTCATTTTCCCAGTTCAATTCTCCACCAATATATTTATCTGAATTAGAATCATAACTACCAGGAATATATACATCTGAACAACTTGAATAATACCAAGTATGCCTGTATGTGGAAACACTATCTTCCAAAGTAATGCCTTCCATATTCTCTAAGACAGCCTTATCCCAGATGTTAGGATTTTTTATACTCTCTGCATATTCGCCAGAAAAAGAATTTATTCTAAGTGGTAATAATGGAATCTTCACATCTATAATTCTTGCATCTGTTTCCCAAACTTGTAGAGAACTTGGGGTAGTTCTTACATCTGGAACTGAACTACCCTTTGAAGGTAAATTGCCTATCCAACTACCTCCAACAAAGAGTTTATTTGAAAGTGGTACTTCTAACCTACCTCCGGCAATTGTTTCACCAGCTTGTAAACCGAGCATACTATATTCGTATCCAACTTCTATAATTGAAGTTTCAGTAATTTCTTCTTCATTAAGGAATGTTATAAAACCTGAATCATAATCTATCCAATAATCTACATTGCGTTGTAACGGTCTTCCATTAAGTGTAATTCGTTCTGAATAAGGAACAATGAAAGGTTTTAAAAAATATGTCTTGGTCCTGTATCTATACTCAACAAGAATGTTATATCTACTCAAGGGTGTCTTATAATAGCAATCTTCTGCAAAAGGTTTTTCTATATCAAAATAAATTTCACCGTTTTCAAAATCAACTTTAATATTACCTAAGTTACCGGTTAAATATACAGGGACATCTTTTCCATCAGGTAAGATTTTGTCAGTTTCCGGATTTAACGGTCGATCAGATTTGTCAGTAATTTTTAAAATAAAGTTACCGGTGCCATCATCACGTATTATGTTTGTTCTACCAAGATAATACCTGTTTTTCAGTTCTGTAGTAATTCCTTCGGTTTCGTTCCTATCTTTTATCATAATATAGTTACCGTTACCATACTGTTGACTTAACCATTGTTCACTATCTTCAATGAAGTAATCCACAGCGATTATATAATTTGATTGTATACTCTTGTTGAATATAATAATACCTTGAACATAATCAACAAAATAATCTTTCCCTAATGCTAACTCTTCAAATTTACCTGTATAAGTAGACGATGGAACATTAAAAGCTTGTACCGTCATAACTCGTAATGTTGTAGGATCACGTTGCGGATCTAAAGTATCAACAACTATTCGTACTGTATCTCTTCTAATTTTATAGTTACCAAAAATAATCTTATAATATTTTCTTCTTATGTATGATGTATCATATATAACCTTACGTTCAAACTCTGTTTTTCCAGTGAACCTCTTAGTTTCATAGTTACCTTTTGCCTGCGATGCTATAACATGTAATTTTGCATTATTGTATTGTGCGATAACCTTTAGTCCAAAAACTTGACGTGAGTAACCAACAAACTCTGTATTCGGTAAACTTAACTGGATGTCACCAAACGCAGCTTCTTGTATAAACGTACCCGGTCTTGCTTTGTACCCAACTGCACCTGGTTGCGCTTCCACTCCTTCACCGCGGTATATTATTGAAATATCTCGCTTGTCAGGTTGTGTATCATCTATGTCTATATTAACATCAACATTTTTGCCAACTTTACCACGGATGTTCACCTGTAGTTCTTGTTTCATATTAATATCTGTTCTATTATGTTCTGGACGGTGTGGATATTGAACAGTTTTAACTTCCATACCAATAAGTTTTCGTCCTGCTATACTGAGTTGTGTGCCTTCCATAAACTCTATAGTTGTAGGGGTTAATATTGGAGGTGCCGCTGTTACTGTAGAACGTTCTTCCTCAAATAATGGTTGGTTATTTTCAATACGAGTTCGTGTCTCGTTCCATTTCTTCTGGTCAAATTTAAACAATTCTTCTTGAGCAACCTGGCCAAACAAACTAATCCAAATTGTCGAAAAGAAAATAATAAGTTTTTTCACTTAGATAATAAAAACTATTTTTAAGATAACAACTTATATCGCAATTTAATATGTTTTATACAAAATCTACAAATTAGTTTACATATTTTGTAAAAAATCTTGAAATGAAAGTAATTGAAAAATATATATTTAAAAATTTTATTGCAAACCTCTTTATTTATCTAAGTATTTTATCTATCTTGTTGTTACTAAACTATGTGTACCAATTAATTTATTCAATAGTTGCACATAAAACACCACTGCTTTATTCTATAAAACTATTTACATATTTATTTCCGTCTGTACTTTCACTAACAATTCCAATAACCATATTATTATCAATCTTGATTACATTATCAACAATGAACGAGACTAAAGAATTGTTAGTAGTAGAGACACTTGGTATTAATCGCCTATTTTTTTTCCTGAAATTGTTTCTCTTGATCTTAATTCTGTCCTTAGGTTTGATCTATTTTAACAACAATGTTGTACCTAAAAGTTACAAAGAGTTCAGAACTACTTACTCTGAACTTGTAACTTCTAGACCATCTGTAAATTTTTCAGATAACCAAACTCTTATTATACAAAATAAAAAAATTATAGTGAAAAAAACACAAGATCTTGGCAATAAGATGTTAATTAAAAACATAATGATTTACACACCAGTTGAGGAACATAATTCAATACAAACAATATTTGCTGAAAATGCATATGTATATAACGATAGTGATGATAACTTAATTTTAGACCTTTATAATGGTACATCTATCACTGCATCAAAATCTGATTATTCTTCAGTAACATTTTTGAAATTCGGGAATTATAAATATATCATATATAACGATTACATGAAAAAACTTATTTCAAAAACATACAGCTTACGCGAATTAACTACCCAACAACTCATATCCGAATTTATAAAAGAAACAAACAATAAAAGAAAAACTTACATCTTATCTGAATTCACCTTAAGATATTCTATATCTCTTAGTTTACTAAGTTTTTCACTGCTTGGTACTGTGTTAGGATTAAAAATTAAACGTGGTGCAAAACCGCTTAGTTTTGCTTCTACCATTGGAATTGTAACAATTTATTACTTTTTGTTAACAACAAGTATGTCATTTATCGAAAATTATAGTTTAGTTATTGATTTCAGTATTGCTCACATAATCATGCAATTACCAAATATACTTTTAGTTATGATAGCATTTTTACTCCATTTGTTTTCCAAATGACAACACTAAAAAAATATTTGATTATAGAATTTTTTAAACATTTTATACCGATAGAATTTTTATTTATAACGATTTTTGCGTTGTCAGAATTTTTCTGGCAAATAGGTGATTTTATAACTTACAAAACACCATTTTTAAATATAATATATTACTTAACTTTATTAGTCCCACTATGGACAACACAAACTCTACCTCTATCAATTATGCTTTCAACTTTATTAGTTGTAACTAATTTTGTGTTCACAAGAGAAATAATCTCAATACAAACTCTTGGTGTAAATCTAAGAAGGTTTTTTTCCATCTTACTTATAGCAGGTATATTTTTGTCAATTAGTTCTTTCGCTTTACATGACAAAGTTGCAACTAAACTTTTTAACAATGCGTATACTTTCTTCCATGAAAAAATAAAGAATGAACAAGTTGATACTGATGTTTTAAAATCATTATCTTATGTAAGCTACATTAATGGATATTCATATGTCTTCATAGAAAAATATGATAGGAAGTTAAAAAAATGTTATTCTTTTCTTCTTGAACAATATGATAGTAGTAACAGGAATATGATTCAACAATTATATTCTCCTGAGGGCGAAAAAATTAATTCAGCACTAAAACTTAAAAATTGTGTGATAAGACAGTTTTCTGGTCCCACAATTATTAGTGAAAAACTTTATAATGAATACCTTTATAAACTACCCATTGATATTGAAGAATTTCGTTATGATTTCTCATCAATGCCATTGGATAAGCTAAACATTGCGGAATTGAAACACGCAATACAAATTCTAACCTATAAAGGAGAATCAACTTACAGAATAATAGCTGAGATTAGTTTTAGATATGCTATCTCGTCCTTAAATTTTATTATAATGTTGGTCTCAATCTCGCTTGGTAAAACTACTTCTTCACAATACGGCAAACTTACAAGTTTTGTATATACAATAATTGCATTAATTGTTTATTGGACTTCTTTATCATTTTGCAGAACATTTGGTGAGTTAAACATTATCAACCCTATGGTATCCGTCTGGATACCTAATATCGTTTTCTTCATTTTTGGTACTATACTGTATTTTAGGAGATATGTATTAAACTAAATCACGCTAATGCGTTAATTTTATACTAACCAGTAAACCATGCAAATTACCTAAGTATTTGTGTTGTGTGAATGAATAATCAAAAACGATTCTATTAATTTTTATCCCGATACCACTGCTATATATTTCTATATAGTTACCTAAACCATATCCCAAATTTAGCACTACACTGTTTTTAAGATCTTTGCTACTGTAAACATTTGCTGAAATACCAAATTTTAGATTATCATCTAACTTTTTCTGAATATAGTTTTCATAACCAATAATAAATTTTATCCGTTTTAGCTCAAGACCTAAAGCTTCACTATGCGTTAAATTACTATTTGTACCAAGGCCTCTTACAACAGCACCAATCTTTAAAGATTTAAATACATCTCCACCAAACCGATATAAATATAATAAGCCAATATTACCTCCCCAATATTGTGAATTTGTATTAATACTTTCACGTAAGCCATATCCTGATAATCCTAACCATAAGTGATACTTCTTACCTGAAGTTAATACTGAAGAAAAACCAAACGCTGCTAAAGTTGTAGAATACTCAGCTTCTTCTCCCGTAAGTTCTCCTTCAATATTTCTTACTTTTATTTTTCCTGAAGTGAACTTACCTAATACTACTGCAACAGAATTATCAACACCTGCTGTCCTTTCTTTAAATGAAAATCCAAAAATGTCATAACTTGTATCCGCAAAATAAAGTATTTTGTTGTATTCAATATTGAATCCTGACTGTACCATAGCTAACATTGATGGGTTCATAACAACACTAAACGCTCCACTGTCAACAAGTGATACCTCGCCAGCTAACGAAAAACTTTTCCCAACAGGAAGATTAAGAATTTCAACTTGTTCTGCAAAACACAGATATACTAAAAGTATAGTGTATAATATTTTTTTCATTTCTTAATTATAAACTTTTCAACTTTATGTATAGTCTCACCTTTGACAACTACAAAATACAACCCTGGAGAGAGTCTTTCATTATTATCGTCAATTGTCCACCATTGAACTGAATTATTCCCAGCAGGATAAAAGTTTTTACCAAAGTTCTTAACAAGTTTACCTGAAATGTTATAAACTAATATCTCAATTTCATCATCTTGTGGTAGATTAAAACCTATAACCATTATCCTGCCTGGATATGTATAATTATTACCAATCTTAACCTCACCAGAGGCAAGGTTTTTAATCTCTAACTGATAAAGAATATTAAATTTTGCATATTGATTTTCTATGGCTATATCCATTACAAAAGTAGGTATTGGCTCACCATTATACGCCCAAACATTGTAGTCCGAAGGGATAAATGACATTCCAGATGTAAACACATCGGTTGGCTCACCCAAATTTTTATTATTAATCTTCGTCATGTCAGCCTCAACTAAATCTACACCTAAATGTGGAATACCTGAGTTTATATCATTTCTTTCCAGTCTATTTCTATCCATTGCAATGCGATCATCAATACGCCATATCAAAATACCTTCACCTGGTAAAGAACTGTCAAAAGCTAATTTCCTCTTATACTCTAGCAAAAAGTATTCCTGCGTGGAGTCATCAGCAGTGATTATTTCTATCTTTACCACTGAAGGTGATACCTCAACATAAGGAAGTTGGACATTCCTCGTTGTAGTTGACACAACCATCGGTTCTACCCAACCAAGGAATTTTTTACACCAGGCAGATAAATGTGCAGGTTGTGAACCTGCAGGATTTCCTAACCAACAACCAGCATCCATTAAACACCATATACCAACTATAGAATATTGATTTCCATCTTGTGCTGGATAATACAAATCAGGCAAACCAAGCTGGTGTCCAAATTCATGACAGACAACACCTAGTGGAGATGCATTAAGTTCTTTCTCAGGTACTATTGTTCCGTCAAAAAAACCATTAACAGCAGGCGCATCTTTTTCCCAATTTACATATACTGACCAAATATTACTTAAATCAGTCGATTCCGCACCATACCCAGCATGAAGAACCATAACACAGTGATAATTTTGTTTATTGACGCCAGACTTTATTATAGCATCTTTCACAAGTTGGCTCAAACTTTCTTCCGTATTCTGAGCGTAGTAACTCATATTTTTTGGCATTGTATATGCGACTTCCTGCCCTGTTAAAATTGCTGTTGTACCACCGTTATAAAAAAATGTAATTTCAAGTTTCAGTTGACCATAAGAAACTTCATTGTAATAATTTTTAAGCTGTGTAAAAGTTTGATTTGCTGTTGTATACCAACCAGAAGTGAATTTTTTGTCATTAAAATCTACGATTATTACTGCAACTTTTTTGGTACCAACAGAACCGATAGTTTTCGCAATATCCTTAGCAGGTGCTCTTTTTTTTATCAGGTGGGATACATCCGGTAATACTTTAACACTATCTCTTGGTTGACCCTTTAAGTACCTACCAGAAATATGAGGTGCAGATAAGATATGCCCTTGGCAAGAAAAAAAACAAAATATTAAAAGAACGAATAATAAAACTTTCTCTTTTCTACCTAGGTACACTTTATAACTTTCCTAAGTTCCACAGTTTAATTTCAGGTTCATAAAAGAAATTAATAACTATATGTAAATTTAATACCAAAATAATGCCCAGTATAGTTATATGGATAGTATTTTTCAAACTTCATATTTGATGTTTGATGTTGATATGTATAGAATAGAGATAACTTCCTATGTTGATCTAAACTTTGTGTTGAATAAATTAAAGATAGTAAAGTCAGTTGGTTTCGTTGTTTTTCATCCATAATAAAATTATTATTTCTATCCCTTGGCTGCCTCGACAGATACGAAGTAAACTCAGCCTCTGGTGCAAATGTTAAAACTTTTGTTTTTGTAAGATAAAAATTCACAGGTAATGAAATAATAAATTTAGTGTAATCATAATAATCATTTATAACTTGCGGTGTTGAAGTTGTGATGTCATATGATGTTAGATATAGAAACGCTTGGTTTGAATCTTTATACTTTACCGAAAAGTATGGAGAAAAAGAAATAAATTTTGCTAATTTTATAATCTCAGGATAATAGCTAACATTCAAAGAAAAATCTTTTTGTTTCTCGTCAGAATATATGCCTGTTTCTTTTAAAACATTTTGTTTTACGAAATTTTGTAAAGTCATAGTTATACCGAAATTATGAATCTTATAGTTACCCTTTAAACCTAATATAAACATATGATTATCCTGTTTACCAGCAGTTGTTTCTTCTGAACCAGAAATATACTCTTCAATCAAGTTTGTATAGTTAGGAAATTTTATGAAGTTATAACCAAGTTGAGTCTTTAGTTTAAACTCATTACTAATTTGGTATTCAACTTCTTCTGTAAAACCTATCCGTTCATTATCGTATAAACCAAGACCCCATAATTCGTTTGTCCCTGTACGCCAAAAATCATATCCGTAATTAAGTCTTGTCTTAAAAATAAACTTGGCATATTGATAACTATATTGCAAAACTAAACTATGTCCCATCATTCTTTGTTCAAACTGTTCCCCTTCTTGACGTTTAAGACCAGGACCTTCGTATTTTAACTGATAATAAAACATACCCGTATGTTTATCAACTGGTTTTACAATAAAACCAATATCATTTGATAAAATAGTAGTCCAACCCCATTTGCCAACAGAAGGTAAATATACTCCTTCAGAAAAATTAAATGAATAATAAGGTAACCATTTCTCTGCAAAAATAAAACTTTTAAGTATTAAAATAGAACTGAGAATTTTTATTTTTTTCATTAGGTTTCTCTCCTTATTACATATATGAGACTTAGATTTATAACTAATTAAAATTCCCATTTATACGCTATGTATGGATGAAAAACTAATAATCCTTCAGGAAATATATCTAGGCCCAATCGTAAATGACTATATTCAGCACCGAGCCTTGCGACAATTTTCTTATACTTCAAACCATACCCCATCTGTGCTACGATAAGTTTTTTCTTTTCTGTTGGCAACATTATCCCTGTGAACAAGAATGTATCGTTAATTCTAAAGTTAAATTCGTTTAATATACTTCCGTAAAATTCAAATTCTTCAGCAAATTTTACTTTTAATAAGAATTCGGAATGTTTAACTCCTAAATATAAAACTGTGTTCTCAAAAGTTTTTGATAATACTAAACCATAATAATATACATTATTTTCTGGTTTAGGTATTTCATCTCCGTTTTCATTCTTAGATGGTATCAAGTTTAGTGCAAGAATTCTACCAAATCCAAATATTGCACCAATTTGTGGAATGTAATTTCTTTCTTTGTTAAATCTTATTTTAAAAGAAATATTTCCTAATGTTGTTGGTAACAACGTTGGAAATAAATTAAATCCAAAACCAAAATATTTATTTTTCAATCCCGTAATTTGTCCTGCAGGAAGTGGTGAACAATCCTCTATATTTTGTTGTAAGTTAAAAAACAAATCCCCAGGGTTTTCTATAAAATTTAAACCTAAGTCAATAATTTCCTGTGGTAATTGAGTTTCACAAAAACAATTTGTAATCAACGAAAAATAAAAAATAAATAAATATGTGAATATTTTTTTCATAAATTCTCCCTCTTAGTTGGACTTTATTTTTTAATTTTCAGTTTCAATATCTAAATTACCTAACGATGGTGCTATTTGTTTAACCAGTGCAACAATGATGTCCGGTGTAATAACAAGATCTATGTTTTTGTTAAAAAAGTTTGCACCTGGACCACTAAATTGACCATCTGGTTTTCTTACGAAAACTATACTTTCAAACGCAATTTCTTTAAGCATAGTGAACGGATCTTTTGAACCACCAGAAATAAAATATGATGGGCTTAAAATCTCACCATTGTTGTTTATCAAGTAAACTTCACTTTGTAACCATAAAATATCTTTGTTATTAACTATACCATCTCCGTTGATGTCTTTTTTAACCGGTAACGGACCTTCAGCCCAGCCCCAAAGTTTACCATCATCTTCATCCTTACTTTTCCCTTCAGGTAGTTTACCTTTCACTTCTTCGTCATAGTCTGTATCTACTTCGTAGGTTTCATTACCGTTAGAAATTTGTATTTTCCCCTCACCGTCAAGTTTCCACTTGCCATTCTCGTAAATTTTGTTAAATTTTACTTCCTGGAGGAAACTATCGTTTAAATTATTACTGGCTTTATGTGTAAATTCACAATATACTCTTGTAGGATAGAAATCAAGACTATCATTTTTATTTTTTTCAGCAATAAAACCAGGCCATTCTGAAATTTTTTCTGGCAGTGCTTGGTTAAATTCTATACCAAGTTTTAAAATATCAATCCTTGGTTTGTTGGAAGCAACTTCTGAAGCGTAATTAGAGTAATATCCTTTGTATTTGTACATATCACGTTTTGTAATATTTATAAACTCCACAGCATTATCTTTATTTCTTGAGATAACTTGTTCTACTCGTGTAAGATTACCGTGTATATCACGTAAAGTTCGTCCTGTCTCAAAATCAGCATCTTTCACTTGTTGGACTGTCTCTAAAAGATAGTATTTTTCCATTTTAACATCATTAATAAAATCTCGCAATTCATCTTTTAATCTATCAATATTTCTGATGTCCTTCTCTTCAAAAACCTCTTCTTTATGTTCAAATTCTTTTAACAATTCGTTAAGTTTATCTTTATCTACACCTGACTTTTGGCCAAGTCCAGCATCGGTAACATTACAACTTTCGTTTTCATTTACTTCGGTAGTATTACCCAAATTGTCTGAAAACAAAACATTACCTTCTATAACTATTAAATCTGATATTCCATTTTCAAAACTTAACATAAACTTAGTACCGCGAACAGATGCTACGGAAACCGGAGTTCTAACTTCAAAATTTTGTCCAGGTTGTCTCGGGGTAACCTCTGCTTTCAACCTACCATTCTTTAAATCTAAAGTAGTATCGTTGTTTGTTAATCGTCTTAAACTAATTTCTGAATTAGCACCTAAAACAATATTGCTACCATCCTGGAAAATTAGGACAGCCATGCTATCCTTACCTGTTCTTATTATGTAATCCTCCTTGAGTAACATACCTTTTTTTATAGACAGTTTCTTACCTTCAACAAGTATTTCTACTTTACCTTTGTAACTAGATAAGACAACGCTTGTAGATTCCCCCTCTGACAAGAAACAATAAGTAGAGAGATACAATAATGTTAAAACTTTTATTGCTACAATTTTTCCTATTTTCATATTTGATCTCTACCTCCAATTATGTAATGTAATTTGTTTTTGTTTATTACTATATGTATAAAATGTATAAATTAAAGTCAACAAGTGTGATAAAAATCACGTTTTAGTCTACCATTGAATTTTATATTTTTGTTCTTCTTTCGGAATATACCACTTAATAAAATTCCAGCCAATACCTATTTTGCTAACCTCAACATTTTTTATCCTCTTATGAACAACAGGCATAGATTCTGGATAGTAAAGAAAAACATATGGTATATCACGATGAATTATTTTATGAATTTTTTTGTATATTTTTTTTCTATTATCAAAATTATATTCTTTTCTGCCAAGTTCTAAAAGTTTATCAACTTCGGGATTGACATAGTTTACGAAGTTGTATCGCCCAGGCTCTCTTTGACTAGAATGCCAGATTGAATACTGATCTGGGTCACGAGAAAGAGACCATCCAAGTATCACAGCGTCAAAATTTCGTGGTACAATATAATTGTTAATAAATATCGACCATTCAAGAATTTGTATATTAACTTTAATACCTACTTTTTTTAACTGTTGCTGAATAATCTCTGCAACCAATTGTCTTATTTTATTACCTTGGTTTGTAATCAAAGTAAATTCAAAATTTACATTTTTACTTTTGCCATCAATCAGTACTTCTTGTTGTAAAATATTTTCTTCAATGTTAAATTTCCAACCTGCCTGTTTCAACAGTTCCTTAGCTTTCTCAAGATTGTATTCATAATCCTTTACATCCTCATTGTATGCCCAGGATTGTGGTGGAAACGGTCCTGTTGCTGGTTTACCTTTGCCAAGCAAAACACCTGAAATAATCTCTTGTTTGTTAATTGCATGAGCGATTGCTTGCCGCACTTTTTTGTCTTTAAATAACGGATGTTTCAAGTTAAATCCTAAATAAGTGTACGAAAATGATGGATAAGAAAATTTATTGTAATTTTTAAAAAATTCAGGGTATGCATAAAACTGTTCAGGAGTGAGATTCATTGAATCTATACTTTCATTTAAAAGTTCTAAGAATTGTACACTTTGATCAGGTATTACTCTAAAAACATATTTTTGAATATATGGACGACCTTCAAAATAATCTTCATTTGCGATAAGTTCAATCTTTTCATCAGTGACCCATTTTAAGAACTTATAAGGCCCAGTCCCAACAGGTTTTTTATTTGCTGGATGTGAATTAAAATCATATTTGCTATTATCAAAAATATGTTTTGGTATAATTCCTATCCCCCAAGATTCTAATGCTGGGATATAAGGTTCTTTGTAGATAAATTTTATTGTGTACTGATCTATAACTATACACTTTGTAATCAATTCAAAATCAGAAGAATACGGAGTTTTTACCTTAGGATCTATAATCTTTTCATAGGTAAAATTAACATCGTAAGCTGTAAATTTTTCACCGTCATGCCAACGAACATCTTTTCGTAAGTAAAATACTATCTCTTTCCCGTCTTTGGATATGCTCCATTTTTCTGCTAAATCACCTATTAAGCTTAAATCCTTATCATATTTAACCAGACCGTTATAAACCAAGGAATTAATAGCAGCTGAAGCAGAATCGCTGGCAAGTACAGGGTTTAAATATGTTGGCTCTCCAAGCAGTGTGTCTATATATATATCACCATAATCTTCAGTTTTAGAAATTGAAGCCAAAACAGTATACAAGAATATAACTAAGGAAAGTTTGTAGACTACTGTACTCTTCACAAATTATGTTCTATTTCTTCTTTGGTATCAGCTCTACAACCACTGCTTTTTCTTTAGAAAAAATTTTGTTTACTGTGTTATGTATGTCATCTAAAGTAACAGTTTTTATATCTTCAATATATTTAGCATCGTACTCATAACCTAAACCAACTATCTCCCAGAAACCTAAATACCAAGCTTGACGTGCATTTGTTTGATGGTCTAATAAATATCTACCACTAAATTTTTTCTTAGTTTCCTCCAAATCTTTTTCATCAAATATTTTTCCACCTTTTAATAGATTAATAATCTCTTCTATTTTGTTTTTTGCTAATTCAATCCTAGTGTGGTCTAAACCTAAATAAAATACAAAATGTGAATCTAATATCCTTGTAGGATAAAAACTATTTGTTTCGTAACAAAGTGAATATTGTTCTCTAAGTATTTCAAATAACTTACCACTCATCCCACCACCTAAATATAAATTTAGCAGTTTTAGTGATAGAAATTCTCTTATATCTGTTATACCTACCGCTGGTGCTAAAAATCCGTACATCAGATAAGCTTGTTTAAAATGTACCTTACGACTAACATATTTTCTCTTTAAACGCAACTTGTAATCTTGTATGAAAGGTAATTGAGTTCTTCTTATACTACTAAAATATTTCATTATTATTTCTTTAGCATATAGAAAATCCACATCTCCACTTACAACTATAACAATATTTCGTAAATTGTTGTCAATTCCATAGAATTTTTCCCACCATGAAAGTAAATTTTCTCGTTTAATTTTCCTTATTGTCCTTATAATTCTCTCTGGTGGTCTCCCATAAGGATGTTGTTTACCATAAATATTTAATAGCAGTTCGTCAATTGCAACATTAAAAATTCTATCTTTACGTGCGATAATTCCTGCTATAATATTCATTTTTTCTTTCTCAACTTCTTCTTCAGGGAATATTGGATTAGTAAATACATCATGAAGAATTTCTATTGCTTTCTCATAGTGTATGCTACCAACAGATATTGATAATGTTGAATAATCAGTATCACTATCTGCTGAGATTTCTCCACCTAATGATTCAATTTCTTCAACAATTTGTTTGGCTGTACGATTTTTCGTACCTTTTGTTATAGTTGCTTGTACTAGTTCTGAAATTCCAGTTAAATGTAGTGGTTCATATACTGCACCCATTTTGATAAAGATAACCACTGAAACAATAGGTTGTTCCGTGTTATAGTTGTGGATAAATATGACTCCGTTATCTAAAATGTCTTTTCTAACCTTGCCAATTAATTGCGTGTTCATAATCAAAAAACAAAATAGGAAAAAAAATTTACAATTCATTCTGGCATTAACGCCGAAATTACAAGGTCTTTTGCATACAGATTTAAAAAATGTTTTATATCATTGTTAGTTATTTTACCTATGTTTTCCAAATATGAATTAAGTTCTTCTAACGACATAAACATCTCCCACCAAGCTAAGGTAGACGCTTTAGAATGTACAGTTTCATTATTAAAATACCATCTAGTCACAATGATATGTTTTGCTTTCTCTAATTCAGCATTAGTAACACCATTATTTTTAACATCATCAAGTATCTTTTTAATTTCTTCTATTGTCTTTTCAAAATTTTTATGTTCACATACACCGGTTATATAAAAAACAGAAGGGCCAACTTGTGTATAAAATCCGCTACTTATTTCATATACAAGTTGTTTTTTTTCCCTTAAATTTTGATATAACCTTGAAGATAAACCTTCACCTAAAATAATTGATAAAACTTCACCTGTATATTGATGTTTATCATCAATTTTTGGACCAAGAAAACCGCAGATGAAATAAGTATGTTGTACCTTATGTTTTTTTATCTCAGTTGCAGCTGGAATAATTTCTTCATAAAGTGGCGGGTTGCGCACACCTATATCACTATCTGGGCTCACTAAATTATAGTTGAAATATTTGTCAATAAGTTCCTTGGTCTTATCATATTCTATATCTCCACAAATACTTATAATCATATTCGCTGGTTGATAAAAAGATTTATAGTATTTAATAATTTGCGACTTACTTAAGTTTCTAATATTTTCTTCTTTCCCTATTACTCGCCATTTATATGCAGATTTTTGAAATAAAAGTTTATTAAAATTTTCATAAAGTATATTCGTCGGAGTATCCTCATAACGTTTAATTTCTTCAATAACAACATTACGCTCATTTTCCAGTTCATTATCTGGAAAAGTTGCATCAAATACAAGTTCCGAAAGTATTTTTATCGCTTCCTCTAAGCCTTCTTTAGGTATATCTACAAAATAAACAGTAAATTCCTTTGATGTCCCCGCATTTAACACTGCACCGTAACGTTCTATTTTTTTACTTATTTCTTTTAAACTATAACTTTTTGTACCTTTAAATACAAGATGTTCAAGGAAATGTGAAACTCCATTGATATCTTCGGTTTCATTAATAGAACCAACTTTTACCCAAACTTGAATTGACACTAAAGGTAAAAATGTTGACTTCTTAAGTAAAACCCTAAGGCCATTTCTTAGAAAATACCTTTCATCTTGTTCTGCTATGAAAAACATTTCTTTCTTATTCATAACTTCGCACCAACTTCTAAGATTTAGCAACATTGTGACAATAAAAATGCTAATTATACACTTAAGCATTATCTTGACAAGGTAAGTAATTATTAAAGGAAATTTAAAATGCCTTATTGAAGATAATATATAATAACAAAAACATGAATTCAATCTTTAAAAATTGTTAAATTTTTAAAACAGGTTTAGTCAACCAATCCCATATTTTTGATAAAAACCCTTTTTTCACGGGATATCTCACTACTACGGTTCCGTTTTGCTTTGTAACTGTTTCTTCTTCTACCACTTTTGTATCTTTGAATTCTACAGTTTTATTTCTAATATCAGATGCTAATGTTAAGGTTTCAATGCGAGTCCTTAATTTTGCAATTTCTTCTTCTTTTGAATTAATTATCTTTTCCATCTCGCGATATTCATTTAAGAGTTTTGCGTAAATTTCTTTCCATGCGATGTCTATCTTATCTATAGTTTCCTCGTGTTGCTTTTCGATCTCGTTTAATTTTTCTGTATAACGCTGAACAATCCTATTTTTTTCAGACTCAAATTTATCTTTTAGTCCCTTAAGCTTATCCTCATATTCTTTGATTTTTTGTATTTGCATGTTTTCCTTCTCTGATAAGCTTTTTATTCTTTCTTCTAATTCTATCTTTTCTTTCGTATATAATTCTCTTTCCTTATTCATAGTTTGTTTTAAATCTTCAATTTTTTCTTTCAACATTGAAATTTCATCTCTCATCTTATCTTTTTCACTCTTTTCCGCTTCGTAATTTTCTTGTAAAACTTTTATCTTTCGTTCTGCTTCTGACAATTTTGTAAGTAATTCCGCAGTTTCGTTTTCTTTTAATTCAACTGCTCGCTTAGAACTTTCAAGTTCATTCTGCAGTTTACCTAAATCTATTTTCAAATCTTCGTATTTCTTTATCAAAAGTTGATAATCATTATTAAGATTCTCATATTTTGAACGAACATCATTATATGAACTCTCAATATTTTTTAAATCTAATACTTGTTGCATCAGATTGTCTTTATCATTTTTCAAAACTAGTAGCTCGTTTCTTAATTTGTTATTCTCTTCCACTAACGTTGACTTTTCATCTGACAATTTCTCTAATTTTTCGTTTAATATTTGTAAAGTTTGTTCATAATTCTCTTCCATTTCCTTAATTTTTACTAATTCCTGCTGATATTTAGCCACTGCTTCTTCATACTGTTGTTTCAACTCTTTGTACTTAGATAAATGACTGTTTATAATATTTTCTTTTTCTTCAATTTCCTCAAATAAATGTTTGTTTGTTGTTTCAAGCTGAGAAATATATTTTTGATATTCTGCTAATTTTGAATTTAAACGGTTATTCACTTCATCTTCAAAACTTTTCCTTAGTATTTCATAATCATTAATTATTTTTTGCTTTTCTTCTAATAAATGTCTGTTTAACTGTTCAATCTCTGCAATACGTTGTTCATATTTAGCAACTTTTTGATTTAATTCCTCATCTAATTTTTTACTATAACTCTCATAATTGTTCCTTAACTCTTCGTACTTCTTTTGATATTGCTGTACTATATTTTCTTTCTCTTCTCTTAATTTTTCTATTTGTAAAATTAATGCATCATTTTCTTTAACTAATTTTTCTATCATTTCCTTCTGTTCATTACCTTCTTTAATGAAATTGCTAATTTGTTTTTCAATTTGGGCAATACGTTCATCTCTTTTAATGATTTCTTCATCTTTTCTTTTAGTCTCTTCTGTTAGATGTCCTAAAAGTTGTTCCTTCTGAATTATCAAATTTTGTAAAGAATCAATCTTTTCTTGAAGTTGCTTTATTTCTGTTATTCGTTGTTGAGTAGCTTTTTCTAATTCAATCTTATGTCTTGCCTGTAAAATACCTATTTGCGTTTTCAGTACAAAATATTCTCTCTCACGTTCTTCCTTCTCTTGTTTTAATACTCGTAACTCTGCTTTCATATTGTCTATTATTCCTTGCATTTTTAAAATTTGCTCATCACGTTTCTTAATTTCAAATGTTAACTTATCATTATTAACATTAGATTCAGATTGTACCATTGCAATCTGTGATTTTAAACTCAAAACTTCTTTCTCTTTTTGTTCTAACATATCTTTTAAATGTTTAATTTCTGTCTCAAAATTTTTATATTGAAATTTATATTCAGAAATTTGTCTTTCTACATCAGCTTTGAGTTTTTCTTCTAACATTTTGTATTCATTCCTTACACGAGCAATTTCTTCTTCTTTATTTTTTAAAAGTATCTGGAATTTACTTTTTTCTTCTTGCCATCGTAATTCTAAATCACGTATCTTATTAAGAAACTGTTGTTCAACACGTTGATGTTCAACATCACGTTGGCCAAGTTGCGTTTTTAATGTTTCAATCCATGTCTCACGTTCTTTAGCAAGCCGTTCTTCTAATTCCTTTATTCTTCTGTTCAGATTTTCTTTCTCTTCTATAAGTTCTTTCTCACGTTTTTCTCTCTGTAAACGCTCTTGTATATCACGTATACTTTCTTCTACTTTAGCAGCAAGTGCTTCCTCTTCCTTTGATTTTATTGTCTGTAACATCAATTTTTCTCGTTCTTCAAGAAGCATCCTTTGTAACTCTTGTAATTGTATTTCCATCTGACGTTTTGCCTGTTCTGCTTCCCACAACCGTTGTTCCAAAACAGAACTAAACTGTGGCATTACACTGGTCTGTTGCTGAGAGAACAATACACCAGACGTAACATTAGAAGGTTGTTGCACCATCTTTGATGTTTGCTGAGTTAACTTTGGAGCAGGTGGTATCTTACCTGACGGCTGGCTTAATGGCGACTTAGGTACATTTTCAACCTTCGGCTTGTTTTGTTGTGGCAATGGCGGTTTAGGTATTTGTGGTAATTTTTTTTCTTCTGCCATTGTTATAAGTCCTCCTTATTTAATACTTTAACCTTACTTTTTATTAATTTCTTTGAACCAGGATTTGACGACAGTATTATCAGGATTTATCTCGAGCACTTTTGCTGCAAATTCATTTGCTTTTTCTAAATTACCAATATTAAAATAACATAAAGCAATATACTGGTTTATAACTTCGTTTTTATCATCATATTCTACTAATTTCAAAAATTCTTTTAGCGCAAGATTGTAGTTTTTCATCTCAAACAATTGTATAGCACGTGAAAGTTCCTCTTTGTTAATTTCCGTCACATCTTTATTAGTAAAACTTACCTTTGAAAGTTTTTCTTGAACCATATTACTAATTTGTCTTTCTACACGTAACTCTTTGTCTTTATCTGTTAACAAATCCTGTTCTAACTTTATTTTCGTATCAAGTTTTTCCAATAATTCACTTATACCATTTTTATAATTATTAAGCATAACTTTAAGCATTCTTATTTCATCTTCTAATTTTTCTTTCAGTTGTTTTTTACTCATTATGAACCCTTGCTTCTCATTTTCATAAGCTGTTACTAAATCATTAATTTCACCTTTAAGATTATTTAAAGTTTGTTCATATGAAGTAATTTTTGGCCTAAATTGTTCAGTTCTTTCATTATATCTATTCTTTAGTGCTTCTAATTCAATATTCAACCTGGATAACTCTTTTTCAACAAATTCTTGTCTTCGTTTTTTCTCATCCTCTATACTTTGTATTCTGATATTATACCTTACTTGTAAGGAATTTAGTTCGTTTTCCTTAGTTTTTATGGTTTCCACAAGCATTTCGGTTTCTCTATTGAATTCTTGAATAATTTTATCCCTTTGCTGCTGATATTGAAGACTGATTTTTCTTAATTCAAATTCAAATTTTTCTTTTAATGAACGTAATTCAATATCTTTCAGTGCACGTTTTGTTTTTAAATCTTCAATTTCTCGTTGCAAATCCTGAAGTATCTTATCGTTTTCTTGTTCTACTTGTTTTAATTTCTTTTCCAACATATTTATTTCTGATACCATTTGTATTCTTTTAGTTTCGAACTCCGTATCAATCTTTTCAATTTCATTAGTCAACATTATTTCTTTATTTTTAAGTTCCTCTTCTATTTTTTGTTGTTGCGATACCAATTGATTTAATTGCTCAAGATATGAAACACGTTGTTGTTCCAGCTGTTGTTTTAACAATTCAAGTTCATCTTTTAATTTTTGATTTTCTAATAATAACATCTGTTCTCTTTTTTCTTGTTCAACTTTAGCATTGATTTCCCAATTTGCAAGTTCTAACTTTAAATTTTTAATTTCTTCTTCTTTCGTCCTTCTTGTTTCTAACAATTGCTCTTGTTTGAATTTTAATTCTTCTTCTAGTTCAGAAACTTTTGCAGTTAGTTTTTCTATTTTAATAGTAAAATCTTTTTTCTTATTTTCATATTCATTTAATAACTGATTATACTTGTTTTCGTATTCTTGTTTAACATTTACTAACATCTGTTTTTTCTCTGCTAACTTCAGTTTATACATATCCTCTTCAGATTTTAACTTTGCTTTCACTGATTCTATCTCATGGTTTAGTGACGATTTTAAGTCTTCAAATTCCTGTTGCCTAATTGCCCACTCTTGTTCAAAATTATCTTTTCTTGTAACAAATTCTGTTTTTAGTTTTAATATCTCAGCATCTAACTTCTCAGTTATTTCTTTTATTTCCTGTTCTACTTTAGCAATATCAGATATTAATTTCTGCTGTTGTTGCTGTAAACCTTCAATTTTTTTCAAATTGACCTCGGTTAACTGTTGAATATCATTTACTAATTTCTTTTCTCTTTCTTGTAGTTCAGATATCAATCTATCTATTTCACTTTGCTGTTCAAAAAGTTTAGCTTCATATTCTTTCTCTATAGATTTTAACATTTCAGCATAAGAATTGATTCTTTTTTCAAGACGTGTCTGCAGTGTATCGGCCATTTTTTGTATATTTTTAAATTTAAGTTGATATTGAAGTTCTAACTGTTGTAAATTTTTTGTCATTTCATCTCTTTGTCTCTCTTTTTCAGCAATTATCTTGGGCATATTTTCTTGTAAATCTTTAAGTTGTTTAGTGAGTTCTTCAATCTTATGTTCTAACTCATATTTCTTTAACTCAAATTCCTCAACTAATTTTGCCTGTTCTGCGTTTAACTGTTCAAACCTAGTAGTGTAATATTCAATTGCTTCGTTCTTTTTTACTTCTAATGCATAAATTTCTTGTTTATATTTCTGTTCTAAATCTTTAATTTGTCGTTCTTTGTCTTGTATTGTATTAACAAGTGTATTTCTTAACTCTCTTACATATGCAAGTTTTTCTTCCTCCTGTTTCTTGTAATCTTCAACCAAAGTATTATATTGCTGTTGTTGTTTTGCAATTTCTTCATCGTAATTTATCAATTTTTTGTCGTATTCTTCTTTTGTCTTTGTCAATTTATCTATTAATTCATCTCTCCTTTGTAGATACGGTACTAGTTTTGATTGACACTCCTCTTCAATTTTGCTTAATTGTTGATTTAAATCGCTCTTTTTCTGTTCAAGTTCTTTCACCAGGTTCTCAAATTCTTCCTTTTTACTGGTAATAACAGTTTTATATTGCAATTCTTTCTGTAACAAATCACTTTCGTACTTACGAATTTTTTCTTCTAACATTTCATGTTCTTGTTTCCATTTAAACTCTATTTCTTGAATAGCTTTTTCCCTGTCCCTAACATATCCAGAAATTTTTTCATTCCAACTTTCTACTTCCTTTACTTTTTCCTTAAGTGCATTTTCATAATCATCTGTTAATTCTTTAAGTTTTTCTTCAAACTGTCTAATATCTACTTCTAACTGTTTTGCAGATTCCTTGTTATTTTGTATAATTTCTTCCTTCTTACGTTCAAATTCAAGACTACATTTCTTTATCTCATCCTGCAGAACAGCTATTTCTTTTTCAATTTCCTCTATCCGTCTCTGATACTCCAATTCCATCTCTTTGGACTGTTGTTCAATAGTCTCTATTTTATTCTGTAATTTTCCTTTTTCTGTTTCAATTTCCTCAATCTTATGTTTATACTTGCTTTCTAAATTTTCTTTTACTAATTCAAATTTTTTAATAATCTGTTGAACTTCTTTTTCTCGCTCCTTCTCTATGTTTCCGATTTCTTGCTCTCTACGTTTTATTTCTTCAGTTAAGTCTTTTACCTTTTCATAAAGAGGCTCATTTTCTTTAGCAATTTCTTTAGCAACTATATCCAATTTAGCTTCTTGCAACTTAAGTTCTTGTTCTAATAAACTCTTTGCTTTTATAAGTTCTGCTTCTTTAGAATTAAGAACACGTTCAAGTTCTGCTTTACGTTTTTCAAATTCTTTTTCCTTTGTAACATATAACTTCTCCAACTCTTCCTTAGTTTGCAGACATTCAGATATGAAGTTTTCCATATGCTGCTTAAGCTCAGCTAATTTTTGTTCATGTTGAAGTTTAACCTGTTGAATGAGATTTTTCCTTTCAGTAACAACTCTTATTTTTGCAGACTTCAGATTCTCAAGTTCACGAGTTAACTCTACAATAGTTTTTTCAAGTTCCTTTTTCTCTTCATCTAATTTTTTGAGTTTGTTTCTCCATTCTTCTTGTAATTGAGCAACACGTTTCTGGTATAAAAGTTGCGTTTGAGTAATCTCCTGTTCTTTACTTTGTATAAGATTATTATAATTTTCATATTCCCTAGCGAACTTTTGCTCAAGTTCAGCTAATTGATGTCTAATTTTCTGTTCTTCTTCTAACAAAACTTTCTTCTTTTGTTCAATTAACGCATTATATTGTGTCTCTTTAAGCATTAGTTCTACTTTATATTGCTTTATTTCTTCATCTTTCTTCTGTAACTCTTTTTCAAATTCTTGTTCGTACTTTCTTAACTCATCCTCAAGTGATTTTATTTTCTCTTGATAGTTTTCTTTAGTACGTTGTAGGTTCCGCAGAAGTTCTTCTTGTTGTTGTTCCCATTCTGAATACTTTTGTTCTAAAACATATTTAACCGTCATAAACTCTTCTTCCTTAGATTTCAAAAGTTGCTTATATTGTTCTATTTTTTCATCAAACTTCCGTTGCATTTCTGTAACTTGATGAATACGTTTTTCATTTAAATCTTTCGCAGCAAGCAGAAATTTCTCTTCTTCAATTTTTAACTGTTGTTCTTTAAGCTGTACTAAAGATTTTAATTTTAGTATTTCTTCTTCTTTCTCAGACAACCTCTTTTTGAAGTTTACTTTTTCTTCTTCCAACTGCCTATTCAAAGCATCTATTCTTTCCTGTAGTATGCTTAACTCTTCCTTAAATTCCTGCTGTTTCCTATCCATAATCATTTTATGTTGCGCTTCTTCAAAAACAGCTTTGTTCCTTAATTGTTCAATCTCACTATTTTTCTCGTCTAATTTTTTTTGCCATTGCATTATCTCTTGATTGTATTCATCGGAAAATTTTTGTAACTGTTGTGCAATGGAAGATTTAATGCTTTCTAACTCTTTTTCATAATGTGATCTATTTGTGTTAATTTTATGCTCAAGCGTACTTAACCTCATTTCAAGCGATACTTTTTCTTCTTCTACAGATTTAATTTTGTTTATTAACTCTTCGCGTTCCTGTTGTATTTTTTGTTCCAAATATCTTATATTAGCATAAAGATTTTCTCTAACAAGAGCAGGTTCCATATCATCTGTAGTAGAGGTTATCTCGGATTGATTCTGAACCTGTTCCTTATTTACATTGTCTAATTGACTTGTTTTCTGTACAATTTTGTTTTTTATCTTATCAAATATATTCATTTTTTAAACTTCCTCCATGGATCTAAGCTGAAACACTAATAGATTTTTCAAATTCTTTAACCCATTCTGCAAATTCTTTATCCTGCGGATTTAACTCCACAACCTTCTTATAATAATCAAGTGCTTCAGCATACATACCAACTTCGTAATATATGTTGCCTAGATATTGATAAGCTTCATACAGATGTGGGTCAAGCTCTGTTGCATACTGTAAATAATTTATTGCATTCTCATAGTCACCCTGCTGATAAAAATCAATACCTGCTATATAATATTCATATCCTGGTGATTCTTCTATCGCACGGGGTCTAGAAACCATAACTTCAGATGCATCAATACGAAAAGTTTTTTCCCGTTCTCCAAGATATATTTTCCCTTCCTGTTCCATTTTCTTAATTATTTCAATTATTTTATCTTGTTCTTCTTCTATTTGCTCCCTTGTCATAGGTCTGCCATAGTCCATCTCTTCTTTTACCAATGCCTGAGCACCTTCGGACATATTTTTGAAAAATTTTTCAACAAGTTGCTGTGGTGCATTCCTTAAGGCTCGTGCAACGTTTTCAGGTTTTAACTCACGTATTATGGTCTGTAAAGTGATATCAGGTATTTGAAGTATGTCTTCAAACAAAAATACCTGAGGTCTAACCTTTTGATAAATTTCTGGTTTTTCGTTTTTTAAATATTCAAGTATATTATCCCTTGTGGTTTTGTCTACCTTTTGTAATAATTCTACCAAATGATGAATACCACCAACAAGAAAATCAATTCGTTCTTTAACATAGTTGTCCATTCTAATAACCTCTTGCTGTGGTATTTCTCTTGCCTGAGCTAAAGCAACTGCCACCTGTGCTTGTAGTTGTGGTTTAAAACTTTCAATAATCTGTTTAACATATTCAGGCTTAAGATAGCTAAGAACTATTGCTATATCTTCTGGTTTTTCCTTTGCTATTAAATATATTAAACGTTTAATATTATCGTCATCAATATAACTAAAAGGTATATATTTACCTTCTTCCTCCTTTTGTTTTTCTTTCTCAGATAGTTCAGCCTCGGTCATCCCTGTACCAATACCGACACCTCCAGTACCTCCTCCGGGTCCACCTAGTCCCTCAGGACCAGTTTCTCCTTCACGGGCAAGTTTTGAATCAATGGAAATCTCAGTGGGTGCACGCTCTCTCAACATACGTATGTAGTTCCTAAGAAACTCAGCTACTGGTCCAAATAAGAATAAAATTATTAAAAGTGTTATTATTAATGGTACAAAGTATTTTGGTAAAATTATTGTCTCTAAAAACTTACTCCAAATACCTGTCGTAAACTTAGCTTTCTTAAATATTATATCGCGTTGAGGATTTCTTATTCCCATAGAAGATGCAATTGCATCTCTAACGAGTTCAACTTTATCATCTTTAATCTTTTCATCATAAATCACTGTGACAGTCTGTCTTTCAATAACAACCTCTGTCCTTATACCAACAACTTCAGTTCCTGATGCTTCCCCTTTAGCTTCGGTTGGCACTGCAGATTCTGCAATTGACCCGGGTTTTGGTATACCAGGTAGTAGATATTCAACATCGCCAAGTTTACGTTTAGCATCAACTCGTTTCTCAGTTGCTTGCTGTTTAGTAGTAGTTGTCCTTAGACCTAGTGTTATATCAACCATAACAGTGGACCTGTTTGGACCAAAAATTTTGTCTAATATGTTTTTCTGGATATACTCAGCTCTTTGCTGTTCAATTTTAGTTTCGTACTCAAGTAAAGATGTAGGTGTAATCTGTTGTTCTGGGTTAGGTTGAGATACGGTTGGTGTCTGACTGTAAAGTGTAACTATTGTGGTAAGCAGAATTATTAACAACACATATCTGTAATTGTTATAATCCATTTTTTTATTTATACAAAATCTGTAATTTTGTTTCAAGAATATTTTTATAAATTTCATACTTTTTATCCTCCAATTATTTATTCTAACTCTTGTAGGAATTGTTGTACAACACGATTAGTTGGATCAAGTTCTAATACTTTCTTCCATACAGCTTTAGCTTTATCAACTTCGTTCATCATAAAGAATGCCGAACCCATAATTTCAAGCGCTGTAGTATTTTTTGGTTCTAAATTCAAAACTTCCTGACATTTCCTTATAGCATCGGTGTACCTACCGTTTAGTACATCTTCTCTTGCTTCATATATCTTTTTGTCAATAATGGTCCACCCAGCAATTTCTTCCTTATATGCTTCTGTTAAAGGTAAACCTGCAAGTTGTTCCATACGGTTTAGCAACTGGTGTAAAGGTTTATTTGCTGGATTTTTGTAATATGCATATCTTAAAGCGTTTACTGTCGTCATAATGTCATCTTCCATTAGTGCTTGAACAGCTTTTCTTATACCTTGATGTTCTTCAGTATCTTCAGTTGCAGAAGTTATATATGCGGTTATCAATAATAAGTTGTCTAACATCTTTTTCACATCTTTCCTGTTAGGATCAACCTGATATGCTGACTGCAATGTTTTTGTCGCTTCAAGAAATTGTCCAGCAGTATACCTTGCTATAGCTTCACTGATTAGACGTTTTATTACTTCATCTTTGTCAAACTTAACTGATTTACCCCATTTCATAGATGCTGAAACTCTGTGTGAAAATCCTAAATCATGATAAGCGAATGAATAATCTATTCCATAATCTTTATATCTACCACCTAAACCAGCGGTTACTTCTTTAAGATAACTTAGTCCTTCAAAACCAAGCCGTAAAGCTAGAAAATCAAACAACCAATATTCAGTGCCTAACATCCATTTTAGTTCTGCGTTAACATTTTTTTCAAAATCTATCCCAACTGTTAATCTATAAAAATATTCTTCCTTCTCATATGCAGTTCTTACTGCTAACAATCTTTTAAAAAATCTGTATGACGCACCCAGTCTAAAAATAATTGGTAATTTATCCTCAGTGTTATAACTCATTGAAATAAGATTTTTTACACCTACTGCTACATTAAGCAGTGGTAAATACGAATTGAATCCTGTAATTAAACAATTAGCATCAATGCCAAGCATCATATCGCTATATACGTCTAACTTACGAGAAACATATTTCGCTGCAAGACCAATATTTATCTGTTTTGCTACATCTTTTCCATAACCTAAAATTAATGCAATCTGTCTATCATCAAAAGTTCCCAGGTTTTCTATTTTTACAATATCATATGTTTGTGGATCAAACTCAATTTTTATCTTTTCAAAACCAGTTGACAATAATTGATTAACTGCTATTGAAAATACGCCGTATTTAATCGTCGGATAAACAAATCCTAAGTAGTCATATATTGTCTGAGTATTCGGAAAAAGTTCTGTATGTAAAGCAGATATCTCTTTTCGTGAACATTGAGGTAATCCAGCAGGATTATAATATAAAGCAGTGGCATCATCAGCAATTGAGAAGAATGCTTTCATTGCCATTGCACGTGCTGAAGCACCAAATTGTAGAAATTCTGCTGGCTGGCCTCCTGTGTATGCTGCTAGTAATATATTTGTGTTCACTAATAATACCAATACCACCTTAACACAGGTTTCAAACATCATAGCCGAAGTTATCATAATGTGAATCTTTTTCATCTAATAAATCCAATTTTACGTATAAGTTTTATATTGTCGTACATAAGCACACAAATATATCCACCTGAGGAAACTTGTTGATGTGCTTCATTTTTGCCATCCCATATCACTATGTATTCGTCCCTTCCTAATAATTCATATGTTCTTACTAAGTTGCCAAATGTGTCGTATATTTTAACATTACAATCCGTTATTCGGGGCAACCTAATATATATGTAGGTGAGAGTTTTGAATGGATTAGGAAAATTGATAAGTATGGGCATTTGTTCATCTTTAATTGGTAGTTGTAAACTCACATTTTCTTCTAAACCTTTCAAAAACCCAATGTGTAAATTATTAAAAAATACCTCTGAATTCAATATGTTTTTAGAAACTACAAAAGACACTATTGCAGCGTATGTAAAGGTTTTGTAAACTTTAAAATTTTGACTTAAAAAAAATATTTTCATTTTTTCTTTACACTATTTTACACGACTTTACGCCTATTTTTAGATAATTAGAAGCATATATTTGCCAGAACATATCCTATTTTTATCGGTTGCCCCTTCCAATTATTCTATATATGTAAAAAACTGGTAAATGTCAACTATTATCTAAAAATTCTTTACAAACAGTTTAAACTATTAGATTTACCGACGAGTGTTTCTTATTTTATTATTTTACAATAAATTAACTGCATCACCCCTGTGTTGTAAGAACTGCAATTTTATTTTAGTTATAACACTTCAAATAAGATAAGATATTTTATACTAACTGAATGGAGAAGTCTATAAATTATAAGAACCTGATATATATTTTTCAACCCATGGTGGCAGGTTTTTCTTTTTGTTGCTAGTAATAAATCTTATTGCTTCGTATATCCTCTGTCTCTGCATTTTTGGAATGTAGAGTGAAACCATTGCATTTTTGAATGTTGAAGTTGCATTATTCCTTCCTAAAATCGCAACTTTTCCATACGTATTTTCTAACAAATACAAAAGCCTAATAAAGAATCTATCATAATCGTCTTTTACTTTTTCCAACTCAATTTCTAAACATTTTTTTTCAAAAGTTGAAAACAAACCCCCAAGTTGTTCCCTATATACATTCGCGACTTTATACAGTTTAAACAGTTTCACCACTGTTTGCAAATTCTCACCCTTCTTAAGTATATGCAAAAACTCGTTTACAAGTCTGTTATCTGAGATTTTCAGTAATACATTATCTTTCATTGCTTCCTTCAGATATTTTTCAGTTACAGGTTCAATTTTAAATCCGAGTTTTGCTGAGAAACGTATCGCACGGATTATTCGTGTTGGGTCATCATAAAAACTTTTGTTATGTAGTATTCTGATATACTTCCTCCTTAAGTCATCTATTCCGCCGAAAGGATCGTAAAAGTCATAATTTTTATTAATTATATTATATCGCAAAGCAATAGCGTTTATAGTAAAATCTCTTCTAAAGATATCATCATATACACTACCAACACTTACTTCAGGCAAAGCACCGTCATAGGGATATTTTTCCTTTCTTGGAATAGAAACATCTATTCTTATTGCTGCATCTTTGTTCTCTTCAATAAAAATACTTAAGGTAAAAAATCTATGATGTTTTATTATACGCGATGGAGAAGTAAACGTAATATCAGTCATTAACTTCACTATTTTATCATATTCTTTTGCTTCTACAACTAAATCTATATCTTTTACACTTGACGAAGTTTTACCTGATGTAACAGAAAGGATTAAATCACGGATAACCCCTCCTACTATGTAATGGTTGTATCCACAGTCAACCATTTTATTAATAATTTTTTTAACATATTTGTAAATCTCAATTCTTGTAAACACGCTAAGTACTTCTTTTAGTATATTTTCTTTCGTCATAAAATTATAAATTTAAACTGATATAACTCATCATCTAACTTGTTAATTTTTTCCCTTAAAATCCTTACAAGATAGCAATCTTCACAACGACCATGTATAGGTTCACAGAAGTCTCTATAAAGTTGAAGGAAACCTTGCACAAACATAGTATGAGATAAAAAATATTTCCTATATTCTGTATAACGTATAATGGACGATACAAATTTTTCTACGATTGTATTTTTCTCTACAAGTTTTAGTTTTTTATAAATTGAGATTACTTTCTGCTTAAGTGTTTCATTTTTATTTTTTCTAGCATGATAGAAATAATATGGTAAGACCACATTGACAACAATAGCAGCAACTTTTTCTTCCCCGAACAAAGGATATTCCTTAGGAAACTGTTTACTATCAAAACTACAATGCCGTGCAAAAAATCCGTCAGAAGGTTGATAAAAGATATTTACAAGATGTTTGATAATTTCTTCTTCAGTAAAATTGTTTAAGAAATTTTTCAAAATTTTATGTAGTCCAAAATCAACAAAGTTGGATATTGTTCTACTGAAAGCAGCTATTCTTCTTTGTGGGAAGTTAACCGGTCTTGTCTTATAGAACCTCCATTGGGATATTGACAGTCTTTTCTTAAACTTATCCTTAACAATGTTCCAAATGTTAACTAACCTGTCAGTATAGCAGTTTGCTGGCTGTTTAATTATAGCGTCATCTATAAAACCTGCAACACCAAAATAGATAGATTCAATAACTTCTAAAGGTTTAAAACCACTTAAACTTTTTATAACTTGTTTTAATTTCTTAATTGGAACCAATCGTGCTAATTTTACAAAATTATCTTTATTATTGACATAACCATAAACTTCTGCCATTTCTTCATACAAAGTTTGTTCTTCAGTATAGTCAAAATTTATCCATCTTGAAAACACCTCAGATTTAAGCAATAGCCTTGCCTCAGCAGCTGCAATAATAAGTTCTTCAAGATAATTATAATCCTTGGGCATCAAGATTTCACCACAAAGTGATCCACTAAATTCTGCATCTAACTCAGTTAATTTAGCATAAAGCTGTACATCTTCAACAGTAAGTCTTCCTTTTAAACATACCTCAAACTTTACCTCTTTTATTTCTCTTTTAGTATCATAATCATAGAACACATGAAGTATAATATTACTATACCTTTCACTGTGTTTATGTTTAAACCAATCAGATCTTTTAAAATGCACTTCAACATCGCCCTCATAATGTTTACCATCAACAACAATCTTAGCTGAGATAAAGTCAGGTAAAGCTAATGTATGTTTCTCTCCGGGCGATAAAACAACTAATTTTTCTCCACTTGTTGTTAATAAGTTTCTACGATCTAACTCTTGTTTATACCACAATTCTTTAAGCACATCCTCGGTAAGACTTTGTTTTACGAAACTTTCCTTAACCTTTGGTTTTAACATTAATGCTTTATTTCTTAGTTGAAGATATACATTTAAATCCATATTTTTATTTTCGTTGTAATTTCTTAATCTCTAAATATCTATTCAATGTGTCTATTCTTACATCAACATCTGCATCAGTAGGATTTAAAACTTTAACAATTTTGTATTCATCAATGGCATGTTCTAATTTACCAAGATCAGAATATATTTCTGCAACCGTCTTTCTTATCTTGTAATTAAAAGGATTAATCTCCAATATCTGTTTATAAACATCCAGTGCTTTTTCATATTCTCCTTTTTCAAAATAGACATTAAATAATAGCTCATATCCAGCAACAAAATTAGGATTTGCACTTATACACTGGTTCAATATATCTTCTGCTTCTTCATACATTTTAGCTGCCAGATATGCTTTAGCAAGCCGTGTCAAAACAATCGGATTAAACATCTCAAACTTTTGTGCTTTCTTGTATTGAAATATTGCTGTTTTATAATCTTTCTTAGCTAAAAATTTATCTCCCAATTCTATATACTGACGTTGGTCAAGGCCTAGTAGTTCGTCCTGTTGTTTTATATAAATACACTTCCAGTCAGGTTGTGCTCCAGGATAAGAAGATAAGTTGGTAAACATTAGCTCTAAATTGTCTTCCCACAAACTCATAAGTTTATCAAATTTTAAACCATAAATTTTATTATACAATTTATCTTCGTCATCTTTGTAATTCTTATAATGCTTAATAAACTGTAAAAAATTATTCTCACCATAATTTTCAACAAGGTGTTTAACAAAACTTGCAAGTTCAACAAATGCTAAGTCTATTTCTTGTTGTGAATCTAAGTATACCAAAGAACCTTTAAACGAAGAAAAAGGTATAATTTTGTTACTCATCTTTGCTTGAAGTAACAAATTAACATTGCCAGCTGAAAAACATAAAGGTTCTGTTGATCTATACAGTGTATCATAATATCTTGCAGTGGCTTCATGTAGGTATAACGGTAACGAATATTCTGAAATATGATTAAGTATAAAATGAATATACTCATGTGCTAGCGTATCCAACCATCTATATCCAAATGGTAAACATTCAGGTGAAAGTATCATAATTCTGTTAAACTTACATATTCCAACAACACCTGTTTTTTCTATAATATCCATACCTAATGTTGAAGCAAAAGCAAATTCTTCTTTAGTGTTGTAAACTTCAATTCTTACCTTCCTTTCGGGGTAAAAACCAAATTTTTCACCAAAGGTTTTATAGATTTTTTCTAACTGCAATATAGCAAAGTCCTTGAGTATAACATCTCTACCTTTAAGATATATTTTGAAATGGTCACTTTCATACTCATTATATCCATTTGAAAAAATTTGTTTTAAATTCAAAATGTAAGATACAAAAAATTGTTGCTCATCAGTCATAGAATAACTTGTAAATCTTACCACATACTCCGCTGCTTTGGTGTAATCACCTAAATATAAGTGATATAAGCTGTTATAAAACGTTACAAGATGATCTTTTTCAGATGCAGAATTTATAATTCTTCTTACTTCTTCAAACTTTCCTGCTTCAAGTAGTTTTAGTATCGGAATTTCACTGTACAAAAACCATGTAAGCAATAAAATAGTTAAACAAGCCAAAATAATATTTTTCATACACTACTTCAAAACTTCTTTATAATATTTGTCAATAATATGTTTTAATTCGTCAGGGTATTTTTCACTTAAAGATTTTATTATCTCCTCTCGTATTTCTTTAGGTGGACGATAATCTTTCGCAGAAGGTAATGTTATATTGCCAATTAAAACTCCAATTTTACCACCTGGTATGTGTTTTAACTGAGTGGTTCCTGCAACAGACTTTCCCGCCTGCTGACTTAACTGTTGTAATTGCTGTTGTTTGTCAGAAAAGTTATTTCTTAGCTGAAGTAATAAATTTAACGCTGTATTTTGATGTTGAATAGCTTTAGGAATTAATAAACTATTTAAGCAATCAAACGAACCCGTCATTTCTGCCCGAGCCGAAATTGCAAGATTTACATCGTCAGAGTTTACAATGAAACTCTTACTTCCTAAGTTCTTAATCTCTTTTATAAACTCATCCATTTGCATACCGATATTAGACTGTTTATTGCACAACTTTGATTGTTTTTCTTTCATCCTTGATGGATATATAATTTTAGGTTCTGTTTTTAAAATTTCTACAACTTCGTTTATCAATTGATTTATTACCACCGTTGACGAAAACAAAACTGGGTTATATTGTTGCGACGCTGAACTTATTTTAACATTTTGTTCCCATATAGATTTTATATCTTCAAAATATTTACTTCCTTGAATTAACCTTTCATTTTTTAACTCTTGTTGAAAATCTTTTAGTTTTGATGATGCAAAAGTTGCGTTTTGTCTAAAAACATCTTTACCTGTGAAATTATTGATATTGTCTAAATACAAAATAATGTTATCTATATTTTTACTTATCTCTTCGCTTTTTTTTTCTAAGATAGGGAACTGTTTTTCTTGATATTTTGATATCTCAGAAATTCTGAACTCATCAATTTCTTTAGTTCCCTGATATACATTTTGTTGTTCTACTATAATATTATCCAACTGTGATACTACTTTTTCTAAGTTTGAAGTTAAATCTAACATACTAGCACTAACTTGTTCCTTCGCAACTTTGTTTATATTTTGTGTAAGAAGTTCAAGTTGTTCTAACAGTTGTTCCGCAAGTTTTATCGCAGATTTAATATCATTACGATTAATCAAACCATAAATGTTTGTAAGAATATCCATAGGAGTTATAAAATCTAAATTTTTTATTTCTCTGCGGTTGACAAACTCATCCGGAAGTTCATCCTTGAACTTCGTCAAACTTTCTTGTATCTTCTTCAGTCTTTCCTCTATTTGTGATAATAGATTAAAAATTTTTGTTCTGTCTTCCTCAGAGATTTTGTCATAACATTCTCGTAGTGCATCAAGTAGGTTCCTATTTGTGCCTAAGTTATCTTCCATTAGTCTAGAAATATTCTCCATATTTTGTCGTTTAATTATATCTTTGCTAAGCATAGTTGCGCGTTCAAGCGTATTAATTATTTGGTCCTGTATCTGTAACGCTGAACTGATATCTCGCTGTTTTAAACTATCAATTCGTTTAGGATTCAGTTTACTACGTAGAGTTTCAATTGAATAATTTAAATTTCTAAATTCCATCATTGTATCTACTGTAGTATAAGGATCGCTTGTCATTTCTGACAGAATATTTTTTATCATAGATTCTAAAATATCATATTGAATATTCATATTTTGACTTTGAAACACTAAGGTATTTATATCTGGCATATAATCTGTAGTTAACTTTGATATTGACTCATATAACTCTACTTCTTGACTTAGTAATTCTATAGATTTGTCTATAAATTTCTTAATTTGTTCTTCAATCAACTGATGTTTCTTTTCATAACTAAATATTTCTATTTTTCGCTCATCAGTAAAGTCGGATTTGTAACCGTAAAGAATGTCGTTATCATAAACGATCATACGATACTTTATAATATCGCCGAAATCTAATTTAAGTTTGCTTAAATCAAACAAATATTCATCTATATCCTCTGTTGCTACCTTCTGGTATTTTTTAACTTCTTTTACGGTCTTATTCACTTTTTTTTCTATTTCATAAACAATTTCTATCTTGTGAATTCCAAAATCGTCTGTAACGGAATAAACTATTGGAATCATACTGTTTGGTTCTACAATAATATCGTTCTCAGGAGAAATAATTTGTATTTTAGGACCTCTGTCTTCAATCATATGTATTCTATACTTTACTGCTTCTGAATTCATTAACCCATCTGTATCAACAAATTCAAACCACAATTCTGTACCCTGTCTAACAATGAAACTACCATAAACGGTCTTTAAATCTGTACCAATATCAAGTTTTATTTTTTCCCCATAAAGATACAAAAATGCTGATTGAATAGCCTTATTTGTTTTAGCGCTAAAAGATACTTTGCTACCATATAAATATTGTAATTCAGAAAAATTATTGATGTTTATCACTGGCTGGCCAGTATACTGCGGTGGCGTAACTTTAATATCTAAAGAGACAATATTCGGCAAAACTAATGGTTCTATTTTATAAACTTTTGATGCCATACCTCTGAATTTAACCTTATATAATATCGTAGTTTCTACCGATGGGATCAAATATACATATACTTTACGTCCAGCAAAGTCTACTGTCTTCTCAAAGTTAACCTTATAAAACTTCTTATCACCGTAAGTTTTCAATAATAACTCAGGTACATACAAACTGTACTCCTTCTCAACAATAACTTTAATTTCACATACTTCACCGGAACGTACAGTTAAATTCTTTGGTGATATAAAAATTCCTAGTATCTCTGGTCTACGTGTAAATAAAATCTTATGAATGCTTGATCTAATTACATACGGTGGTATTGCATAAAGAATGTAAGTTATAACAAAAAGTGCTAAATTTAGCGGAATAACTTTAATTATATTCTTCAGTCCAGAAAGTTCTATGATGTCAACTTTAGAAAGAATTGTTTTTACATTTTCCACGAAATCCCTTGCTAATTCCTCAGAATAGTTCAGATCTTTTGGACTTATCAATGCGTCTTCAAGTTGATAAGCGTTTATTAGGTCATCGGTTGATTTCAATAAGTTTTTTATTATCAAAAATTTCTGTAGTTGCAAACAAGAAAAACGTAAAGTTTGATATATTCTCAAAACTAAATTTGCAAAAAATAATAACAAAAATGCTATTATTACGAACCAATAAATATGAAAAACAATTATTGGTAATGGAAAAATTTTATCAACTAATACACTTAATATAAAACAACCTATTACCGTATTGACACAACTAATCACATATCTAAGCACAAGGAATAATATTCTATTAAAAGTAAACTTATTAACATATTGTCTTATTTTCATAACTATTTAAATCTCACCAGAGACAATATCCTCAACTAATTTCAAAATTTTTCCTGCAGGATTATTTTGGATATATTTTTTAATATTATTTTTGTATATTTCTAATTTTATTTTAGCTGTAATAATATCGTCAAGTAATTTAAATACTGTTTCTTCATCTTCATAGTGGAAACCTAACTTATATTTTTTTACAACATACACATTGCCACGTTCCTGTCCAGGGACAAATACAGGAATTAAAACAGGTACACCTGCAGAAAGAGATTCTGAAACTATAGCACCACCACCTTTGCATATAACTAAATCACTCACTCTAAGGTAATCATGCATACGGTCAGTCCATCCTATTATTTTTGTTCTTGGGATATATTCCATCATATTTAATTTATCATATAATTCTTTATATTTTCCTGTAATTATTATAAGTTGAAACAATTCTTTTTTCTTTCTTAGAAAATCTACGATTTTTAAAAACTTATCTAACGCGCCGAGTCCAATCGTAATTAATATTGTTAACACACCTTCTCTAAGTCCTAGTTCCGAAAGTATTTTATGTTTATCTACTTGCTGAAACAATTTAGAGTTCACTGGGAAACCTGTTACCCATATTTTGTTAATTCCAGAGTTTATCAATACATGTTTTGTATCTTCGTCAATAACACAATAAAAGTCAACATTTTTATCTATCCAAGATTTGTGTATCATGTATGAATCAGTAATCACACATACGTACGGTACATTTCTAACTTCCTTTTTATACTTTTGTACAATAAAGTTCCAATAAGGATGTGTGGAGACAAAAATATCAGGGTTAAACTCATTAAAATATTCCTTTGCACTATTATACGAATTTGCTATAATTATAGTTTTAAGTAAATTTTTACAAAAGTTGTTGTTAGTACAGAAGAAAAAAGTATCAAATATCACAGGTTTTTCCATAGAAAAATTATACAATTTCTGGAAAAAAGTTAATTTTCCCTGTTGTGGTTCACCTTTTAAATGTAAAAAATCAAAAACCTCTACGTCCCAGTCAGAATGTTTTAATTTTATTTCGCTATATATTGATTTTGCAGCGGTAATGTGGCCTGTTCCGTAACTCGCTGTTAGTATTAATATTTTCCTTTTCATAGTTTCTCCCTTTTCATTATCTCAAAATTTAAAGAAATTTTGATTTAATATATTCAACATCCTCATAATATCCAAGTTTTTCTAAAAGTTCTACAAATTTTGTTATCGCTAACTTATCTTCTGTCAAATCATAGACAAAAATTGAATATGCACACACCACCACAGGTTTTAAATTTTTTAAGAAATTGAATACAGTTTTGTCTGAATAATATGTGGATTGCAAGTTTGTTACGGAAACTGCAAGAATGATTCTGTCAAAGTTGTTTTTCACTATATTACTTCCTTGTCGTTCTTCATAAGTTAGATTTGAAATAAAACCTATCGGTCTATAAACAATACCATAATATTCTGGATCGCCAACGCCAAAATATGAAAAATAAATACCTTTCTTAGCATAAGGATTTTTTTAATCCAGATAGATAATTCTTTTAACCCTTGACCCCAGTCTATGTTTGAGTCAGTATAATGTTTCCAACCATTTTCACTACCGCCTATAATTTCGTTAAAATAAGAAATATACCAAGGGTAAGCTTTCGCAGAAACAAAGGCATTCCATATGATAATTAAGTAATAAATAGTTCTAATCTTTTTAAAGGTAGCAAGTTTACACGATTGCCAAATAATTAAAGGATACACTGGCAGGAGATGTCTATGCCCAATCTGCATTTTTGAAAAAGACGATATGATTATATAAATAAATATTGAAACAAAAACTATAGTATCCTCAATTGTATCCTTTTTTTTAACAACATCGTGAAAAAATTTTACTACACTCATAATAAAAACTAATAACAACGGTAATTCTGTTTTTAAACAAAATAATATTGGAAAGTATAACAGGAACCCTTTGGTTGAAAATTTGCCAAAAAAATAAGTTGACCTACCTTGTTGTGTTAAATAAATCACTTTTTCAAGACCATAAAACAAATCTAAAAAATTTACATTGTAAACAATCATTCCTACTATAACAATACCAGAAATTATAAAGATACAAAATTTTAATATTTCGTTAAACTTAATAATTTTTTTATACCAAAAATATGATAAAAGGACAACATAGGTAAATAATAACACAACAACAGAATATTTCGTTACCATCATTACACCTGTGAATAACGAACAAATTAACATTTCTATAACATTTTTTGTAATTATATACTTTAAAAACCCATATATGCATAGAAAATAAAATATAGAAGCTATCATATCTTGTGTAATAAGACAACTATGTGCTGCTATACTTGTATTAAAACAATACAACAAACATGCTATCATCGCCGATGTTTTGTTTATGTTTTTACTAATTATAATATAAAACGGTATAACAAATAGTGCGGACAATATAATCATCATCTTCCTTCCAAAGTTAAGTAGTTTCTCTGCAGAGTAGTTGTTGTAGTAAAGCATAAGGTTTGCAAATAAATACCTTTGTCTATTCTGCCAGTAAATGTGGTTGGTATATAGCACAGGCTGTGGTTTTAAAAACATTAATGGTATTGCAGACAAAATTTTTGCAAGCACAGGATGGTCGTCTAAATATATAATATCCATAGAACCTGTCTTAAGGTATGCATAACCTTGTATTAAATGAACAGGTTCGTCATATGTAGGTGATAGACGATTAATTACTTTAAAACCGCGAATTATAAATACAGCTATTACTATAATTAAAAATCCAAAGTTAAAAAATTTTTTTAACAATGTGTTATTCATTTAGGAATACGTTCTATATAATATCTTGCTTCTTTATGTTCAGGATTTATCCTTAAAACTTGTGATAAATAATATCTTACTTTTCCCCATTCATTTTTACGCCAGTATACGACTGCAAGGTTATAATAAGCATCAGCAAGATAAGGATTATACTTCAACGCTTCACTGTAACTATCAACCGCAGAATCTAACATATTAAGTTTTTCCTGCACAACGCCTAAATGGAGATAACATATCGCTAAACGTTGAGAGATATCCTGTATTACATCACTTGCTGCTTTATATTTTTTCGCCATCAATAAAAAGTTTTTGAATTTATGAATAGCTAAGTTATACCAGTAAAGCGCTTCATTATACATTGACCTGATAAAATTCATATACGCGATGTCAAAATATCCATAAGGTAATATCGGATTCATAAAAATTGATTTTTTATAAATCTTTTTAATATCTTCAAACAACTCTACACTACCAACAAATTCATGTGCATAATTAAGCAAGCCTTTACTATAATCTTCTATAATGTCAGAACTGAAGAATTCCCAGTTAAGATCGTACCTGTATCTGCCACGAAAAACATAAATATTATCATAAAAAAATCTTACCTGCAAAGGCATAGTTTTTTTACTATGTAACGACAATTCTGTACCAAATCCTTGCGGTATTAAAAAAACAGATTTACTTCGTACAAGTTCAACATCAGGTGTTATATAAATTCTAAAATTTTTAATATTATTACTAACAAACTTTTCTATTGCATCTTCCGTATCTAAACGTGTAAGAAAAATTTCATCTACAAATTTTAAATAAGAAAGATAATTCTTATACATTTGCTGGTACCAGGTTGAGCCAGACAAGCCACTTGCTATTACAAATACTGATGATCTAAACCCATCAACAAATTTTCTATAAAAACATGAAAACAACTGTACATCTTCTTTGACCACAACTAAACTTCTATCAGGAACACTCCTAAAAAGATTTACGGTGTAATCATATGCATAAAAATTATTCCTTTTATTTAGCATTCTTATGTTTGCAATAAAATTATTAACAGCTATGGAAAACAAGAAAATCACAAGTATGTATTTTATAACTTTGCTTTTATGTCTTTCTATGACGGAACTGATGCCAAAAATAAACCATATGTAAATAATCACATTAGGAAGAAGAAAATGTGCTTCAAGGATAGCCATTGCATGTGGGTTCGGTGGCATATTAGCTTTGTATACAAAATAAACACAACTTAATAACCATGACATTAATAACGATAAACTATAGTTTATATTAAACCAAAAACTTGCAAGTAAACCACATAGGACGAATATTAAACCTACAACTGACAAATTTTTGATGAGATATGATATATACAATTTTATCCCGTCAAAAAAATTTTCTCCTGGGTTGTACCCAGCTGAGATTAAATCTAAAGTTGACCCGTGTGTTTTGCGAGTAATAGATGCTATGAAACGGTCAAGCTCTGCAGGATTGTTCCAGTCAATAAACGGTTCACAAGATGAACGTATTGGTAAATACAAATAACTAATAATACCCAAGGTTACCAATATCACTAAAATACATAAATTTAAAAATTTCTTTCCATTACTCTTCAAATAATCCAAACCAATAAATAATACTATTGGAGAAAACAAAATAAGATCTATTCTATTTGTTATTCCCAGACCAAGAATAAAAAATAAAAGATATATAAATCGTTTATCAAAAAAATAATATAAAGTAGATAAAAATATCAGTGACATCGCAAACAATGTATTTAAAGTATACATCTCAGATACTAAAGAAAGATACCATTGAAGATAGCCTAAAGAAAAAATCAAAGTTATAATATAACCTATCAAACTAATAAAGATGTTTTGTTTATCACCATCTGATTTTACCGTTCTGTAGATTAAACTTTCATATATCCGAAAAAGAACAATCGCAGTTAACGCTGAAAAAATTGCTGACAATAAATTTATTCTATACGCAAAATTTGCAAAATAAAGCAACCTGCCTAAAAGATACGTAAGCATACTGTACAATGGATATCCTGGTGGATGAGCAACACCTAATATATACGCAACTGTAGCAAACTCGCCTGCGTCACGATACGCAGCAATCGTCGGAAATAAAGTATATAAGTAGATAGCGAATATATTAAAAAATAAAATTAGATACTTCATTTTTGTGACATCAAATTTTTTAGAACGTTTTGTATATATTTATCTTGTGGTTCTAACTCAAGGTATTTTTTAAAACTTGATATTGCATCTTCTTTTTTGCCAAGTTTCATATATAAACTTCCAAGATTATAGTATGCAATTTTATAATCTGGATCTACTTGTAAAGCCTTTTTGTACCATAACTCTGAGTCGTTAAATCTATTCATTTTTTCATAAACAACACCTAAATTAACAGTTGTTTCAACATATAATGTTTTGTCTATAGAATATTTCAGTATCTTCTCATACACAGCAGCTGCACTATTAAAACTCCCTACTAAAAAGTAATAATATCCAATAAAACTTAGGAATCTTGGATTTTGTGTTTCAAGAAACAATTTGGTATAGTAATTTTTAGATACATCAAAAAATTTTTTATCTTTTAATGATAAATCAAAGTAATACTGAGATATTAATTCAAGATGAGTTATATACAGTCCGTATTCACGCGGCAGGAAATGTTTTGGCTCGTTTCTTAACACATATATTTTATGTGGTATAACAGTTTCAATAGATTTAGTATGATAAAGCAAACCAAACTTATATTTTTTGATAATAGTTTGTTCAGGCAAGACTGTATTATAAAGAACAGTGTTGGTAGATTTATTTACTATCTCCATCTCAACCTTATTTCTAATTTCTAGCCGTGGCTTGCCCCATATCTTATAATAGTCATCACCATAAATGCTTCGTGTAACAGAAGCGTTACAATCTATAAATTTCACATCTGTTCTTTTTGACAGCAACCGCTGATAATATGCTATTGAAAACTCTGTCTCATCAGCTCTGTCAGAAAAAAGTATACTGTTATACGGTATGTTATGGAAAATGTTCATTGTGTAATCGTAAAGGAAAAAATTCTTTCTTTGATTATTAAACTCTAAATTTTTTACAGTATAAAAAAAGTTAAACAAGGCTAGACATAGAAAAATTATTTTATTTTTTAATATGTCTTTTAATGAATAAGATATAAAGATAGACAATGCAAAAAATGTAACTGTAATTAACCGTTCAAGTATATAAATATTCCCGTACGTAACACTAGTTAATCCTGTCATTGAAATTAAAAAAATTCCACTAAAAAATATTACTAAAACAAAAATTAAGCCGTAAATGAATTTTTCTAAAGTTCTACTTCTAAATATCCAGAAAATAATAGCGACTGTTACGAAAATTATGTTTCTCAAACCTAAAATATGAAGGTATATTTTAATAGCAGAAAAAAATTGTACTAAGTCAAAACTTAACTTACCACCCTGAGCTAAGCTTAAGGTACCGTATCTCCCTCTTGTGAATAGATAAAACGCTCTTTCAATAGTTTCTGCATCTTCCCAATCATATAACGGTTCTTTAAAAGACCTTACTGGCACGTATGTATAGATAAGTATACCAACAAGAAAAAGTAAGATTGTAAGACAAAAATTTTTTAGTGTTAATTTATGTTTATCTCTTTTTATTAGATAAATAAACCAAACGACTACTGCTGGAATATAAAATATCGTTATATGTTGATTACCAAATGACAAACCAATTAAAAATGCAACTAAATATAATCGCTTTTCAAACGATAGAGATTCATTAAACGCTACAAACAAAATCAACACAAAAATGAAATTGTGTAACGCAAAAACTTCGCCAACAATACTTTGTCTCAGAAGAACTTCTTGCGATACAATAAATGTTAGCCCAAAAATAGCAATTTGGTTGTTAACAACTTTTTTTAGTAATAAAAATACTAAAAATGTACTACCGGCAAATAATAATATAGAACCTAATGCGGTTCTGTAACCATAATCACCTAATGGAAATACAAATGTAAAAACCTTGTACAAATTACAAAACAATGGATACCCAGGACTATGTGCTATTCCTAACGTAACCGAAGCACCGGTAAGTTCTGCAACATCGCCTATAGTTACCGTAGGTGGACAAATATGTATTAGCACAAAAGTATAAACCAACAACAAAAAAAATATTATCAAATTCATTAGTATCACTTTTTGTTTGTTTTGTTTTTCTCTATCATCGCACGATAAAGAAAAGCTCTAACCTGTTCATTATTTGGTTGCAGTTTCAGTACTTCATTAAAGTATCTAATTACATTGTCCCAATCGGATTTTTTCCAATATAATACAGCAAGGTTGTAATAAGCGGTTACATTTGATTTATCTATTTCTAACACTTTATTATATAACAATACTGCTTTGTCTAAATCATCCATTTTTTCATAGGTTACACCTAAATTAAGTAACCCATGTAAATCATTAGGATTAACTTTAAGAATAAATTCGTATATATCTTTACAAAATTCGTAATTGCTTTCATTAAATTCACGATAGGCACAATTATGTAGCTCTACAACAATATTATTTTTTAACCAGTCAACCTCTGGCCATAAATAATAACTATATTTTAACAGATTAAAACACTTAAATGTGTCTTCAGAATTTGTAGCTTCCATAAAATGATATATCGGCACCAAAGCTTTACTACGATAATCGTAATAGTTTTCAAATACTCCTCTATATGAATATATTTCCTTAAAAATTCGTTCGTCAATTTGTCCTTGAGTTAAATTAGTTTTAACAGCATAAATCACACCTGCGTAAGTTAAAGTGTAACCTGGCAAAATATTTTTGTTAAATGTAGAATAAAATACAGGTCTTTGTTTAACATAGGAACTTTCTATCAATATTCGTCTTTGATTTTTTTCTTGTGGTGTTAACTTACGAAAATCTTCACCATAGATGTTTTTAAAAACTAACCCACCACGGTCATGTAAACTCACATCTAACCGCTTTTTTTCTACTGCTTGCAGATATCCTAAAGTGTAAAAGGTATCGTCACCTCCGTCCATAAAAAGTATGCTATTTGGTAACATACTACGAAAAATGTTCATACCGTAATCATAGTTTAGATAATAATTCCGATAATTACATTGAATGAAATTCTTATTTAACTTATATACCACTGACAAAACGTATAGAATTACAATTCCTAATGTTAATAAAGATCTTCTCGGGACGAAACCTAATGCAAATATAATTGCGAAAATTAATATAGTATTTGGCATAATATAAAATCTTTCCAAAATTCCGTCATGAATTGGTTCAAAAGGTAGGTTGGCTAATATCAAAAATCCTATACCTGATAGTATATAAGGTATGAATAAAATCCAGAATAACTTCTGGTTCTTACTAGATATAATATAAAATGATAAAATTCCAGAAATAAATATCACTATAGTTAAATCCTCTACTGATTTAGATACAAACCGTTTTATCTGCAGATATACAGAGTGTATGGTTCGCTTTATTGGTTTGTCAACTGTAAGCTGAAAAGTCCCATAATCTTTTCGTGTAATTACACGGTAAAGGTTGGTAAGATTTTTTGCATTACCCCAGTTAAAATATGGTTCTTTACTTGCTCTTATTGGAAGAAAGATATATACACTAAATCCAAACATAAAAAATAAAACACAATACAAAATTTTTTTTATACTCAGTTTTGAGCAAAACAATACATATATAATTGATGGTAAAACAAATATGACTGTATGATGGTTACCTAACGAAACAGCAAAAATAAATATTATCAAATAAATCAGTTTCTCATTCCTCTGCACTTGCTGAAGTAAGATTAATATCGCAACTACACTTACTGTGTTTAATATAAAAACTTCGGTTTGTACTGTGTTTCTAAAATAAGAAGTTGAAAATATCAAATTTAACAAAATTAAAACTGCAACTAAAGATTTCTGCCTGTCATCTAAGTGTTTATTACTCCATAAATAAATAATAAACGATAGCAGAAAAGTTAAAATTATATTCATTAAATTCACTCTATAAGCAAATGTACCAAACGGAATCAAAAAACAAAAAATTTTGCCAAGCAAACAATACAGTGGGTACCCTGGACTATGTGCGATACCAAGCGTACATGAGGTAGTTATAAATTCACCGCTGTCACCACTGTTAACCGACGGTGAACAACAGTATAAAAGAATTGCAAATACTCCAAATATTATAGCATAAACTTTCCACATCATAAAATTATTTAACCTTTGCTAAATATATTTCTAACAAGAATAAAACGATAAACAAAAATCCTATCAATGGAGATTTTGATACGTCAAAAATCATTATTGAGTCCGTGCTTGATTTGTGACCTATTTCATCTATAATTTTTCTTAAATCAACTTGGTCAATAAAATAAACCTTTGTCTTATACTCATTTGCTAAACTATTTAAATACTGAAGATCAACCTTTAGCCTTTCTATCTCGTCATAACTTTGTAGGCCAACTTTTATCTCTTTTTGTTCCTTTATAACTTCATTATTATAATTCGCAGTTGCTGTTATTATATATTTCCCTTCAAGTTCAGGTATAAACTCTGTTGCGTATAAAGAATCTGAAACTTTTGATACATATAAAGTCTTTTTATTCTTGTCTGGATATGTTATAAATACTTGTGGGCTCTGTTTCAATTTAACGTTTGAAATTAATTGAATATCAATATGTTCATTTGGATTATAAATGTCATCACATAAGAGATTTATCAATTTTATATCTTCAACACCAGCAGTGTAATAAATAATGTTTTTCCAAAATTTATTGTGTAAGTATTTATAATCATATTTTTCTGATAAAAGATTACCTAAGACCCACCGCCATGTTGTGTTTGTCATTGAAACGAAGACACGTCCCTTACCTGCTGTCCAATAACACATTATCGGTATGTTACCATACTGAAGTAAAACTTTGCCTGTAGGTTTTAATCCTGCAACTTTCTGGTAGTTGCCCAAATTAGGTATGTTTTTCCACACAAGTTTGTTTGTTGAATCATCATCATATACATTAATCAATGGATTATTATAATCTACTACCTCTGGCTTATACTCAGTATATACTAACTGTTCTTTTTCATCTATAACTACAGGTAAAATTTCTTCAATCGGTGTAAATTTATATCCTCCAGAGAAAAAAGAATTTTTGCCACCTATCATTATAAATCCGCCACCTGAGATAACAAATTTCTTTACATTTTCAAGGTGCTCTCTTATAACCCAAAATCCACGATAACTAAAGTTTTCAAATATAATTAGGTCATAATTGAATAACTCTTTCAAAAAAATTTCATTAACAGGAAATGGAATTAAAGCCAAATCTTCATCTGGTACTATCACTATACTTTCAGGATTACGCAGAATTACAAAAGATACAAGGTCTACTAACGGATCGTTCTTCATTAAGTTTCTCAATTGAAAATATTCTGGTGAAGGTTGACCACATATATATAAAATCCTGATTTTGTTTTTTCTAACATTTATTTCTATCTCACGAAAATTGTTTTCATATGATATTTCTTCAGGAAGTTTTTCAAGTTCAACTCTAAACCTATACTTACCAACTTGTGTTGGAATAAAACTAAGTTCTACTTTAACTATTTCTTTTCTTAAAACAACCTCCTGTCTTGCCAGTGTTTGTTGTTTTTCTATATCTATAAGTTTTATGGATATAGACTTATTATCATATCCGTAGTTTAATACTTCAATGTTAAACTTATGTTCTATATCTTTAAATCCAGTATTACTATATCTCACATCTGATAATGAAACATCTTTAAAATTTTGTTCATTAAAAGTAATAGGAATTACAGACACATTTTCATTTTTTAACTTTGGTAGGTTATGTGAAAGATTAATTCCGTCAGTGATTAAAATTACAGCAGTTCTATTAGCTATTTTAGATATTAATTTATCAATTACATAATCTATTCTTGTTCCTTTTGGTTCTACCTTGATATCAGATGCATTAGTACTTTCATAAACATTCTCGTTAAAAATGAATGTTTTAACATTATATTTATCCACGATCGTTTCTAATTTCTTTTCAAGAAACGAAATTACTTTTTTTATCCTGTTATTGAACTTCATACTGTAAGAGTTGTCAATTAATACATATACCGACAATATCTTTTTATTCTCTACAACTCTGTACTGTAAATTAAAAACCAATATGAGCAATAATAGTAAGAGTAATATTCTTAATAATGATACTTTGGTTATTCCAGCTTTTTTTAATACGCTAACGATTAACAAAAGCAAAACAATACCTATAAAAACAGAAAGAAAATTAAAACTAAAGTGAATCATCTTTTACGTCTCAGTTTTTGTTCTATATAAGGTTGGTGTACCTTATCCATTTTGTATGTCCCACATAGAGAATACATAATTATGTTCAAGAACAATTTTTGTGAATTAAACCTCTGATATTCTCCTTTAGGAACACATGTGTAAATAAATTTTCCAAACCTATCTTTTGCCCAACAAGATATAATATTATTTCTTGAATAAATAATAGCAGGACGGTTCTCATACTCAATATATTCTAAATAAGGATATATAATAACTCTACCAGTAACCTCAGTTATTAAATAAAATGATTTCATTAAAACATGTTCCTGTGTTGTCTTTTTTAATTTATATTCAGGAAACATTATTTTTAAGTATCTTCTTATACTCTCATCAAAACTGCTTTTATACAGTTCAGAAGTATCTTCAATAAACAGTGTTCCTCCGTTAAGTATATAATTTCTCAAAATTCTTATTGACCTATGTGGGATATTAATCTCACTGTCACCAAGTAAAATCACAAAAGGTGTTTTTGAGAGTTCAAAAGCTAAATTTTCAGAAGAAAGATCTATCACTACTCTTTCTTTTTCTACACTAACACTTGTGGTTAAGGAAAGAATGTCTATAACATCTTTGTATATCCAAGGGTAAGGATCCCAATTCCCAGGATATTTTAACTGTGCAAAAACAAACTTATCCGTAGTGTAAACAAAGATATTATTAACACATACAAGAAAACAAAACAATACAGTTAATATTTTTTTCACAACATTTTTTTAGATAGACGTGATAATATTGTCTCTAAAACAAAAAATAATACTAAAAAAGGAAGTATATTACCTGAAAGTTCCTTGCCAATACACCATTGAATAAGATTGTAATGTTTATCTTTATCTATTCTAAAAAATAGTATATTACCTTTAACAAATTTTGATAAAAATTTTTTCGCTTTTGTCTCAGTAGCTATCTTTATGTTTGACTCATCAGGTGATATATTTATGGCAATAGGAATTTTTTTATCACCAATATCTATTTCATACACTCCTGGCTTATAAAATCTAATTTCTGAATAATTTTTTTCAAAAAATTTATCATTGTCTGACATATCTCCATTTATATCAACTTGTTTCACATTACGGATCCCAGCAAAATTTATCTGTTCTGAAATATAATAAAAAGGTTTTATATCTTTAGATGTTGTTTCTTCTTGCTTAAAAATATTGTCAAAAATACCTACAAAAATTGGCTTCAATATAAAATTAGTCCATTCTTTATCAGGTGAAAAACTAAAAACGTATGTGTTGTCATTTTTAACAACAGCAGGTGTGCCGTCTTTATATCTTAGTATTACTTTCCATTTATATCTGTCTCTTACTGTCAAAAGTATTCTTTTCTTTACAAAGATCTTATCATACTCAAATCTGCTTAGGTAAACATTCCAATTTTCATCATCTCCTAAACTTAAATTTATCCCTTCGCCATATTCATTCTGTAAACGCACAAATTCTAATCCAGTCAGTACCTCATCATAACTTTCTAAATCACATCTTTCATCTGGAAAAACAATAACTACTTTGTCATCTCTTACGTTTCTTAGTAAGCTTATCTCTGTTAAACCTATAAGAATAATAAAATTATACTTATTTATATCTATTTTATCATATAAGTTTTCAGAATAATCTTTTATCTCAATTTCTTTATCTATAGCCTTGAATTTTTCAAAGTAAAATTTTTTACTACTTATACCTCTTAATGTAATAGGTTCATTTATAACACATAAAATTTTATCAGAAGAACCATTGATTTTAAGTAATGAAAAATAAAATTTATTATCTTCAGTAAGTCCGTCCTTCGGTAAAATTAAACAACCAAAATTATCCTGATGTGATATTCTACCAAACGGATATCTGAACTTATATCTATTAGTAAGCTTAGAAATGTACATATTTCCTACAATACTTTCGTTAATTAATAACTTCACAGAAGTACTTTCCTCTTGTTTGGCTTGACCTGAAAAACTTGTTTTATAGTCTATCTCAAGGAAATCATCTTTATTACTAACATTTAAATCTTCAACAAAGTAATTACTAACTTCTACCTCGGGATAACAAAAACTAATATCAGCTATAGTTTTAGAAATAGATACAGTTGACAAAAAAATATTATTATCAAACAAATGTTCTGCAAAATCTGTAAATATCAGTATCTTACAGTTGGTATCAAGATTATCTTTTACATACGAAAATGTATATTCTAATGCTGTAGCGAGATTGCTTTTACAAAAGCTAATTTTTATATTTTCTAAATCATCAAAAATTTCCTGCAAAGTTTTTACTCTTTTTAACGGCACAACTTGTTCATTAAAAACTAATATTAACGAAGGAGTTACATCATATTTTTTTATTTCTTTCATAAACTTTATCAAACTGTCTTTACATATATCAAATTTTGTCTTATTACCAACCTTTTGATGCATAGAAAACGAATTGTCTATCAACACAACTAAACTTAGTTTAGACGATTGGTAAGGATCTACATAAGCGACAGGACCTGAAAAAAACAAAATCATCAAAAAAACTATCAAACATCGTAGGATTACTATTAGTAATTCAACAATTTTTTTCTTGGGTAAATATTGATTAACTACTCTATTAATCAAATACACATAAGTAAATTTTATTCTTTTACGCTGTTTATTTGACAGCAGGTGTAGAATTATCGGTAGTAAACTTAACGGTAAGAAATACAACAAGAAGTTATTCCGAAAAAAAATCATTGTTGTTCCAAAATAAATTTTAAATTCTCCACAAGAGGAAGTTCTGTACGTATGGTAAAATATCTAATATTTCTGTCATTTAGGTTTTCTTTATAAAACTCTAATATTTTTTTGAATTCTCTCCGATAATAATCTTTTATTTCTTCTACCTTAGTTTTAACAAAGATGGTATGTATTTCAATATCTTCTAAGATACAATTGTCATAATTTAGTTCTAACAATTCTTCTGTTCTATCAACTATATGTAGAATCATCAAATAAATATCAGAAAATGATAATTCACGCAAAATTTTTACAATTTTTTTCTCATTCATATCTATAAAGTCGGAAATAATTATCACCATATTTTTTTTCTTTACCAAACCAATCAGTTGTTTAAATACTTCACCAAAGTTAGTCTGTTCACCAAATATTTCTTCCTCTAAAAATTCAAGTATCTTATAGTAATAGTTAACATTAGACGATGCAGGTAAAACTTGTCTAATTTTACTGTCAAACTTACATATACCAACACAATCACCCTGGTTTAAAAGTATATAACTTATATACGAAGCAAGATAATTCCCATATTCATATTTGGTTATAGATGGGTTTTTATCTTTTTCTGGATAGTGCATTGAAGCGGAACAATCAAGAAATATATATGCCGTAAGGTTTACTTCTTGTTGATACTGTTTAACAAAAAACCTATCCCTACGTGCGTATACTTTCCAGTCAATAAATTTTATATCGTCACCACAAACGTACTCCCTATGTTGTATAAAATCAAGTGATCTACCTATTAACCGACTCTTATGTTTGCCAGCGAAATCGCCTTCTACAGTGATGCTATTAAATTCTAAAATTAGTTGATCTATATATTTTAAAACTTCGGTAGAAGTATATTTGTAATGCATACTTTTATTAAATAGATATTACTTTTTATCCACTAAAAGTTATTAAAATAAAAAATACAAAATTTATGGCAGAAATTAAAGATTTGTTAAGGTGGTAAATGAAAAGATTTTATATAACTTCCTTGTTAGGAATGTTCGGTTTATTAAATACAAAAATTTTTTACATTTTTTGAACTAATTCGTTAAATTCTATGATAAGTCTGTCAATCTCTTCAACTGATGAAAATATTTCATCCCAAAATGTTTCTGACCACAATGTGTTAAGTTCTTCAACAGTTTTACCTTGTTGTTCAACCCATGTAAAATATTTTAAGTTATGTAACGCTTTGCGATCATAATATGATAATTCTTTTATCCAGTCAATTGAAATACTGTGTAACAACTCAATGTCTCTATAACCTTGTTCAGTAGTGTAGTTACCACGAAGTTTTTTGTACTCTTCAATCCTTGATTGATATAACTCCATAGAATCTGTAAAAATTGTAACTACAACATCTTTTTTTGTAAGTTCGAAATATTTTGCAAATTTGATTGCCGCTACTAAATTACAGATCCCAGAAATACCTAAAAGATCAAGCTTATCAACAATTCCTTTAGGTACACCTTCTTTCATAAGAAGTTCTCTACCAATAGGTTCGTTAAAAAGTCTCATTAACCTTATTGTTATCTCATCATCAATTGCTGCAACTGAGTCTGTATTTCTAACATTATGTATCCAAGGGACATGTTTATCACCAATACCTTCTATCCTATGTCCGCCATAACCGTTTAAGTACAGAGTTGGACATTGTAACGCTTCCGCAGCAAGAATTTTTAGCCCAGAAAATTTTTTCTTTAAATAGTCTCCTGCTGCTATTGTTCCCGCTGATCCCGTAGCTGAAACATAACCTACCAATTTTAAATTAGCTTGTGTGACTAATAAAGATTTAAAAACTTCTTCAATTGCAGAACCAGTAATCTCGTAATGCCATAATGCATTACCAAATTCTGAAAACTGATTAAAAATCACAACTTCGTCACCACGCGTCCTTTTAAGTTCCCAACATTTGTCATAAATTTCTTTAACATTAGATTCGCATCCAGGCGTTGCATAGATTTCTTTTGTACCTATAGTTTTAAGCCATTCAAACCGTTCTTTACTCATTTCCTCTGGTAAGATTGCAATAGCGTCGCAACCAAGTAGTGCACAATCAAACGCTCCACCACGACAATAATTACCTGTTGACGGCCATACAGCTTTCTGTGTTTCTGGATTAAACTCGCCTGTAACTAACCTGGGAACTAAACATCCAAACGCAGCACCAACTTTGTGTGCACCTGTAGGGAAAAATTTACCTGTTAAACCAATGATTTTAGCTTCTACACCGGTTAGTGTTTCAGGTAGTTCAATATAATTTACATTGCCGTATAGCCCTGTTTTAATATCATTTTTCCATGTTATACGAAATAAATTTAATGGATTAACATCCCATAAACCAACTGTTTTTAACTTGTCTTTTATCTGCTGTGGAACTTTTTCCTGTGGATTTTTAAGCTGTGCAAAAGTTGGTATTATGACACCTCGTTCTTTACAACGTTTCGCTGCTATTTTTCTAACCTCTTCATTAATTTTTTTAGGTATAAGTGACATAGTTTTACCTCCTGAGCGAACCTTTCTAAAAAAACGGGCTTTTATTTACAAAATGCTCATCCTAATGTCAACATAACAAACTAAAATTTTTCCCAAAATCTTTCTGCAATTTTTCTTACCTCGTTTAGTAAATCTTTCTCAGAAAAATTAATCACTTTCCCTTCGGACAATAATTGTTTGCCGTTAACATATACAGTATCAACAGTTGCATATGCAATCCCATACAGTAAGTGTCCATAATAATTATTATTAGTTATCGGCGTAGGCGGAATATAGTTATATACTACAGCATCTAAAGGTATCCCTGCTGAGAAAGTATTAAATTTCTTGCCAAAAAGTATTTCAACAATTTTTACATTAGCTTTTAACAACGTATTAGCAGATTCAACAAAAGCTATATTTGGATTCTTAAAATGATGTCTTTGAATTAAACATAAGCTTCTAGCCTGTAAAATCATATGAGAACTCATTGCATCAGTTCCAAGTCCTACATTTATACCATACTGTAACATTTTTAACAGGTTGGCACAGCCAACAGCGTTGTTCATATTAGATTCTGGATTTAAAACAATATTACTTTTTCTTTCCGCAATTAGTTTCATCTCGTCCTCGTTAATATGAACACAATGAGCAAGAATGGTTTTGTCATCTAATAATCCAAACTTATCAAATCGTTCAACTACACGACAGTTATATTTTTCAATACAATTATGTTCATCAAGTTCGTCCTCAGCACAGTGTGTGTGTATCCCAAGTTTATATTTTTCTTTCAATTTAGAAATTTTATTCAAGGTTAAATCATTTACAGTAAAAGATGCGTGTAAACCTATCATCGGTAGAATATTATAATTATTAGTACTGTCAAGTAGAGTCTCATTAATGAATTCTTCAGTAGCTTGTATTCCTTCATCACCTTTGCCAAACCTGTCCGATACACCAAGGCATAAACTTGCTCTTAGACCTATAGTTTTAACTGCTTTAGCTATCTGTTGTAAACTCCCCTTTTGGACACCTTGTGATTCATGATGGTCAATAACTGTAGTGACACCGTTACGAAGACAATCAATCAATGCTGCTACTGCACTATAATAAATTTCCTCAGAGGAAAGTAGTTTATCAAGTTTCCACCATAACTGGTCAAGGATATCGTAAAAATTTTTTGCTGAATAATCTTTTAACAAGAGGCCACGAGCAAACGACGAATAAAAATGGTGATGAGCACAAACTAAACCAGGCATTATCACTCTACCTTTTAAATCAAGAAATTTAAGATGGATAGTTTTAGTTTCCTCAGTGAGTTTAAAAGCTTTACTACGCATCTCATCATTAGTTCCAACATCTATGATGGTACCATTATTATCTAGCAAGATACCACAATTGTGTATAACTCTGTCTTGGATCGGATCAATTAGTATACCATTACAAACAAGCGTGAACATCATATTGCTCCTCCTTTTAAACAACTATTCTAATTATGGATATAATCCACGAAGAATTGCTGCTTCCGCAACACGATTCACCGCAAGTATCATTGCAGATGTTCTCATATCATATTTACCATTAGGAAGCTTATTATTGTAAGTTTTCATAACATCAACTACTTCATTAAAAGCATTTACCATAACTTCCTTTAACCTTTCCTGTACATCTTTTTCTTTCCAGAAGTATGCTTGTAAACTTTGTACCCATTCAAAATATGAAACAATCACGCCGCCAGCATTCGCAAGAATGTCTGGGACAACTTTAACACCTTTTTTTGCAAGGATTCTGTCAGCATCAGGTGTCGTCGGACCATTCGCAGCTTCAACTATTAGTTTAGCCTGAACTTTGTCCGCATTTTCTTTTGTGATCTGTCCTTCAATTGCAGCAGGAATTAGAATATCACACTTAAGTTCAAGTAATTGTTTGTTAGTTATATTTTTAGCATTTTTATACCCAACAACGGTTTTGTTTTTGAGTGTATACTTATAGAGATCAATAATATCTAATCCGTCGGGATTGTATACACCACCATTTACATCTGACACTGCTATTACTTTGCATCCCATCTCGTAGAATATCCTTGCAGCATTGTATCCTACATTACCAAATCCTTGAATTACAATTGTAGCTTTTGCTAAATCTATATTGTAAAACTCGCATGCTTGTTGAGTAATATAAACAACTCCACGACCAGTCGCTTCGGTTCTCCCTCGTGAACCTCCTAAACTCAACGGTTTGCCTGTAACCACACCAGGAACTGAGTATCCAATATTCATACTGTACGTATCCATTACCCATGCCATGATCCTCGGGTTAGTATTAACGTCAGGAGCTGGTATATCCTTTTCAGGTCCTATTATAATACCTATTTCGGAAATATATCTTCTAGTAATATGTTCAAGTTCTTGTTCAGAAAGTTTTGATGGGTCACAAACAACACCACCTTTTGCTCCACCGTAAGGAATGTTTACAACAGCACATTTCCAGGTCATCCACATTGCAAGCGCTGTAACCTCGTCAAGGTCAACATCAGGATGGTATCTTATTCCTCCTTTACCAGGTCCACGATCTAAATTATGTTGAACTCTGTAACCTGTAAATACACGAATTTTACCATCATCACACCGAATAGGTACCGAAACAATAAGTGTACGTTTTGGATACTTTAATTTTTGTAAAATACCATAATCAAGGTTTATAATTTTTGCAGTCGTTTCAAGTTGTTCCCATGCCATATACAGTGGGTTAATTTTATAATTTTTCTTTTTTTCTGATATATGAAGTTTCATATCTTTTACCTCACTTAAATTAAATAATGTATTAAAAGTCTAACCTAAAATTTTTCTACTGCCAGGTTTTACGATAGGTACATTCTGTTTACATAACGGACAAACTTCAGGCGGATAGTTGTTCACTTCTACTTTTGAGATATAAAAGTAAGGAATGCCAAAATCAACATTTGTCTGCCTATTAAAAATACTACATACCATAACTACATTACCACCATACTGTTTGATTACATCAATTACTTCTTTTGTTGATTTCCCAGTTGTTACGACGTCTTCAACAATAATCACTCTATCTTGTGAATTAATACTAAACCCGCGACGTAATATCATTTTTCCATAATCATCACGTTCAGTAAATATTGCGCGTATAGGTTTTTCACTAAATGTTCTAATAACACGGGCTAATTCTTGACCTATTATCACACCGCCTAAAGCAGGTGATACTACAACTGTTACTTCTTGCCAGTAGTTGCAATTATTCCGTATTTCCTCAAACAACAACATTGCAATTTTTTCTGCTATATCTGGATATTGAAGCACTAGTGCACATTGAATGTATTTATCGCTATGCAACCCTGAAGATAAAAGAAAATGTCCTTCAAGAATTGCACCAAATGATTTAAAGACTTCTATTATAGATTCTTTTCTAAACTCCATATTTTTCATTCAACATTACATTAAGTGAAAGTTACAACATACCCTTCTTTATTCTAAGCAACTCTCTATCCAACTCTCTACGTTTAATTTCTTCTCTTCTGTCATATACTTTTTTGTATTTACAAAGTGCTATTTCAATTTTGACATATCCGCGTTCATTAAAATACACCTTTGTAGGTTTTATAACATACCCGCGTTCAGACATTTTTCCATAGAGTTTTTTAATTTCATCTTTATGAAGTAAAAGTTTGCGTTCGCGGTCAATCGGAATTTTTATATGTGAAGATTTTTCATATTCTGGTATTCTGCAGTTAAGTAAAAACACCTCACCTCCTCTTATAACACAATATGCGTCTTTAATGTCTATCTTACCCATCCTGATTGATTTTACTTCACTACCTTTTAGTTCAATACCGGCTTCATAACTATCAATAATTTCAAAACTATGCGGTATTTTTCTATTAATTGTAACAATTTTTATTTCCACGATTTTTCACTATTAAAAATTAAATAAACTTAATCTTCACAGTATCGCCTTTCTTTACATTTTTCTGTCTCTCATCTAAAACAATCAAACAATTAGCACGGAGTAATGACATCAATATTCCAGAACCCTGTGGTCCTGTTGTTCTTACGTAAAACTTTCCGTTCTTTTGCACAACGACCCCACGTAAGAAATATCGTAACCCAAGTTTCTTCTCTACAGGTTCTTCAATTATAGCATCAAAATACTGTTCTTGTTCATTCCTACCTTCAAGTTTATACAATAAAGGTTTTATAAGCATCTCAAAAACTATATAGTTTGAAACAACATTCCCAGGAACACCAAAGATAGGTATTTTTTGACCATTACGGTAATAAATACAATAGAATACAGGTTTGCCAGGACGTTGTTTAACTTGCCAAAAAATTGGTTTTACTTCTAGCTGTAATAGTACAGGTTTTACAAGATCATATTCGCCTTTAGAAACACCACCCGAGATTAAAATCACGTCGCATTCTGCTAACGCCTTTGTTAATTTTGATTTTAGTTGTTTAACTTCATCTTTTGCAATACCATAGTTATAAGCTTTAAAATGATATTTTTCTACCAAGCCAGAAAGTGTATATGAATTTACATTTCGTACCTTACCATAAGTAACTTTTTCACCAACATCTACGAGTTCATCACCTGTTGCAATAATACCTATCTTTGGTTTACGGTAAACCTTTATTTTATCGTATCCACAAGAAATAATCATACCTAACGCTGAAGGTGTAATCAATGTTCCTTTTTCCACGACAACCTCATTTTTTTTAACATCTTCACCACAAAATCTTATGTTTTTGTTAGGCTTGACTTTAGAGAAAATCTTTATCTTGTTATCTTCGTACTCCACTGCTTCTTTTTCTATGACAGCATCTGCACCCTGTGGCAGACAACTACCTGTCATTACAGAAACACATTCTCCAGATGATATTTTTAATCTACTAACCTTACCAGCTTTTATTTCACCAACGATTTTAAGTTTAATAGGATTATCTATTTTTGCATTTTGAGTATCTGTTGACCGTATGGCGAATCCGTCCATTGCAGAATTATCATAATTTGGAATGTCATATTTAGATTTAACGTTAACTGCGCAAGTATACCACAAACTTTCTTTTACATTTCTAAATTCTGTTCTTAACTTCTTATTAACAGAATTCAAAATAAGGTTCAGTGCTGTTTTAAACTCTACATTCTGTTTCATAATTTCAGTTTTGATACCAGAAAATTAGTAATATTTTTTATGTCTTTAATTTGAAATACAGGTTTAGAGTGTACTTTCAAATTTCTGTAGCTTACCGAATTACTTGTAACTACAATACATAAAGTATTTTTAATACTTTTTATCACTCTATGCACTTCGCTAATTTTTTTAACTATAAGAATTTTGTTAAAGCTTGACTCTTTTAAACCTTCAACAAGAACTATATCTACATCTGAGAAGTACGCATTAACAATCCTATGTAAGGATAAAGGTTTATTAATCCATCTGATTAATACATACTTATCATCCGAAAATAGAGATAGATTATCAGCACCAACAGTATGATAACGATACGTATCTTTACCCGGTTTGTCAATTACAAAATTTTTATGATGAGTATGTTTAAATACGGCAAGTTTTATTTTTTTTAATGTTAGCTTCTTTATAAGTTGTTCAATTAACCAAGTTTTCCCTACGCCACTGTTACCTACAACCGCCACAATTTTGGCACACATAAGAACATATGTTAAATATCAATCTACTTTTTTCTTTCAGAGATACGTGTCAAAATGTTATTCTTTATATAATCAAAATTAAATGGTTTCAGAAGACAATCCATAGCACCATTACGGAACGCTTCAATAACTTTCTCCGCTTCTTTATACCCTGTAATCATTACGACAGGCAGATTTGTATCAACACTTTTAATTTCTTTTAAAACTTCAATTCCATCACGTTCAGGAAGTTTGATATCAAGTAACACCAAATCGTATACTTCTTTTGCAATTGATCTTAAACCTTCAATAGAATTTGTAAATACATCTGTTTGATGTCCTAAGGTAGAAAAAAACGTTTCAAGTAAATCTAATATTTCTTTATCATCATCAATGACTATTATACGCATATATTATCACCTCTCTGTTTTATATAAACTCTAGCTAAATTATTTTGTTGTTAAAGATTTAATTTTTTCAATGTCCTGTCTTTCTTTTTCCCGTACCGCATCTAAATCTTTTTGTAAATCTTCTTGAACTTTCTTTACTTGAGATTCTATTATATATTTCTTCAGAAGATTTTCATCGTTCATACGTTGTTTCACCCATTTTTCAACTGTAGCAGAAGAAAGCAGAATTCTTACCCAGTACCTCCCAGTAGATTTTTGTATTTTTTCCTGTGTATACCATGGGCCACGAAGTTCAGTATCAACAATGTTTTTCGACATTACCTTCATCTCTTCAACAGACATCGCTTCATTTACACCCTGTTGTTTATATTCAGACCAATCTGCCATTGTGCGTTTCCATACAGATTCTACTTTTGTCTCTATTTTTCTTGCAAGATCAGCCAGAGCTGAAGTTAAAGCAGCATCTCTTGCTAACGCTAAATTTGCACGTTTTTCTGAAAAACCTATTCCTGTTATTATTTTACCTTCAATCTCTTCAGGTAGTGTAACAAATGGTATCGCTTCTTCATAGTCAGCTGCAACTTCTTTTCTTACATCTTTAGGTTTTTTAGGTGCACAAGCAGTATTAACAAAAACTAAAATTGTTACGATCAACAATATGGTTAAATTTTTTATAATATTCATAACACCGTATCACCTCCTCTTAAAATGGTATTTCTTCATCATTTGGAATGTTTTCTTCATCAGCAGGTAATGTTGATTCTTGTTGTGTTGAAACTGATTCTATATTTTTTCGGCTAAGAAACTCTAACGTTGACACAACAACACGTGGTGTAACATATACACTATTATTTTTCTGTGTTTTTACGAGTTCAAGTCTACCAGTAACAGATATAGCCTTACCTTTTGTAAGATATTTTGCAAGTTTTTCCGCACGTTCACCCCAAATAATAATATCTACAAATACAGCTGGCCTATCCTCTGGCCGTAAATCCTCTCTCAGCGCTAAAGTCGTGACACAAAATTGTTTACCTGTAGAAGTTGTCACAACTTTAGCATCTTTTGCAAGATTACCGGAAAATATTACAAGATTCATCCTCTATGTCTCCTCCATAAAGATGGTTTAAAAATATCAAAAATCACCTTTCGTGAGATATACTGGACAGATATTTTATCTAAAGAACAGTTACTATTCGTCTTATTGGCTAACGAAACTGATACAGTAGATATATATAACAAATACCAGAAAATCAAGATTTTTATCAAAAAATTCAACTTTTGTCGTTTTCCAATGATTTGTCCTCAAACATTTTTTCAATTTCTTTCTTTTTCTGCTCAAAATAATCATCAATTTGTGTTGTTATACCTTCCAGTGTTTCAATTTTTCGTAAACGATCCTCTAATCTATTAATTTCCTTTATAAGGAATTCAAAACCCTCTGCTATAGGATCTGGTAGTTTATTATGTTCTAACATCTCTATTTGTTCTGCTGTAAATCCTAAACTTATCCTGCCAGGGACACCTACAACCGTAGCACCAGATGGAACATCTCTCAACACTACCGAACCTGCACCTATTCTTGCATTATCACCAATTTTTATATTGCCTAAAACTATTGCACCAGCTCCTATCACAACATTGTTTCCTACCGTAGGATGACGTTTACCTTTCGTTAATGATACACCTCCTAAAACTACTCCTTGGTATATTAAAACATCATCACCAATTTCTGCTGTTTCGCCTATTACAACACCCATACCGTGGTCAATAAAAAATCTACGTCCTATTTTTGCACCTGGATGTATCTCTATACCAGTCAAAAACCTACCGATATGAGAAATAATTCGCGCAGTCAAAAATAATTTTCTGTTATAAAACCAATGCGCAATTCTATATATCCACAATGCATGTAATCCTGGATAACAAAGTATAACCTCAAAAATACTCTTCGCAGCAGGATCTTTTTTAATTACAGTATCAATATCTTCTTTCAATACTTTGAGAAATTTCATAACACATTTTCGCCTATTCTAGTAGCTGTTTTATTCTCATAAGTTGAGTAATGTTTGTTCTTTCAAATTCGTTAAGTTTGTCAATAATAAATCTGATATTTTGTCTTATCTGAGGAATGATAACATACTCTAAACCGTTAACTCTTCTACGTGTTGTTTGTAATTCTTTTGCTAATAGTTCACATAATGTTTCCAGGTTTGTAAGTTCTAAAATGAGATTGAATAATGTAATTAGCTTTGATGTTACAAAATTTAGGTATGGATTTACAATTATAATTTTTTTAAATTTATCTATTTGTGCTAACTTACATTTTTCGTATCTTACGTTAAACCTTGACTCTAAAACAAAATCTACTTCAAATCTTAACTCTTGTGAAAGATTTTCAAGATAAGTTTCTAACATTTCATTTGATGTTGTAATTAATACTTCTTTAATATAGGTATAAATTGTGAGTAGTTCTGTTTCCAACTTAGATCTTATTTCTAAAAGATTCGTTATTAAGTTATTAAATTCCTTAGTTAGCTGTTCCTGTTTATCTTTTAGAAGTTTGTGACCACGCAGTGCAAACTTAAGTCTCCGACGTAGTTTCAACAGGTTCATCCTGTTAGGGTTAACTTTAATTTTCATAGTCTTAATACCGGGTTGAAAAATTAAAAATTAATAACAATTGATAATTTATATCAAAAATTTGTAACTAAATCAATATATATTTAACCGTAACACAGTAGGTGTATTTAATATGGAAAAATTTCTATTTTCATCCTTAAAGGTTTTTTTATGGATTACAATAGGTGCGGTTATTAAATTAATATTTAACCACTTAGAATTACCTAACTTTAAAAAAACATTGAAATACACAACAGAATTTATCGTAACTTTCATTGTTCCCTATTTTGTTGGTATACGAATCTGGCTATTTGGTATTGAAAAAACAGTTTTATCAATTACTATTCTATGGTTTGTTGTAACCCTTATTATATCTTATCTAATAACGAAATTCATAATCAAAAGATGGGATTATACATTCAAAGAAGTCTTTTTACCATTAGCATTTACTAACAGCTTATATCTTGGGATACCAGTAACACAATATTTTGTATCAGAGAATGCAGTATATTACACTATTATATATGTAGTAGTAGCCACATTGACACAGTTTACTTTTGGAGTATATATCTTATCTTCGTCAACCAAATTCTTTAGGATTATTTTGTCAACACCAATAATTTATTTTTCTATAATAGGTTATTCCCTAAGCATATATCAGGTTCAAACACCTGCTATGTTAAAAACTGTAAATAACATCATCTCAAGTATCATATCTCCCCTTATGTTGATATTTGTAGGATTTTCTTTTCAATGGGAATACATATTAGAAAAAGTAAGATTACATATATTTCTTAACATCGCTCGTATTATGATAATTTTTACAACATCTATTGTATTTATTTTAGTTTTAAAAACCTTTTTAGAACTTAATAAGGAATTTGTAAAAGCTATAGTATTAGTTTCGCTTCTACCTTCAGCAATTGCCAATTATGTTTTAGCAGAAAAGTTTAATGTAGATACAAAATTTGTCTCTGGAGAGATTTTCTGGGGTACGATTTTAGTATTATTTTTGTTGCCTTATATCGCAGAATTATTAGAGATTTTATTGCTTTTTACGATGTAAAAAATTTATTACGATATTCACATCCGGCGAGAAATAACACCTGGCATCTCTTTATCTAACTCTATAACCTTTGTTTTTTCTGAAGTCATCACACAATGACCTTCAAAAATTGCACCTTCTCCAATAGCAAGTGAGGACGTATGTATATCACCTAACAGTTGTGCACCTGGCTGTAACTCTATACTTTCTAATGCTGTTATATTGCCCGTTACCTTACCACCTATAATCACTGAGTGTGCTGTCATATCACCTTGAACAAAACCTTTAATTCCAACAATTACCTGAGATGCTTCTATTATGTTACCTTCCAATCTTCCATCTACACGGACAGAACCTTTAGATTTTATAGTTCCCTGGAAAACTGTATTTTCACCAATAATAGTTTCAACTTCTTTAACTGTTGAACTTTGTTTTTTCCCAAACATTTCTTAAACTCCTTTCCAAAAAATCATCCTTTAAAGAAATCTTCTGGGTTAACGAATTTTATCGGGTTACAAATTTTATCATTTCTCCATACCTCATAATGTAGATGTGGTCCTGTAGAGGTACCTGTATCGCCCATTAAACCAATAACTTCATTACGAGAAACTGTCTGCCCAATTTTAACTTTGATCACTGAAAGATGGCCATATACAGTATAATAACCAAATTTGTGTTCTATAACAACAGCTTTACCATATCCTTCTTGCCATCCTGCATATTTTACTATACCATTAGCTGTGGCCCGTATTGGTGTTCCCATTTCATTTGCGATATCAATTCCAGTATGAAAATGTTCCTGACCATAAATAGGATGTATTCTCCACCCGAACGGTGATACTACCCTGCCAAAACATGGCCATATCAGTGGTGTATATTTATATAACTCTTTCTGTAATTTTATATAGTTTATAATTTCATTATAACTTTCAATCTGTTGTTGAACTTTATTCTTTATTAACTCAAAATGTTGCTTATAATCCATAATATTTACTTCTTGTGGAGTTTTAGCAATATTAACTAAAAAATTTGCCTGCGATATAAACGGTCCACCTTTACCAATGTCCTCAGGTGAGTTTAGTATAACATCTTTTTTTGACTTCATATTTAGAAGTTTACGTAAGACACGGTCATTCTCTTCAACTTTAGCAAGTAATTCCCAAGTTTTTGATAATTCCTTGTTGACAAATTCATATTTTGTACCCAACACTGCTATTCTTAATTTTGCAGACCAATAATCAAAGTTCTTTGTAGCAAGATATACCGTCACACCTGTAAAAACTGTCCATAAAACAAAAACTGTAACAAGGAAAAGAATTGAGAAATGTTTTTTTACAGGTCCTTGAGTACCATGAAAGACAAACATCAAGGTAACCTTTTGCGAAAGTATTTTTTTAATTCGTCTGAAAAGTGGATATTTCATTCCAACTTTTAGCTCCTAATATAATTATATATACAAGATTTCTATTTTTGTCAACATAAAACCATTATGTTTCTACAGTCCAAATTTTATTACCATTGGTATCAATAGCAACTATTGAAGGGAAATCAGAAACATAAAACTTATACATTGCTTCAGGGCCAAGGTCAGAAAAAGCAACTAATTCATAATTCTTTACATATTTATTTAGTAGTGCACCACACCCACCGTATGTTATTGCGTATATTGCAGCAAATTTCTTGCAAAGTTCAACAACTTTTGAACTTCTATAACCCTTCCCAATCATTATACGGAAACCAATAGATAAAACCGTTTCAGTATATTCATCCATACGATATGCCGATGTTGGTCCACAGGAACCAATAACAAAATTATTTTTTGGTGGTGTTGCAGCACAGTAATAAACCGCCGAATTGTGAAAATTGATTTTTAATGTATCTGGTAGCTCACCATTATGAATTTTCTTATGTACTTGATCTCTAAATACATAAATCTCTCCTGATAACAACAATCTATCCCCAACATTTAACTGTTTAAGTATCCAAGTGTCATTCAATGGAACAATAACTTTATATTCTTTCATAACACGACAGTATGTTTTCTATACGAATGACATTGTAAAACTATACTTACTGGAAGCGTAGCGATATGTGTTGGCGCTGCTTCTATAAAAACATCTAACACTGAAGTTTTACCACCTAAACCAAGTGGTCCTATGCCAGAATTGTTAACAGCGTCTTTAATCTGTTTTTCAATTTCAGCATAAAATAAATCTTTATTTCTTATACCGATTGTTCTAAGTAAAGATTTTTTTGCCAAAATCATACTTTCTTCTATTACACCGCCTACTCCTATACCAACAATTACTGGTGGACATGTATATGGTAGAAGTTTAATTATTGTTTCTGTGATGTATGTAATTATTTCTTCTTTATTAGTTGTTGGAAGGAAATTTGTAAACACTGAAGTGTTTTCTGAACCACCTCCTCGGATCAACACGCTTATCTTACATCGTCTATCTAATTCATCTTTATTAAGACACTGTATATATACACTGCCGAAATGAAGTTTCCCGGTTCGTTTTAACGGATCTACTACACAGGAACAACGAAGTTTTTCATTTTCATAAACCTCTGCTGTTATATTTTGCACTGTAGCATTAATATCAAAATTTAAACATACATCTTTACCAATATCTACAAAAAACTGTGGTATTCCGGTATCCTGACATAAAGGCAATTTTGTTATTGACGAAATTTCAGCATTATTTAGTATTTTAAGCAGTACATCTTTTGCGACTAGATTTACTTCTGTTTCTATAGCAGTTTTTATTGCTTGCAGGAAATCTTCAGGTAGAAAGTAATTAGCGTGAACTAATAACGTTCTTATTGCTGATACAAATTGTTCCTTAGTTATTTCCCTCATTAAAGATTTTTTTAACCACGAGCGATTGCTATAACACCAGTTCTTACAAGTTCTTTAATCCCGTAAGGTTTAAGAAGATTAATAAATGCTACAAGTTTATCCTCATCACCAGTGATTTCCAGTACTAAGTTTTGATGAGAAACATCAACAATTTTTGCACGGAAAATTTCTGCAATTTCTATAATTTCAGCACGAGTTTTGTTTGTTGCATTTACCTTTACAAGGATAAGGTCGCGCTCTATATGGTCAACTTTTGAAAATTCATAAACTTTTATCACATCAATAAGTTTATTAAGTTGTTTCTCAACTTGTTCTAAAATTTTTTCATCACCACGGACAATTATCGTCATTCTTGATATATCAGGATTTTCAGTTTCACCCACTGCTAGTGAGTCAATATTATAACCTCTTGCAGCAAAAAGTGTTGCTATGCGTGCAAGTACACCTGGTTTGTTATACACCAACGCTGATATTATATGTCGTTTTGTCTCCGTCATATATTATCTCCTATAATTTTGTGAATATTTCATAAATTTTTTTCTCTATTAACAAAAAATGTATTTCTGTTTCTCTCTCAATTTCTCTAATTAAAGTAATATATTCCAATATGTTTAATATTCTGAAAATAGTGTAATTATAACTTTTTATAGAAATCGTCAAACTTTTTTATTTCTAAAAACTGTTTTTGAGCATCATAAATCTCATTAGGAATTTGTAAAATTGAACAACTTCATTTAATCTCACTATGTTGTTGCAAGATTTTGTTTAACGTTTGTGTTATTTACATAAAAAGCTAAACAGTAGTTTCTCTATGCTAAACTTGTGATAACTTCATCCAGTGCAGCACCTGCAGGTACCATTGGAAAAACATTTTCTTCTTCTTCAATCCAAAAATCAATAATTACAGGTTTATCTTCTATTTCAAACGCTTTCTTTAAAACTGATCCCACATCATCTTTTTTCGTAACACGATATCCTTCAGCTTTGTACGCTCGTGCAACTTCTACAAAATCTGGTACAGGTTCACATTCTACCCTGCCAAGTTTTTTAGTGCAGAGATAAGTTTGAGAATATCGTTTATTATAGAATAACTCTTGCCATTGACGTACCATTCCAAGATAACCATTGTTCATTATACAGACAATAACATTAACTTTGTTAATAACAGCAGTTGCAAGTTCTTGTATGTTCATTTGAAACGAACCATCTCCTGCAATGACAACAACTTTTTCCTCTGGCTTGCCTAACTTTGCACCAATACCTGCAGGGAAACCATAACCCATTGTACCTAACCCACCTGAAGATAAAAATTTCCTAGGACCATTTGGTTTATAATACTGTGCAGCCCACATTTGGTTCTGCCCTACTTCAGTCACAACAATTGCATCACCTTTTGTAATTTTGGTTATTTCCTCAATAATATACTGAGGTCGCAGTTTCTCATCATTTTTGTATTTCATTGGATATTTTTCTTTCCATTCTTTTATTTGTTTTAACCATTCTATATGTTTTTTTGGTTTGACAAGTTTCAGAAGATCCTGTAATACAAGTTTGCAATCACCAACAACTGGTATGTCAGCAGTTACATTTTTAGATATACTTGTTGGATCAATATCAATATGTGCAATATGTTCAGCTTTAGGTGCAAACGATGCAAGTTTACCTGTACACCTATCATCAAACCGTGCCCCAACAGCAATTATTAAGTCTGCATTTTGCATTGTCAGGTTTGCATAAACAGTCCCATGCATACCTAACATCCCTAAATATAGTTCATGGTCGCAAGGAAAAACACCTATGGCCATTAAAGTTGTCGTGACAGGTATATGACAGGTTTCTGCAAGTTCTCTTAGTTCTTCTGACGCGCCTGAAATCACAGCACCACCACCAACATACAAGACTGGTTGTTTCGCATTATTTATCGCATCAGCTAATTTTTTTATTTGTAACGGATGTCCTTTATATGTAGGTTTGTATGACAGAAGATCAACTTTTGACGGCCAAATAAATTCTGTCTTTGCACGTTGGATATCAACAGGGATATCAATTAATACAGGACCCGGCCTTCCCGTAGAAGCTATGTAAAACGCTTCTCTGATAATTTTTGCAAGATCTTTTACATCTTTCACAAGGTAGTTATGTTTAGTGATAGGTCTTGTTATACCTGTTGTATCTGCCTCTTGGAACGCATCGTTACCAACAAGATGTGTAGCAACTTGTCCTGTGAAAGCAACTATCGGTACTGAATCCATATAAGCTGTAGCTATCCCTGTGGTAAGATTTGTCGCACCGGGACCCGAAGTTGCAATACATACACCTACTTTACCGGTAGCACGAGCGTAACCATCTGCCATATGTGCTGCACCTTGTTCATGTCTTGTAAGTATAAATTTTATTTTTTTGGAGTCATATATTTTATCAAATATAGGCAATACAGCACCGCCTGGAATACCAAATATTATCTCTACACCTTCTTTCTCCAAGGATTCTATAAAAATCTCAGCACCAGTTTTTTCAATGGATAAAGTTTTCCTTGTCATTTTTCAAATTCACTCCTTACTCAAAGGATAATTTCATTTGACTGTATTTCTTGTTTTCAAAACAGCGCCTTCTGACGCTGAAGTTACAAGTTCAACATATCTTGAAAGCCATCCTGTTTTAAACTTTTTCTCTCTTGTTGCTAACTCACCTTGAAGTCGTGCAAGACGTGCACCTAACTCTGTAGAAGTGAGCCGTACATTAAGTTTTCGGTTAGGAATATCAATTTCTATAATATCGCCATCCTGTAAAACACCAATTGGTCCACCGGCAGCCGCTTCAGGTGAAACATGACCTATACACGGACCTCTTGTTCCACCTGAAAATCTACCGTCCGTTATTAATGCAACTTTATCTGCTAACCCCATCCCTTGGATGATACTAGTTGGGCCTAACATCTCTCTCATCCCAGGGCCACCTTTTGGTCCTTCGTATCTTATTACTATTACATCACCCTTTTTAATTTTTTTATGAAGAATTGCGTTCATAGCTTCTTGTTCAGAATTAAACACTACAGCTGGACCTATAAATTTTCTCATTTGTGGTAGTACCGCAGATTGTTTAACCACTGCACCTTCAGGAGCAAGATTTCCGTAAAGTATTGCTAACCCACCTTCGGTTGAGTATGGTTTTTTGTATTTAATAACTTCTTCATCTTCTACCCTACCTTGAGCTGCTATTTCCAATATATCTTTTCCACTAACGGAAATATTTGATTTCAAAAATTTTCTTAAAACATTCAATACTGCTGGTATTCCACCTGCTTTATGCAAATCTTCCATATACAAATCGCCTGCTGGCTCCAACCTTACTATGTTTGGCACCATACGTGAAATTTCATCAAACAGTTTCAGGTCAAGTTTGACACCGGCTTCATAAGCAATAGCTTTAAGATGCAACACTGTATTTGTTGATCCTCCCATTGCTAAGTCTACAACAATAGCGTTGTTAATTGCATTTTGTGTTAATATCCTCATTGGTGTCAAGTTTTCATAAACCATCTGTACTATACGTCTACCAGATTCATATGCTATACGTTTTTTTTCTGAAGAAACTGCAAGTGAAGTTGCACAATATGGTAATGATAATCCCATAGCTTCGCATAAACATGCCATAGTGTTTGCAGTATACAATCCCTGACATGAACCTGCCCCTGGACATGCTCTACATTCTAAATCTTGTAATTCTTCAGCTGTAATTTTACCTGCCTCAAACAATCCTACTGCTTCAAACGTATCCCTAACTAACGATCTTCGTTTACCCTTGTAATATCCTGCAAGCATTGGCCCGCCGGTTACAACAATCGTAGGAATGTTAACATTCAACCTCACTGCACCCATTATCATCCCCGGCGTAATCTTATCACAGTTTGTTAACAAAACTAATCCGTCAAAACAATGTGCTTTTGCCATTGTCTCTATGGAATCTGCAATGAGTTCCCTTGAAGGTAAAGAATAATGCATACCTAAATGTCCCATTGAAATACCATCACATACGCCTATTACTCCGAAAACAAACGGTACGCCACCAGCTTCAACTATCCCGCGTTCAATCCAACGTTCTAACTCGCGCATATGAATATGTCCAGGCACAATATCGCTATATGCAGAAGCTATCCCTATAAACGGTTTTGACAAGTCTGAACTGGAGATACCTGTAGCATAAAGTAGCGCTCTATGTGGTGCACGGATACTACCTTTCTTTATCTGGTTACTAACTAAATCTTTACTTGGCAAATGTTGACTTGTTTTTTGTGCTGTAATTTTCTTTTTGCGAGTACGTTTATGTGTACTCATTTTGACCTCCGCAATTATAAATTTACTTCAACTAAAAAGAATTAACAAACATACAGAAATAAAAATTAAGGCAAAAAATATAAAGAAAATTTTGTTTATGCTAAAATCAAAAATTATTCTCACAAGTTTTTGATACGTTTTAGTAACCTATATTCAATTGCGTCAACCAATGCTTCCCACGACGCTTCTATTATATTTTCTGAAACACCAACAGTACTCCAAGTTTCATCTTTTGACATTGATTCAATGTTAACCCTTACTTTAGCAGCAGTACCAGCCTGTGGATTAATCACACGTACTTTGAAATCAACAAGTTTTATATCTTTTAATTCAGGATAATACTTAATTAAAGCTTTTCTAAGAGCGTTATCCAATGCGTTAACTGGACCGTCTCCTTCAGCTACAACATGTTCTTCTTTGTCTCCCACAACTAATTTTAGAGTAGCCTCTGTTATAAGCTCATTTTTTTCTGGTCTAAACTCTACTATAACTCTGAAACCTGTTATTCTAAAAAATGATTTATAAAGATTCAAAGTTTTCAATGCAAGTATGACAAAAGAACTTTCCGCATTTTCATATGAATACCCTTGATATTCTTTTTCTTTGATTGCTTTAACTATTTTGCTGACATGTTCTTCAGAGAGATCTAACCTAAGCCCATGATGTTTAAACATCAAACTTGACTTACCTGCGAGTTCTGAAATTAATATTTTTCGTTCATTACCTACAACTTTAGGATCAATATGTTCGTATGTTTTCTTTTCCCTTGCTACAGCAGACGCATGGATGCCACCTTTATGGGCGAACGCTGACGCGCCAACATACGGTTGTCTATCATTTGGAATTAAATTACAAATTTCATACACTGACAATGAAATCTCAGTAAGTTTTCTAAGATTTTCTTTCGGTATAACTTTATATCCCAGTTTCAACATTAATCCAGGAATTACTGAACACAAGTTTGCATTGCCACAACGTTCACCTAAACCGTTTATTGTCCCTTGAATATGTCTGCATCCATTTTGTACTGCCACAATAGTGTTTGCCACAGCACAGTCAGAATCGTTATGTGCATGTATTCCTAATTTTACACTAATTTTTTTTGAATCAAAAAAATGTTTAACATCTCTAACGATAGATGCTACTTCTTCAGGTAAACACCCGCCGTTAGTATCGGCAAGAACAATACAGTCTGCACCAGCTTCATACGCTATATATAAACATTTTAATGCATATTCTTTATCTGATTTATATCCGTCAAAGAAATGTTCCGCATCATAAATCACTTCTAATCCGTTGTTCTTGAGGAACTTTATAGAATCATAAATCATATTTATATTTTCTTCTAAAGTAGTTTGTAATGCTTTTTCTACATGTAGTTTCCATGTTTTACCAAAAATACAAGCTACATCAACACCAGATTTTAAAATTAAATCTAAATTTTGGTCTTGCTGTGGTTTAATATTTTTCCTACGTGTTGAACCAAATGCTACAATTTTTGATTTTTTAAGTTTTAAATGTTTTACTTCTTTAAAAAACTCTATATCTTTAGGATTACTACCTGGCCAACCACCTTCAATATAGTCCACACCTAAATTATCAAGCAATTCTACGATTTTTAACTTATCACCTACGGAAAAGCTAACACCTGGTGTCTGCGCACCGTCACGTAATGTCGTATCAAAAACTTCAATTTTTTCTTCTAATTTATTTTTTTTCATAATTTAATAAAAAGCAACAAGATTGTTTAAGCGTTTATAAAAATTCTTAATATAAAATCAATACTTACAACTTACCCTTTGTCGTAGGGATACTACGGATTGACTTCTTCCTACATACTGCCTGACCCAAAGCTCTACCTAAACTCTTAAATATTGACTCACAGATATGATGATTATCCTCTCCAGCAACAACTTTTATATGCAAAGTAATTTTGCCTTCATTAACAAAAGATTTCAGGAATTCACGAATTAATCTATAATCAAAAGCTGATTTTTTGTATTCAGGGAAAAATTTTACATTGTAGACGAGATTAGGCCTACCTGAAATATCAACAACAACATAAGATAGAGCTTCATCCATAGGTGTTAGGACTTCTGCATACCTGTTTATCCCACTTTTATCACCTAAAGATTTAAACAACGCCGTACCTAAACATAATCCGATGTCTTCAACCAAATGGTGATCATCAACATCAGTATCACCATACGCTTTGATGTATAAATCAAAACTACCATGGAATGCAAATTGTTCCAACATATGGTCTAAAAAAGGTATTGTTGTTGAAATTTTATATTTACCTTTACCATCTAAATTAAGTTTTAAACTAACATTTGTTTCTTTTGTTACTCGGTTTACCTTTGCTATCCTTTGCATTTGTTTCTCCTGTTATAACAAGTTTCTTTAAACGTTCACTATGCCAATGCATACCTTCAACTTTTGCCAAAGTTATAGCATGTGGTGATAACGATTTAACCGCTTTCTGTGAAAGTTTAACAATACTTATTTTTTTTAGAAAACTTACCACGGATAAGCCAGAAGAAAATTTTGCAGTTTGTCCTGTAGGCAACACATGTGATGGCCCTGCTATATAATCACCGAACACTGCTGAAGGATGATCTCCATAAAAAATAGCACCAGCATTGTTAACTTTCTTGAGAAAAATTTGATGTTTCTTGGTTAACAATGTCAAATGTTCAGGTGCAATGTTGTTTATTAACTCACATGCTTTATCAATGTTAGGTTGATAAATGATTTTTATCTGTGGTAGAAACTCAAGTGCATAAGTTGTTATAAACTTTTTAACCTTGTAAATAACATTTTTACTAAGTCCTATAAAATAACTTTTTGCGTTCTTGTCATGTTCTGCTTGAGCAAGAAGTTCATATGCAATCTCTTCACTATTAGATTCCTCATCTCCTACAACTACTACTTCAGAAGGTCCTGCGAGAAGATCTATCCCTACAACACCTACTAACTGTCTCTTAGCTTCCGTAACCCAGATATTGCCTGGCCCTACAACCATTTCCACCTTTGGTACTGTTTGAGTACCAAATGCTAACGCTGCGATTGCTTGTACACCGCCTATTTTATAAACTTCTTTTATACCAAGTTTATATGCAGTGTAAAGAAAATAATTCGTAACATTTCTTGGCGGTGTTACCACCACAACATTTTTTACTCCTGCAACCTGTGCAGGTATCACTGTCATTACAAGAGTTGAAATATAATTATATCCATACTTACCTCCGGGAATATATATACCTGCAGATTCTAAAGGTACAAATTTCTGTCCTGTAATAATACCATTATATTTTGTTGTCCATAACTTTTTTATTTTTTTATACTCTTCATTGTGAAATTTTTTAACATTCTTGATTGCTAAATCAATAGCAGAAACAAAGTGTTTGTCAAGTTTTTTATTTATATGAACTTTTTCTACTAAATCTTCACTTTTTGTAATACTTACATCATCATATAATGAAGCATATTTTATCACTGCTTGATCACCAAAATTTTTCACATCTTCTATAATCTTAGCAACTTTTTTAGTTATATTTGTCATAACTAATCTTCTTGTATTCTTTTAATTTTCGCACCTAAAGAGGTGAGTTTATCTGCTAAATTTTCGTATCCTCTATCCAGATGGTAAATATGAGAAATCTTACTAATACCTTCGGCAGCAAGTCCCGCTAAAACCAAAGCTGCTCCTGCTCTCAAATCTGAAACCATAACTTCCGCACCTTTAAGTTTCTCTACACCAGTAACGATAGCAGTGTTACCATCTACTACAATATTTGCTCCCATACGGTTAAGTTCTGAAACATGTAAAAATCTATTTTCAAAAACTGTTTCTTTTATTTTACTTACACCTTTAGTAATACTCATTAATGCCATAAATTGTGCTTGAAGATCTGTAGGGAAATATGGGTATGGTCGTGTTGTAATATTCTGTGGTTTCAACATTTTTACCCAACGAATATAAATTTTATCTTCTTCAGTTTCTATTTTTAAACCAGAAGACCTTAATTTTTTTATTACATAACTCAAATGCTGTGGTACTGTTTGTTTAAGCAAAAGTTCACCTTTTGTGATTCCTGCAGCAATAATGTAAGTACCCGTTTCAATTCTATCAGGTATAACTTTATGTTCAATTTTTGATGATAAAAATTTTTTACAACCAACGATTCTTATTATATTAGTACCAGCACCTTCAATTTTCACACCTAATTTTTTCAAAAATTCTGCTAAGTCAACAATTTCAGGTTCAGTAGCTGAGTTCACAATTGTTATTTCCTGTGGTATTTTTGACGCGAATAACATAATATTTTCTGTTGCACCAACAGAAGGATAACGAAACCTCACAACATTTTTCTTAACCCGAGCCTTGTTTTTTATAAACACTTCGTATCCGCCATCCACATAATGATCTACACCTAACTGTTCAAAAGCTTTGATATGAATATCAACTGGCCTTGCTCCTATTGCACAACCTCCAGGTAAAGCTGCTTTCACTTTGTTGTAATTAGCAAGTAGTGCACCTGAGACCAAAAAACTTGCCCTCATTTTTTTTATAAGTTCATAAGGTGCTATTACATATCCCTTTTCTTTATAAGGTTCTCGGTTGGAGATAATTTTTATACATGAATGGTCAACCCAGTATACTTTTTTACCTAAGTATTCAATAATAGATATTGTTGTTTGTATATCTTTTAAGAAAGGAACATTATACAAAACTACTTCATTATCAGTTAGCAACGATGCTATAATTATTGGCAGTGCTGCATTTTTGGAACCAGAGATGATAACTTCACCTTTAAGTTGACTACCACCTTCAATTACATACTTTTCCATAGTCAATTTTTGACGACCATAACACGAGGTAAATTTTGATAATCTTTTATCGTTTTAACTACTTTATAATTGGCATTATGAAATATTTTTAAAATCTCATCTGCTAAATTATGATTTATCTCAACGACGATAAATCCGTCTTTATTTAATATCTTCTTAGCATAAGTAGCAAAATGTTCGTAAAACTCAATACCGTTATTGCTAACAAGTGCTAGCTTAGGTTCGTAATAAATTTCTGGTTGTAATTTTTCATATTCTTGTTCTGTTATATATGGAGGATTTGAAATAATAATGTCTAATAAAATCTCATTTTTAATAAAATACTTAAGTTTATCGGACAAAACAAACTCTATTTTATCTAAAACATTCAACCTATCTGCATTCTTTTTAGCAACTTTAAGTGCATCTGAAGAAATATCTGTAGCATACATCTTAATATAAAATGGAATGTTTTTAACAATACTTATAGCTATATTACCACAACCTGTACCAATATCAGCACAAACTTTTAACTTATTATTTTTTATCAAATCTAAACTTTCTTCTACTACAAATTCTGTTTCCTGTCTCGGTATAAAGATGTTTTCGTCAACATAAAAATTTAAACCATAAAATTCGCGTTCACAAAAAATGTATGGCAATGGTTTATAAGTTAAACGTTCAGTCAAATAATAGTTAACAGTTCGGACTTGAGATGGTGTAAGAATTTTATCAGGATTGGCATACAAATCTGACCTTTTTATTTTAAGAGCTTTTGTAATTATTAAGTCGGTTTCAAAATAATAGGCTGGTGTTATAGATCTAAGTTGTGTCTGTACATCTTTGTAAATATCTTTTAAAGAATACATCTTAATTCTTTACTCTTTGAATAATTTTGAAAGTTTTTCTTTTAATTCAACCTGCATCAATTCATTTATTATTGTGTCTAATTCACCATCTAAAATTTCAGAAAGATTATATAAAGTTAAATTAATCCTATGATCTGTAACACGGTTTTGGATAAAATTATATGTTCTTATTTTTTCAGAACGATCACCAGATTTTACTTGTGATTTTCTTAACTCTGCAATTTCACGTTGTTGTTCTTGTAATTTCAAGTTATACAGTTTCGCACGAAGAATTTTCATTGCACGCTCACGATTTTTTATTTGTGAACGTTCATCCTGACATTGAACTACGATACCTGTAGGTTTATGTTTTATACGTACAGCAGAATCTGTCTTCTGCAAATGTTGTCCACCATGGCCAGATGCACGAAAGGTTTCTATCTCAATATCGTCAGGATTGACCTCTACTTCAACTTCTTCAGCTTCAGGTAAAACCGCAACTGTTGCAGCTGAAGTATGTATTCTTCCAGACGACTCTGTTTCAGGAACACGTTGTACTCTATGTACTCCACTTTCATATTTCATATATTTATATACATCTTTCCCAGAAACATAACAAACAACTTCTTTGATACCTCTTAAACCTGTCTGATTAATATCCAAAATTTCAATCTTCCATCCTTTTTTTGTACAAAATTTTGTGTACATCCTTAACAAATCAGCAGCGAAAAGCGCTGCTTCTTCACCGCCAGTACCTGCACGTATCTCTAATATTATGTTCCTATGTTGCTGTTGATCTTCGGGCAACAACAATTCTAAAATTTTTTGTTCAAGTTGAGAATATTCTTTATTTAAATTTTCTAACTCTTCGTTTATTAAAAGTTCATATTCTGCATCTGTTACATCCTGTTTTTCAGAGTTCAACAATTCTATTTTTTGTTTAACAGTAACAAGATTATCATATAATGAAACTATCTCAACAATCTTATTATACTCTTTGACAATTTCTTTGTATTCTATTGGATTGTTTATAATATTTTGATCTGCTAATTTTTGTTCTAAGTTTTTTTTCTTATTGACTAGTTGCTCACAATTTTTAACAATGATGTTCCAAATCATATACTTTTTACTTCTTAGTTGATCTTTTTGTCTTTAAAACTTTTACTTCTGCTTTTTTGACTTTTTCTGTCTTAACCTTTTTTGGTTTCTTCTCTCTTGCAACAGGTACAAATTTTTCACCGTATTTCTTTATAAACTTTTCAACTCTACCTGCTGTATCAACAAATTTTTGTTTCCCTGTAAAATATGGATGACAATTACCGCAAATCTCAAGACGTATCTCTGGTTTAGTTGATCTTGTTTTAAATGTATAACCGCAAGCACATGTTACTGTACACTCTACATATTTTGGATGTATACCTTCTTTCATAAAAGTTTTTCCTCCTTATTTAACTAATTTTCTCAGAATAAAACCTTTTTAGGATTTATTGGTACTCCGTTTTTACGTATTTCAAAATGCAGATGTGGACCTGTAGTCCAACCTGTCATACCAACATTGCCAATAATTTGTCCTTTATTAACCCATTGACCTACTTTAACCCTTATTTTAGAAAGATGTCCATAATAAGTAGTATATCCTTTCTGATGTTTAATAATAACAAGTTTACCGTAACCCTCAGCCCAACCTGCAAAAATTACTTTTCCATCACATGCTGCTCTTACTGCGGCACCGTAACGCTGTTTTAAATCAATGCCTTCGTGATACTTCAAGATGCCAAAAATTGGATGCTTCCGTAATCCAAACTTTGAAGTTATACGTGTATTAAACAATGGCAACATGAAATCTTTAAATTTTATGTATACATCAGGTAAAAATATAAGATCTCCCTTCTTAAGTTTACAAGTTGGTGTTATTTCGTTCACCTGACAGATTTCTTCTATTTTCTTATTAAACTTCTTAGCGATAGCGCTCACTTCTACACCATCAGAAGGAACTCTGTAAAGCATACCTTTTTTGTTATGAAGTAACAAAATTTTCCCACGATATAATAATCCTACTGCTTCAATATAATTTGTACTACGAATGGATGCGACATTAGTGTTAAATTTTTTAGCTAAAGTATATAGATTATCTTTCGCAGGATCATAAATCCAATTAACAACAATTAACCTCTCAATATTGGCAACAATTTTTTGTCTTAGATGGTCCAAATATTGCTCCGTTGCGCCATCTGTCTCGTTGAACAAATAGAGATTTTGATTATTCCAAAGATATTCAAAATTTGTTCTTCTTAGATAATTCTTATGTGCTGCAAAAATATTTAATGTCGCTATAAATAATAATAGTGCTATGTTTTGCATTCTACTGTTGAAAATTTCTCTATAATTTTTTTTACTTGCCACATAGGTGTGGAAGTACCAGATATGATACCAATGTGTCTATAGTTAAAAAAATCATTCTCTATTTCATCTTCAGAACTGACTATGATCACATTATTATTATAGTTTTTAGATATAGTCATTAACTTATTCGTATTTGCAGAATGTTTGCCACCAACAACTATCAATAAATCAACAGTTTTTGCTATCTCAACCACTTCTTTTTCTCTATTTATGGTTTCTTTGCATATCGTATTAAACACCTTTATATTTTTATATTTTGTAGTTAACAAATCGCATATCTTTTTGTATTCATCAACTTGTTTCGTTGTCTGTGATATAACTAAAATTTTGTCATGTTCTAAAATATCTAAATTCTCCGCATCTTCTTTGCAAGTGATTATATAACTTTTGACAGATGGTGATACATATGATATTAACGCTGTTATCTCAGGATGTTGTGGGTCGCCATATATTATAACATTATAACCTTTATTTGTCCATTCTTTAGTTATCTCTTGATTTCTCTTAACAATAGGACATGTACCATCTATTATGTTTATATTATTTAAACGTAAAAGTTCTTCATAAACACTTCTTGCAACTCCATGTGTTCTTATCACCAACGAACAACGAAAATTAGTATTAATTATACTGACATCTTCAACTACTTCAATACCTAATCTTTGTAACCTATCCATTTCTTGCTTATTATGTAAAAGTTCACCTAAAATGTAAACCTTGTTTCCCTTTTTGAGCTCGTTCTCAACAAGATTTATTGCACGGTTAACACCACTACAAAAACCTATGTTTTTAGCAACTCTTATTTTCATATATTGCTCATACTCTTAACATATTCAACTATTTTATCAGCTACTTGTTGTTGTGTTAAACCAAAAGTGTTAATAACAATCGCATTTTCATCAATTCTTAGCGGGTTGATACCTCTGGTCCTGTCAAGTTCGTCACGACGAATAATTGCAGATTTTACTTCTTCAAAAGTTACTTTATCTCCTTTTTCTACCAACTCATTATATCTTCGCAGCGCACGTTCTTCAACAGGTGCGTCAAGATAAAACTTAAACTTGGTTTCAGGGAAAACTGCAGTTGTTATATCTCTACCCTCCATTACACAGTTGTATTTCATCCCAATTAACCTTTGTAATTCACGAAGTTTCTGTCTCACTTCTGGTATTGCAGCAACAAAATTAACATTAGCAGATACATATTCTGACCTGATTTCTTTTGAAACATCTTTTTTATCCACTAAAACTTTTAACTCATCATCTTCAAGTTTAAAATCAATATCAAGAGTTTCAAGTGTTTTTTTTATTGCTTCAATATCATCCAAAGAAATATCGGAATTAAGTAACTTATATGTTACCGCACGATACATCGCACCTGTATCTACATGAACAAAACCCAATTTTTTTGCTACTAATTTACTGACAGTAGTTTTACCAGCACCTGCAGGACCGTCAATTGCGACAACTATTTTGTTCTCATTCTGCTTCATAAACTCTTATATAAATCCCAAAATCCAGGAAAGGAAACATCTACGCAACCAGCGTTCGTTATTACAAAAGAATTATGACAAATACTACCAGCTACTGCTAAACTCATAGCAATTCTATGATCATTATAGCTATCTAACTCCAAGTTGTCACTGTCAGCACATAGAGTTGTATTACCCATAATTATCATACCATCTTCTAATTCAATTATTTTAGCACCTAAATGTTGCAAAGATGAAACAATAGTTTTTATCCTGTCAGATTCTTTTATACGAAGTTCACCCGCACCTCTTATCTCCGTAACACCATCAGCTTGTGTTGCTACAACAGCTAATAGGGGTAATTCATCAATCATCGCTGGCACATCGTCAGGTTCTATTTTAATACTCTTAAGTTTGCTACTTTTAACTACAATATCTGCTACGGGTTCGTTGTACAAAATTCTAAGATTTGACAGGGTTATCTTTGCACCCATTTTCAATAATACATTGATAAATCCCATTCGTGTAGGATTTACACAAACATCTTTAATAACTAAAGATGAATTTGGCAAAAGAACAGCCATCGCTATAAAGTAGCTTGCAGAGGAAGGATCTGCCGGAACTAAAATTTCAAACGGTTTTATCTTCTTCACCTTACCTCTAATTGAAAAAACAGTGTCTTTTATTGATAATTTCACACCAAGATATTGTAACATACGTTCCGTATGATCACGGGAAAGAATTGGTTCTTTGTATATTGTAACTCCCTCAGCATACATCCCAGCGAATAATACACAAGATTTCACCTGTGCCGAAGCAATTTTGTTTTCCCATGTGATAGATTTTAAGTTTTTAGTGCCACGAATCACTAATGGTAAATAATTATCTTCTTTAGCGTCAATTGTTACTCCCATAAGACGTAGTGGTTCTATTATTCGCTTCATTGGCCTGCGTGATAAACTGTCGTCACCTATAATTTTTACTTCTATCTCATTACCTGCAATAATCCCGCAAAGAAGTCGTACTGTAGTACCAGAATTCCCTGCATCTATCACTTCTTTAGGTGAACATAATCCTTCCATGTTAACTCCATAAATATGGAAATTATTTTTATCCTCAACTATTTTTACTCCAAGACTTTTTAAAGCATTTACAGTTGAATAACAATCTTTACTTTTTAGCGGATTATGTATAATACATTCACCAGAAGAAATTGATGCTAACATAACTGCTCTATGTGTTATGGACTTATCAGGTGTAACTTTTATCTCAGCGTTGATTTTACTCTTCCTAAGAATCCTAATCTTGTCAGTTCTCATACTATTTTATTAACTTCTCACTTTCAGTTTATAAGAGTTTATTATTTGCCTTTTTAATTTCTTGAAATCGTTAAGTCTTTCTTTAAATTGTTTTATCACTTTTAAAAATCTGTTCATTTCGTCTAAAACAAATGAACGATTAAAATAACATATCTCTGCCCAAAGAGATGGATTTGAAGATGCAATCCTCGTCATATCTCTGTAAGCACCTGCAGTGAAGGTTAAATAATTCTTCCTTGAGGCAATTTGTTTCACCAAACCATATGAAATCAAATGTAACAGATGACTTGTTGCAGCAAGTATTTTATCATGAGTTTTAGCATCAAGATGGACAACTTTTGCTCCAACACTTTTCCATAAAAATTTGATTTTTCTGAAAGCATCCTGTGAAGATAATTTTTTGTCATAACAAACGACACACACAGAGTTTTTAAACAAATCTTTACTTGCATATTCAAACCCAGACTTCTCTGCGCCTGCTATCGGATGACTACCTACAAAACTTATATCTTTAATTTTTCTAAATTTCTGCACATCTGTTTTCAGATCGTCAATAATTTTATATTTTATAGAAGCAACATCAGTAATTACACACCCTTGTTTTACTAACGGCAAGATTTTTCTTATAAACTCTATTGTAAGTTTTATAGGAGTACATACAACTACTATATCTGCATCTTTAACTCCAAAAGCTAAATCTGTTGTTACTTTGTCAACACAGCCACTCTTTTGCGCAAGTGTTAACCTGTTAAGATTTCTACCAACACCTGTAATCGTTATACTAGGAAATCTGTTCTTTAACGCTAATCCTAGCGAACCTCCTATTAAACCTACTCCTATAATTGTTATTGAATTTATAGAATTCTCCTTTTGCATTACACTGGATACCTCAAAATAATGGTTTTTATAATTTAATTAAATACTTCTACCGATTACTTCTGCAATTCTTCTAAGATCAATCATAAGTTGATCAAATTGTTCAGGATAAATACTTTGAGGACCGTCTGATAATGCCTCTTCTGGTTTATGATGAACTTCAATTATTAACCCGTCAGCACCAGCAACTACTGCAGCTTTTGCCATCACCGGTACAAAATTGCGAATACCAATACCGTGACTTGGATCAACAATTACAGGTAAATGTGACAAACTTTTAACCACTGGTATAGCATTAAGATCTAAAGTAAACCTTGTGGAATCTTCAAAAGTACGTATACCTCGTTCACAAAGAATTACATTATAGTTACCTTGTGACATAATATATTCCGCAGACATTAACCATTCTTTTATCGTGGTAGCCATACCTCGTTTTAATAACACTGGTTTTTTAACCTTCCCAACTTCCTTCAACAAATCAAAATTTTGCACATTCCTTGCTCCAATTTGTAATACATCAGCATATTCAGAAACTAATTGAACTTGATCTATGTTCATAACTTCTGTAACGATACCTATACCAAGCTTTTCTCTAACTTCTTTTAACATCTTTAAACCTTCTATACCTAAACCTTGAAATGTATAAGGCGACGTTCTTGGTTTAAACGCACCACCACGAATTAAAACTGCACCTGATTTTTTCACAAGTTCTGCTATTTTAAAAATTTGCTCTCTTGATTCTACTGCGCAAGGTCCTGCAATTACAACAATTTTTACTCCGCCAATTTCTACGTTGTCATTTATTTTTACCACTGTATTTTCTTCTTTAAACTCTCTACTTGCTAACTTAAACGGTTTCTCAATCTCGGAAATATGCTCAACACCCTCCATTGATTCAAAAATTTCTTTATATCTTTCTGCTTGTTCACCAATTAAACCTATTATTGTTTTTTTAACTCCGCGAGATATGTGTGGTGTAAATCCTAATTCTTTGATTTTATCAATTATATGATTAAACTGTTCTTCTGTTATATTATTTTTTATCACAAGTATCATTTTTGTCTCCTTTCTTTATAATTTGCTTAATTGTTGTAATAAATGCAACATTCTCTTTATGACTTCCTACAGTTACCCTTATAAAGTACGGAAATTCATATTCATCCATAGCACGCACTATTACACCTTTGCTTAGCAACTTCCTAAAAACCCACTCGCCTTTAAAAGGAGTTACATCAATTAAAATAAAATTTGTTGCTGAAGGAATATATTTTAAACCAATTCTTTCAAGTTGGCTATATAAATATTGCTTCTCTTTATTCACAAGTGCAACAGATTTTTGTAAATGATTGTCTGAATCAAGAACAGCTGTTGCTGCATACTGTGCTACCACAGAAACATTAAACGGTGGTCTAACTCTGTCAAGGTCAGATATTACTTCTTTTCTTGCGATACCAAAACCTACACGTAATCCTGCAAGACCGTAAATTTTTGAGAATGTTCTTAAAATTATCAGGTTAGGATAAAGTTTCCTCAAGAACAAACTTTCAGGATAATCGTCGTAACAACGGGCATATTCATAATATGCTTCATCAACAACAACTAACGGATAAAGTTTTCTCATCAGTAAAGTATCAAAAAATCTTTTTAATTCTTGATTTGTATTATATGTACCAGTTGGATTGTTAGGATTAGCAATAAAAACTATTTTAGTTTTTTTATTTGCTTTCCGTGCCATAACATCCAAATCATGTTTGTAATCTTTCATTGGTACAGAAATAATCTTTGCACCCATAAGTTCACCAGCCATTCTGTACCGAATAAAAGCATGGTCTGATACAACAATATTTTCATCATTATTTAAATATGTTTTTGCAACAAGTTCAATAAGTTCGTCAGTCCCAGCACCTATTATTACTTCATCTGGTGTAATACCAAACTTTTTAGCAATCTTTTGTCGTAATATCAAGCTTGAACCCTCTGGATATCTATGTAGTATTCTTATCAACTTAAGCATACTTTCCCTGACAACTTTATGAGGACAACCTAATGGATTTTCGTTAGATGCTAATTTGTATACTGTTTTAAGACCATATTTTTGTTTAATTTCATCAATTGGTCTACCAGGAATATATGGTTGAAAATTTTTTATTTCTTTTCTTGGTTTTGGTGGTTTCATAAAAATTTATTGTGGAATTACTCAGCCCTAGGATAAGAACCTAAAAATTTATAATTCACACACAATTTTTCAAGTTCAGAAATTGCTTTCTTTACATTTTTGTCATTAATATGACCAACAAAATCAACAAAGAAAACATATTCCCAAGGACGTTGTTTTGATGGTCTTGATTCTATTTTTGTTAAGTTTATCCCATATCTTTTAAATGGTGACAATGCATCATGTAAGATACCAACCCTATCTTTTAAAGAAAACATTATTGAAGTTTTATCATGGCCGGAACGCGCAACTTTATGTTTACCTATAATAATAAACCTTGTATAATTATCTTCTATATCTTGAATGTTTTTATCTAAAATATTTAACCTGTAAATTTTCGCTGTAACTTCAGATGCGATTGCTGCTGAATTTTTTTTATTAGCGACAATCTTAGCAGCTTCCGCTGTAGAAGATACCTCACAAATTTTAGCGTTTGCAAGCTTCATTGAGATATAATTTTTACACTGAGCGATTGCTTGCGGATTTGAGTAAACATATTTTATATTTGAGATAGTATTTTCCTTTGAAACTAAACAATGTGATATTTTCATATTTACTTCACCACAAATATACAAGTTACATTCTAAAAACATATCAAGTGTATGAGTTACAATACCTTCAGTAGTGTTTTCTACAGGGACAACTCCAAATTCTGCCTCATCTTTCGTCACGGAATAAAAAACATCACCAATTGTTTCTTTAGCAATATAAATATTTTTGTTCCCGAAAGCATCTAACGCTGCAAGATGTGTAAAAGTTCCTTCGGGACCTAAGTATGCAATGATGAACTTTTTTTGCTGATGTCTACATATATGAATTATCGTTGTATAAATTTCTTTTATATCACTCTCATCCAGTGGACCTTTATTAAGTTTTATCAACCGCTGTATAATTTCTTTCTCTCTTTCAGGTGAATAAATTGTTTGTCCAATCAAAAATTTTAACTTCCCGATTTTTTTAGCAAGTTCTGCTCTTTTGTTTAAAAGTTTTAAAATTTGTTTATCAATAGTATCAATTTTAACCCTTAATTTTTGTAATTGTTTCATAACACTTACCTTTTCATTTTTTATTCAATTGTTGTCTTGCGTTATACTCAAGATATGCCTGTATAAAAATATCTATCTCGCCATCCATAACTGATTCAACATTTGTTACTTCAATTCCGGTAATATTATCTTTAACAAGTTGATACGGCATAAAAACATACGATCTTGTTTGCCTACCCCAGCCTATCTCACCTTTTTGCAGTCTTTCTTTTTGTTTCTCCAAGTTTTCTTTTTCTTTATTCAGTTTATACAATCTTGATTTCAAAATTTTCAATGCAGTAAGTTTGTTTTTCAGTTGTGACCTTTCTGATTGGCACTGAACTACTATTCCAGTAGGAATATGTGTAATTCTTACTGCAGATTCAGTTTTTTGTAAATGCTGACCACCATGACCAGATGCTCTAAAAGTTTCTATCTTAAGATCTTTATCATCAATCACTATTTCTTCTTCCTCCACTTCAGGGGCAACATCACAACTTGCAAATGAAGTATGTCTGCGTTTGTTAGCATCAAAAGGCGAAATTCTTACAAGTCTATGAACACCTTCCTCACCTTTCAACAAACCATAAGCATATTCGCCTCTTACTATAAAAGTAACACTGCGTATCCCTGCCTCTTCACCTTTTGACAAATCAGCTATTTCAACTTCAAACCCTTTTTTATTCGCCCATCTTGTATACATCCTAAACAACATCTCAACCCAGTCACACGCTTCTGTTCCACCAGCACCTGCATGTAATGTAACTATAGCATTAGACCTGTCATGAGGCGAATTCATTAATAGTTTTAATCTTACATCATTTATAAAATTTTCTAATTCGGTAATCAAAGAAGTAAAATCTATAACTAATGAATTATCTTGTGTTTCTTCTGCTAATTCAATAATTGTTTTTAGTTCTTCAAGGATAAATTTTATCTTATCAAATGTGCTTATATCTGTTTTTATCTCTTTAATCTTTCTTGTTATTTCTATCCTCTGTTGTTCATATTGAGGATTATTCCATAGGTCTGTATCGGAAAGTTTTCCTTCTAAACTTTTAAGTTCTTCTTTTTTTCGTTCAACGTCAAAGAAATTCTCCAATCTTTTTAGCTTCTTCTAACAATTTTTTATATTTTTCAATCAATTCATAGTTTAAAATCATAGTTACTTCCTGAAATATATAAAAATTGATTGAGATTTGAATTGTTACAAAATTAATTGATAAATTTCAACTTTTATTTAATTAAATTTTAGGAAAACAAAATTAAATAAATAGCAAAATGTGAGTTATAACAATTTGAAGTCATAGAAGAGTAGCAAAAGTGGATTTTTACTTCACTTCCAAAAGTATGAAAACATGCAGCGGGTGGGACTTGAACCCACACGGGGTTACCCATACGCCCCTCAAACGTACGCGTCTGCCAGTTCCGCCACCGCTGCGTAAATTTATCTTACGATAGTTTCTAACCCTGTCCGTGCAGAAAATATGGTAAGACCTATCGTTGTCAGCACAAAAAGCACTGCAAGAACAATCGTAACTTTCTTCATAAACATAGAACCACTGGATGTTGAAAAAATTTGGTCAACTCCGCCACCGCCAAAAATGCCACCAAACCCGCCCATTTGTCCAAGCTGAAGTAAAATTGAGAGTATTAACAGCACACAGATAATAATATGAAAGATATAAATTATTGTATACATTTGTTAACAACGCTCCTTAATTAAATTTACAAACATATTTAACATTTACTTATCCTGTAAAACTTCAATTCCAGGTAAACTTTTCCCTTCAAGGAGTTCAAGTGACGCACCACCGCCAGTGGAAATATGAGAAAATTTACCTTCAAGGTTAAACTTTTTCACCGCAGATACAGAATCACCGCCACCAACAACTGTAGTTGCACCTTTTTGAGTTGCTTGGGCAATAAGTTCAGCGATACGTCTTGTCCCTTCAGAAAACTGTTCTATCTCAAAAACTCCCATTGGACCATTCCATACAATAGTTTTCGCTGAAAGAATAATATTTGAAACCCTGGAAATCGTATTCTTACCAATATCCACACCTATCCAACCTTCAGGTATGTCAATGTGGTCAATGTATTTATATTCAGCATCTTTATCAAGTTTGGTCGCTATTATATGGTCAATAGGTAAAAGTATATTAACATTCTTTTGTTCTGCTTTTTTTAGTAACTCTTTTGCAAGGTCAACTTTATCCTGTTCTACTAACGAATTGCCAACATTAATACCGCGTGATAATAAAAACGTATATGCCATTGCTCCGCCTATAATAATAGCGTCAACTTTAGTCAATAGGTTTTCTATCACACCAATCTTATCTGAAACCTTTGCACCGCCAAGTACTGCAACATATGGTTTCTCAGGTGATTTTAAAATCTTATCAAAATATGTAATCTCTTTTTCAAGTAAAAACCCACATACTGACGGTAAAAACTTTGCTACTGCATGTGTTGAAGAATGAGCCCTGTGAACAGAACCAAACGCATCCTGAACAAATACACCATCACTACCAACTAAGGATGTAATTTCTTTCGCAAATTCAATATCATCTTTTTCCTCTCTGGGATCAAATCTAATGTTTTCTAGCATTAAAATCTTACCATTATCCAAACTCTGTGCTAATTGTTTTGTTTTATCATCAGTGATACCTTCTGCCATAATAACTGATTTCCCGAGTAACTCTTCAAGCCTTTTTGCCACAGGTTTAAGAGAATATTTTGGCTCAGGTTTACCTTTTGGCCTACCAAGATGGCTCATAAGTATAACAGCACAGTTTTGTTCTAACAGATACCTTATCGTAGGAAGTGATTCTTTAATCCTAGTATCATCTTCAACTTCACCGTTATTGCCTATCGGAACATTATAATCAACTCGTACAAGTACCTTTTTATTTTTTAAATTTATATCTCTTATAGATTTTTTCATAATTCCAAATTTCCCCCTTAAAACAAAACTGAGAAAATACAATTGTAAACTATTTTTACAAACCTTTTTTTACCATATACTCAGCTAAATCAACAACACGGTTTGAATATCCCCATTCGTTATCATACCAAGCTAAAACTTTGACTAAATTCCCATCCATTACACTTGTTGATAATGCGTCAACTATTGAACTTGCATATGAATGGTTGAAGTCGGCAGAAACAAGTGGTTCTTCACAATATTCAAGGATTCCTTTAAGTGTAGTTTCTGCATATTTTTTCAACGCAGCGTTAACTTCTTCTTTCGTAGTTTGTTTTTTAACTATACAAGTAAAATCAGTCAATGATACATTACATACAGGTACACGTATCGCCATACCGTCAAGTTTGCCTTTAAGTTCAGGTATTACCCTACCTATAGCTTTTGCAGCACCTGTTGTTGTGGGTATCATAGAAAGTGCAGCTGCACGTGCACGACGTGGATCTGAATGTACCTGATCAAGAATTCTTTGGTCGTTAGTATAAGCATGAATTGTTGTCATTAATCCTTTTTCTATACCGAAAGTTTCATGTAATACCTTTACTATAGGTGCAAGACAGTTCGTTGTACAAGATGCGTTTGATACAACATTATGATTTTGTGGATCATACTTATCTTCGTTTACACCCATAACAATCGTTATATCCTCACCTTCAGCAGGTGCAGTAATAATAACCTTTTTTGCACCACCTTTAGTTATGTGATTTTCAGCACCTTTTGTTACTCTTCCTTTTTTATCAACACCATCCTTTTTTACAGTAAACAATCCTGTAGATTCAATTACTATTTCTACACCTAAATCTTTCCATGGAAGTTCTGCAGGATCTGTCTTCCTTAAAACTTTGATATTTTTTCCATTTATAGCGATTGTCTCTGCGTCAACAACTTTGACTTCACCATTAAACCTTCCATGGACAGAATCGTACTTAAACAACAAAGCGTTTGTTTTAGCATCAGCGAGATCGTTCACTGCAACAAGTTCTAAGTTAGTATTTGTACGTTCAACTATTGCTCGTGCAACTAACCTCCCTATTCTACCAAAACCGTTTATTCCTACTTTTACCATAAGTTTTTCCTCCTTTCATAAAAACTTGTTAAAGTTTGGAATTCGTTTATAAAATAAAAAAAATAAAATCAACATTCAATCAAGATTTTAAAATCAAAGCCAGCACATATCTTTATACCACTGATAGGTTTCCCTTATACCTTCACGAAGTTCCGTGTATCTAAATTCTGGGAATAAATTTAAAATTTCTGAGCCATCACACAACCAGTATTGTTTGGATAGTTCTTTCAACTTATCTCTATTAAACACTGCTGCCTGGTTAAATAAAATTCTATAAATATATTCATTAACGAAAGCAGAGATATATCCCAAAGTATATGGAATTTTAACTATAAGAATTTCTCTGCCAACAACTTCTGAAAAAATATTTCTTATTTCTCTTATCTCGTAATGCTGATTTTCAGCAACAAAGTAAATACTAAAAGAAGTAAACTTATCTAAATTTTCTACTATCAATTTTATAATTTTGATCAAATCGTAAATATAAGTAAACTGAATATAAAACTTCTCACCAAAAACTGGTAATACTCCATTTTTAGCTAACTTAAAATAAATATACATATCTTTATCATACGGACCATAAACTGCACATGGACGTAGAATAATAATTTTCGTTTTGTCAGAATATTTTAACAATTCTTTTTCTGCTAAAAGTTTACTTCTACCATAATGAGATACAGGTTCACATAAATCATTTGCACATTTATAACTTAAGCAACAAGATGGCCCAGCAGCAGCTTGTGAAGAGATGAAGATAATTCCTTTAATTGACGGGTTAAACTCAGCAATTACTTCAATGAGATTCTTTGTACCTATATGATTAACTTCGTAATAAGTATTATTATTCACACATCTTAAAACAGCAGCACAGTGTATAATAACATCTATATCACATACAGCTTCTTTCAAGCTCTCTTTATTACGTACATCACCATAGAATACATTAAGTTTATCCAATACCGATTTTAAATGGTCAGTTTTGCTAGTTTTTCTTATAAGAATATTTAAATTATGTTCCGATTTAGATACAAGATAATTTACTAAACTACTACCTATAAAACCGCTTGCACCTGTGATAAGTATATTCATTGATATTCTCTTTTTAAGAATGAAATTAATCCTTCAATCTCTTCTTCGTTGAAACCACGAAATTTTAAAAATTTATATATTTTTTGCATATCAAAAGTTTTGTATTTTTTCTTTACCAACTCAGTGACATAATAAATTTGTTTTTCCTTATATTCTTGCAAATTTATTTTCCCTAAAGTTTCGTTTTGAACTTTATACTTATCTTTAAGTAAATCTATAATCAACGATAAGCTTTTACCTTTCATAAGATTTCGCTCAATATAATTACACACAAAACGTTCTTCCGAGAGGTAGCCATTATTTATTAACTTATTTATAACTTCTGAGATAGTTTTGTTATCCACTCCTTGTTTTATCAATCTTTCTTTTATTTCATACACACTTCTTTCTTTTATTTTAAGTAGTTTACAACAATAGTTGAATATTTCTTCAAACTTGTCTTTCTTAAACATACTGACAAAGTTTATGTTTTATATTGTGAATTAATTTCAACATATTCTTTAGATAAGTCTGTAGTAAAAAAACTATACGGCAAGTTTTTACAATAAGTATTCCCTGCATCTATTATAATTTCAAAAAACTTTTTTTTCATCTCTTTTCTTACTAAACTATCCTTAACAAAATTACTTGTCCCGTTTTTTACAACTTGGTGTTTCCCGATCCAGATATTTATTTTGTTAATATCAATATTGGCATTGCTACGTCCACAACACGAAAGGATTCTACCCCAGTTTGGGTCCGCACCATGAAAAGCTGTTTTAACAAGTAACGAATTTGCTATAGTTTTAGCAATCTTTTCAGCATTTTTACTTTCAGAATTTTTTATTATAATTTTTATAACCTTTGTAACACCTTCCCCGTCAGAAAGTAGCTTCCATACAATCTCTTCACAGACAATTTTGAAATGTTCTACTAATTCTTTAAACTCTTTATCTTTCACAATGACATTATTGCTTATGTTAGTTGTAACAAAAAATATTGTATCGTTTGGCGAAGTATCACCATCTATAGAAAAAGAATTAAACGTCGGTACAATTATGTGCTGCATTAGTTGTTCCATTTGCTCTCTGCATAAAAGAAAATCTGTCAATAAAAAAACCAACATTGTAGCGTGTTGTTTGTTTAGGCAAAGATCAGGTGCAATCATTCCAGCACCTTTTGCTATACATAATATATTACCTTTTTGACTTTTCATCTTTAAACTTTTGTAGACAACTTTAGGTTTAGTATCTGTTGTCATGATTGCTCTTGCAAAATTAAATATTTTTCCCTTACCCGTTCCTAAAGATGAAATAAGATGGTCTAAATTGGATAAAATTTTTTCCTTTGGTAATGGCTCACCTATCACACCTGTGGAAGCAACTAAAACTTCTTCTGGTAACAGATTAAGTTTTTCTGCTAAAACTTTGCATATTTGTTCAGTGATGTCTATTCCATCATTACCACAAGCTGTATTTGCGCAACCAGAATTTGCAATTATACATCGTATATGACCTGTCTTCTTTAGATGCCTCTCTGAAACAATTATTGAATTTGACTTTAAGAGATTCTTAGTGAACGCAGCAACACATGTTGATGGTTCTGTAAAATATATAAGTCCTAAATCAAATTTGTCTTTTTTTATACCAGCTTTTATACCACTAAATTTACAATCTTTGATTTTCATTTATTTTTTGTTCTATAGATAAGTTTTACAATAGTCCTTCTGTTTCGTTCAACCCAAACATCAAATTCATATTCTGCACTGCTTGCCCAACTGCACCTTTTATTAAATTATCAATAGCAACAAAAATTTTTATCCAACACGAACCTTCTTCCTTTGCAAAAGAAATATCACAATAGTTCGTTTTTATAACATTTCTTGTTTCTGGAAGTTTACCTTCATCAAGAATTCTTATAAATGTACAATCTTTATAAAAACTAATATACTGTTTACGAATATCTACAAGGTTCAAACTATTATCCATAAATTTAACATAAATTGTTGTAAGCATACCTTGATATTGTGGAATTACATAAGGAGTAAACAAAAAATTAATTTCTTTTTTTGCCAGTTCCGCAAGTTGTTCTTTTATCTCAGGGATATGTCTGTGTTTACCATAAACGTTATAAGGATAGGTGTTATTACCACCATAAGATTCATATTCAGTTACTAACTTCTTACCTCCGCCTGAGTACCCACTTTTTGCATCTATAATTATCTCATCTATCTCATATTGGCTTACAATAGGTGATAAACCAAGTATTACTGTTGTAGGGTAACATCCAGGATTCGCAACAAAGTTTGACCTTTTAATCTTTTCCTTTCTTGTAGGTTCGCATTCTGGTAATCCATAAACAAATAGATCAACTAAGTGAGGAAGTTGATGTTGACAACCATAAAACTCTTCATAAAGTTTCACATTTTTAATCCTAAAATCTGCACTAAGATCTATAACCCTGGGTAGATTTTTCTCCCCCACAACATCTATGCAAGCTTTAAGAAAATCCATTGATACTTTATGAGGTAAACATAGAAAAATTAAGTCAATGTTTTCATTAGAGATTAATCTATACGTTTTACTATCAAATGTTGTAAGTATTTTAATATCACCTACCTCCTCAAAAATTTCTTCACTAATAGTATGTGGCGTAAACGATGAACTCAATAGATATTTTATATCAACAGAGTTATGTTTTATAAGTAATTTTAGCAATTCAGCAGCTGTTATTCCTGAAGTTCCTGCTAACGCAACTCTTTTTTTCATAAATTATAAGTTTATTAATCTTTAAAAAACATTATTACATATTCACCTTTTATATCCGTCTGATAGATTTTGTCATACACTTCTTTTATATTACCTCTTATAAACTGCTCATGTATTTTTGTCAATTCTTTAGCAATGACGCATTTAACATTTTGACCAAAAATAGACATAAGCAATTCTAGCGTTTGCTTAACTCGTCGTGGAGATTGGTAGAAAACAACAGTTAAATTTTTAATACTACCAAGATCATAGAATAACCTTTTAATCTTACCAACTTTTTTTGGTAAAAAACCTAAAAAAACAATTTTTTCCAAAGGCAAGCCGGAACAAACAACACCAGCAACAAACGCTGTCGCACCTGGTACCGGAACAACTTTTATATTTTCATTAATGCACTCATTTATAATAACATATCCTGGGTCGGAAATACTTGGTGTACCACTATCAGATACTAATGCAACATTATGACCAGTTTTTATATAAGGTATAATTTCTCTAATACGCTTCCTTTCTATATAACTATAATAACTTTTAAGTGGTGTTTTTATGTTATAATGTGAACACAAAATCTTAGTTCTTCTAGTATCCTCACACAATATTAAGTCTACAGAAGATAAAATTTTTATTGCACGGTAAGTAATATCTTCCAAGTTCCCTATAGGAGTAGAAACAACATAAAGGTTTCCACTTTGAAATTCTGTCATGATTTATTGATGACAAATGTAACCTTCACTATTTTACTATTTCCAATGAAAAATCTATATCTTTAGTAGAATGTGTAATTCTACCAATAGATACGTAATCTATATCAAGCCTGCGTAACTTCCTCAATTTATCCTCGTCAATTCTACCTGAAATTTCAATTTTCGTTTTAGCCAAATTTTGCCGAATAAGTTTTATTGCTTTCTTAAGTTTTTTATACGACATATTATCAAGCATAATTATATCTGGTTTTATCTTTAAAGCCAATTTTAACTCTCTCGCATTACAACATTCAATTTCAACATCTGTTGTGTACTCTAGACGTTGCTTCATTTTTTTAAGAATTTCTTCTATAGGAAGATTTTTATATTCACAAACTTTTATATGATTGTCTTTGACAAGTACCATATCATCAAGTTGAAACCTATGATTTTTACCACCACCACATACAACTGCGTATCTCTCAAGATATCTTAAACCCGGATGTGTCTTTCTTGTATCATAAATAGGAAACTTATTTTTCACAATCTTAACTAATCTATTCGTGGCTGTCGCTATCCCACTTAAATGTTGTAAAAAATTTAATGCTACACGTTCACCGGTCAATATAGCCCTGGCTAAACCATAAATCCGTGCGACTTCTTTACCTGGTTTTACTTTATCACCATCAGAAACTTTCGCACGCCAAATACAGTTTCTATCCAACTTTTTAAACACTTCTTTAGCTATTGGTAAACCACAAACTATACCAGATTCTTTAGCAACAATCTTAGCTTCAACTTTTAGCGTAGGCGGAATAATATTTTCAGTAGTAATATCACCATCACCAATGTCTTCCTCAAGCGCTATTTTTACTATTGAACTAATTTTTTTATGATCTAGTTTAAACTTCATTTAGTTTATTCTTAATCCATTAATTCCTATTTAACTGCAGTAAGTTTTAACTCTTTCAACTCTTTGATTTTTTCTCTATACATAATCGCTGTCTCAAAATCAAGTAAGTCCGCAGATTTTTTCATCTCGTTTTCTAACATTTTTATTACCATATCTATGTTATCTTTGGTTACATATTCAATATCTACATCTTTAATTTCTGAGATATGTTTACTTCTTGCGGTATACTGAAACTCCTCCAATTCTTTAACAGCTTTCACAATACTTCTTGGTGTGATATTATACTTCTTGTTGTATTCAAGTTGTATATTTCGTCTTCGTTCCATCTCTTTAACTGCTTTATCTATAGAAGATGTTATCTTATTTGCATATAAAATTATCTTACCATTTATATTCCTTGCTGCACGGCCAGCAAGTTGTATCAAAGTTTTTTCATTCCTCAAAAAACCTTCTCTATCAGCATCAAGTATCGCAACAAGTGAAACTTCAGGTAAATCCAATCCTTCTCTTAACAAGTTAACACCAACTAAAACATCAAACTCACCTTTCCTCAAATCTTTAATTATATTTATCCTGGTTAGCGCATCAAGGTCAGAATGAATGTATTTTACTCTATAACCATTTGATAGCAAATAATCTGCTAAATCTTCAGCTGTACGTTTTGTTAAAGTATTCACAAGAACTCGTTCTTTATTCTTAACAACGACAGTAATTTCTTTTCTAACATCCTCAACCTGTTTCTCAGCAGGACGTATCACAACTGGTGGATCAACTAAACCTGTCGGTCTTACAATTTGTTCTACTATTCTTCCATCTGAAACCTTCATTTCAAATTCTGCTGGTGTCGCTGAAGAATAAATAACATAGTTTAAAAGTCCTAAAAATTCGTCAAACTTTAATGGCCTGTTATCTAATGCTGATGGTAACCTAAAACCATAATCAACTAAAGTTTGCTTCCTTGACCTGTCACCTTCATACATACCGTAAATCTGTGGAATTGTAACATGTGATTCATCAATTATACAAAGAAAATCTTTAGGGAAATAATCAATTAAACATCCTGGACGTTCACCTGGTTTCCTACCAGAAAGATGACGAGAGTAATTTTCAATACCATGACAAAAACCTGTCGTCTGTAATAACTCTAAATCATTCATTGTACGACGGTAAATACGCTCAGCTTCTAAAAATTTACCTTGCGATTTAAAATATTCTACTCTTTCATCTAGTTCCATTTTAATATTTCTTAACGCTTCTTCAAAACGTACTGAAGATGTAACAAAATGGCTTGCAGGATAAACATAGAACTTCTTATGTTCAGTCACTAGTTCGTTCGTTAATGGTTTATATTCTCTAATATAAACAATTCTGTCATCTTCTATCTTTACACGGATAAAATTTTCTAAATATGATGGCCATATATCTAAAATGTTACCCTGGTACCTAAATTTATTACGCGAAAAGTCAATATTGTTTCTTTCATATCTTATTTTTACAAGTTCTGAAGTTAGAAACTCCATTGATACCTTTTTCCCAACTTCAAGAAATAAACAAAGATTTTTAAAATCTTCCACAGAACCGATATTGTAAATACAAGAAACCGAAGCTACAACTATTACATCTTCTCGTGAAAGTAAACTAGTTGTAGCCTTTAATCTTAATCTGTCAATCAGTTCGTTTATAGACGCATCCTTTTCAATATAAGTATCAGTTTCAGGAATATACGCCTCTGGTTGGTAATAGTCATAATAAGAAATAAAATATTCAACAGCATTGTATGGAAAAAACTCTTTAAACTCTGAATACAGTTGTGCGGCTAATGTCTTATTGTGAGAAATTACAAGTGTAGGTTTTTGAAGTCTATATATTACATTCGCTAATGTAAATGTTTTACCAGAACCTGTAACTCCTAAAAGTACCTGATGTTTATACCCTTTTTTTATACCATTTACAAGTTCATTAATAGCTTTTGGTTGGTCACCGGCAGGTTTAAATCTTGAGACGAGCTTAAACTTCATTTCAATAAAAATCTCTTAAACAGCAACGAAGTTTTATTAAGTTCCTTGTAATTAGTAACATCAAAAGTTAAAGGTGTTACTGAAATATATCCATTATTTAAAGCTGCAACATCAGTAGTTAAATCTTTTTTTTCGTCGTTCTTAATCAGTTTACTCTTTAACCAGTAATACGGTATGCCAATTGGATCTCTCTTCTTATAGATAACATCTTGGTATCTACGTTCACCTAATGTTGTAACTTTGATACCTTTTGGTTTAACTTTAGGAAAGTTAATATTCAGCAGTTGCTTATATCCTGAATCTAGATAAAATTTAACAATCTCTCTCGTAATTTCAGCGACGAGTTTATAATCGCTACTGACTGATGATACTGCTACACCTGCTACACCTAAAAACATTGCTTCACGTGCAGCTGCTACTGTACCAGAATAATTAACATCATAACCCAAATTTGGTCCCTGGTTAATACCAGATATAACTATATTCGTTTTACGTTTTTGAAACTCTATAATACCAAGTCTTACACAATCAGCAGGTGTTCCAGAAACAAGTTTGATATTAAAACCATTAAGCGTAATTTCTTTCACCCTAACAGGTACAAGTAAACTCAACGAATGACTAACAGCTGACATTTCACGTTCCGGTACTATAATACAGACATCACCAAGTTTTGTAATCTCTTTAACTAACGGTATCAAACCTTCACTAAATAAACCATCGTCGTTAGTTATAACAATTTTATATTCACTTTTCATATGTTTAACATAATCTTCATATTATCATTTAGCATAATCTTCTACTCGCACCTCTCTAATAATAACAACTTTAATCTGCCCTGGATAATCTAACTCTGCTTCTATTTTTTTTGCAATATCTCTTGCAAGTAAAGATAACTGTGCATCGTTTACTCTGTCAGATTCAACCATCACACGTACCTCTCTACCTGCATATATCGCATATGCATTTGACACACCTCTAAAAGATTTAGCTATTTCTTCAAGTTTCTCAATACGTCTAATGTAATGTTCAATAATATCCTGTCTTGCACCTGGTCGCGAAGCCGAGATAGCATCCGCCGCTGCTAAAATAAAAGCTTCTATACTTTGTGGTTCCGTTAAACCTTCATGATGTGATAAAATTGCATTAATCATTTTTTCAGATTCACCATAGCGTCTTGCTATATCAGCGGAAATTTGGTGATGTGTACCTTCAACCTCATGACTTATCGCTTTACCAATATCGTGTAACAATCCTGCTCGTTTACAAAAAGCAACATCTGCACCAAACTCAGCAGCGATTGCACCTGCTATAATTGCTACCTCTTTTGTATGCTGAAGTTGATTTTGACCATATGAAGTTCTAAATTTAAGTTTACCTAACAACTTTAAAATTTCTGGATGTAATCCTGGTACACCTACTTCTATTGCAACTTCTTCACCTATATGTTTAACATATTCTTCAAATTCTTGTTTTGTCTTTTCAACAATTTCTTCTATCCGTGCAGGATGTATCCTACTGTCTTGTATCAATTTCTCCATTGCAATCCTTGCAATTTCTCTTCTAACAGGATCAAAAGAAGAAATCACTAATGTCTCCGGAGTATCATCAACAATTACATCAACACCTGTAAGTTGCTCAAACACTCTTATGTTTCTACCTTCCCTACCTATTACTCTCCCTTTTAATTCATCTGGAATTGATATTATCGTGGTTGTATTGTCTACTGCAACATTTGATGCTACACGCTGCATAGCTGTTGCTAAAATCTCTTTAGCTTTACGTTCAGCTGTTTCTTTAAACTCATCTTCATACTTTTTTAATTTTATTGCAAATTCGTTCTTTACTTCTTCTTCTAAACTTTGTAGCAATATTTTTTTAGCTTCCTCTTGACTAAGACCTGCTATTCTTTCAAGTATTTGTCTTTGTTTCTCTTGTTGTTGTAGCAGTTGTTTTCTTTCTTCATCTAATTTTAAATATTCCTGCCGAATTCTGTTTTCTTTATCTAACAGTTCTTTCTGTTTACGTTCTATTGTTTCGTACTTTTTATCTACTGTTTCTTCCTTGTATCTTATTTTACGTTCCCATGCTAACAATTCTTGTCGTTGCTCCCTAGTTGAACGTTCAAATTCAAGTCGTTCTTTTTCAATAATCTGTTTAGCTTCTTGTTTTGCTTTAAGTATTTCTTCTTCAGCAGTTTTTTTTGCTTCCTCATAAACTTTTTTAGCTTGCGCCTCTAATGCAGAAGAAAATTTTTTGCCATAAATATACCTTATGAAATATCCGAAAGCTATGCCAATAACAAAAATTAACAAAAGTAACAATTCCATACTGTCTATTTCTCCTTTCTAATTAAATTAATAATTCTTTTGTCAGATACAATATAACTAACTTTAGCATCGTGTTCTTCAGAACACGGCAATTTCTCTACAATTTGTTCATCAAAACATACACCACAAGTTATTTTTGAAAAAGACTTTAATACTTTATCATAATATCCGCCACCATAACCAATCCTATAACCTTCTTTGTCAAATACAATACCAGGAATTACCAAAAAATCTAATGAATTAATTTCAAAAGTTTCTAATTCTCCTGCTGGTTCTTTAATACCATATTTGTTCTCATAGAAACTACCAGAATATTCTTTAGCTTTTAGTTTTTTATTTTCAAAATCTATAACCGGAAAATAAAACTTTTTATATGTAAACATTGATAATAAACAAAGTATGTCTACTTCGTTCTTAAAAGGGTAATATAATAAAATATTTTCTGCTTTTTTAAAAAAATCTATTGATATAAGATTTTCTACAACTTTACGGCTTTTATTCTTAACCTCTTCAATAGACATTGATAGTCTCATCTTTAGAAATTTATCTCTTAATATTTGTTTTTCTTTTAAATCACTAATTGTTAACATTTTTGTTTTTGTTTTTCTCTTTTAAATGTCGCCACTGTTCCAACCTATCTTTGATTTCTTTTTCCTTACCTACATCTTTTGGAAAATAAAAATATTTATTAATATCAATATATTCTTGAACCACAAATCCATCTTTATAATCATGCGGATAAAGATATCCCTTACCATGACCTAACTTATTAGCATCTCTATGTGGATCTTTTAAATGGTCAGGTACCTCTCTTAATGGACGCGTAAGAATTTCGTTTTTAACATTTTGTAAAGCTTCATAACTAGCATTTGACTTTTCAGCACAGGATAAATAACATACAACCTGAGCAAGTATAATTTCTGCTTCCGGCATACCAACTAATTCTACTGCATGCAACGCTGAAGTTGTTATTACCAGTGCTAAAGGATCTGCGTTACCTATATCTTCCGATGCTAAAATTATTAAACGTCTTAAAATATATCTTGGATCTTCACCTGCAAGTAACATTTTTTCCATCCAGTAAAGTGCTGCGTCCGGGTCAGACCCTCGTACAGATTTTATAAACGCTGATATATGATCATAATGGTAATCCGACGACTTATCATATTTAATGGATAACTTCGGTATACATTCCTGAACATCTTTTAGTGTAATTTTATTCTCATTCTTGGAAACTATATATGTTGATGCAATATCTATGGCATTTAACGCTTTCCTTGCGTCACCGTCAGCATATTTAACAATATAGTTAATTGCGTCATCATCTATTGACAATTTTAACTTACCCAGACCGTCCTCCTCATCATTTAACGCTTTTAAAAGAATAGTTTTAATATTATCATCTGTTAATTTTTTAAATTCTGCTATAAAAGAACGTGACACCAAAGCTTGATTAATATAATAATAAGGATTTTCAGTTGTTAAACCTATTAAAATGATGTTGCCGTTTTCTACCTCAGGTAATAGTACATCCTGTTGATATCTGTTAAAATGATGTATCTCATCTAAAATAATAACTAATCTTTTTTTATCTAGCCTATATTGTAAAGATTTAATTATTTCTTTAAGTTCAGCTATACCTATGACTGTAGCGTTTGTTTCCACAACCTCAGCTTGTGTTTTTTTAACTATAAGTTTAGCTAGCGCTGTCTTACCTGTTCCCGGAGGACCATATAAAATCAAAGAATAAAGTTTATCTTGTTCAATTAATCTTCGTAACACTGCATCCTTACCAACTATATGCTCCTGGCCAACAAAATCGTCAAAATCTTTCGGTAAAAACCTTACTGACAATAATAACTGATTACTATTTTTGTTAGTTTCTTTGAATAAGTTCAAGTGCATAGATAAAATTTTGAGAAAAAAATTGTTATGAAATGTAAAATTTATAAAGTAAATATTAGGAAGGAGTTAAATAATGAAAGAAAATATTACGAATCGTTTTCAGCTAGATAGTTGTTCAATCTTTCAATAAGAGAAGAAATTTTTAATTCTAAATTAGTAATTTTTTCTTCAACTTTTTGTTCTAAACCAATTTTTTCCTCAGCAATTTCTAATAAAGTATAAGCGTAACTTTTCATTGTGTCCACATGTTCTTCTTTTTTTTCATTAAATTTTTTGCTAACATAATCAGCAACAAGTTCTTTAAAGAGTCTTTCCATCGGGGGTACTTCCCCAAGATCTAATTCTTGTGTGCCTATCTTAACTAAAAACGATTCGTCTAATTCTTTTTCTTTCATTGAACTCCTTCCTAATTTTATTTTTTAAGTAATACCATTTTTATATCAAAAAGTCAATATTAACTTAAATGACCGTATTTAATTTCTCAATCAATTTCTTTAACTTTTGTCTTGCAATTTCTACTTTTGAATGAAATTGTAACGCTTCTTTATAGAAAGTTTGTAATTTTTTATTTTCCTCTTCCAACAAATCAAGGTTGTTTTTTATTTTTTTATTTTCAATTTTTAAACTGTCAATTTTTTTCTTATAGTCTTCTAGTTTACTTTCTAAAATCTCTAGTTGTCGTTCTAACAATCCTAACTTTCTTAATATATCCTGTTCTTTATCACGATTATCTTGCATAATGATTCATACCTTTGCGTATTCATCAAACAACAGTATCTTCCTTCTACATTTTGGACAAAGAATTTCATATATGTACTCACGCTGGTTAAACTTTTTAAATTTTACAGGTTCTACAAATCTTGCTGCTAACAATTGCAATAAATTTATATTACCAAAAACTTTATGCTGAAGTTTATTCGCAACATATAACAAATGTTGTTTCGTAGAAATTATACTGCTACAATATGAACATAGAACCAGCTCGTGTTTAATTCCTTCGGAACGCAATGTTTGTCTATCAGATGTAGCGAGGTCAAATTCGGTCGTCATTTTCACACCAGGTATTTTTTCTGACCGTGTAGTACAACTTCGTGCACATTGACCACAGAAAACACATTCGTCATAATGCCATATTAAGTAGCGAGTAACGGGTGGTGAGTCATCAGGAATCCTTTTCGTATTCATCTCCTCGCTACTTACTACTGAATACTCACTACTAACCTCGTCTCTTAACTTTATTGCACCGGTAGGACAAACCTCAACACAGGCACCACAACCTATACAACCTTCCTGTGACGGCTGTGGTTTACCACGGAAACTTTCCGGCGGTGTATGCGGCGACAATGGAAATTTTGTCGTAGCGGGACCTTTTATTAACGCCTTTATCGCTTCTTTTAATTCTCGCAGTTTCGGATATTTCATCTTAGTATTTAGTAAGTATGTAGTAGTTAGGAATTAGGGGATAACAAAGTAAAAATGTTCTTTCCCTTCTCTATCACTTAACCTACTAACCTCTATCTACTTGACTCTTATATTCATCACATACTGATTTATCACACATTTTCACACCAGACCTATACGCAGCACGTGCTAAAGCATGAGAAGATACAGGAGAAGTTAAAAATACAAATATCACTATTAACAGCGCCTTTATCCCTAATGATGTAAAACCAGAATGTACAAATACACCAAAAAATATCCCACAGGTTCCAAGCGTCACACATTTCGTAGAAGCTTGTAATCTTGTATAAACATCCGGAAATCTAATTAAACCAATACAACCAATAAAATCTGCTATAATACCAATAGATATTATTATTTTACCAATTATCTCATTCATCAAACTTTTTACCTTCTAAATATTTTGCTAATGCTAGATTTCCAATAAAAGATTGAAGAGCCCATGCAATTGAGATATCTATAAAAAAAGCAGCATTTTTAAAAACTGACAGAATACCACAAATTCCTACAATTAAAAGTCCTAAAATATCAGTTGCAACAGCCCTGTCTGCCGGCGAAGGACCTATAAAAATTCTGTACAGGCATAAAACTAAACTCAATATCATAGGATTTAAAAATCTAATTGGTAAATCCATTTTGACAGTAAAGTTTAAGAAAATGAATAATGCAACAAGAACTAAACCTAAAACATATTTTATAAACGTTTTCATATGCGCTAAGGAAAAATTTTCAAAAGTATCTTTTCAAATTTCCACGATATTTTCTTAGTTGTTTCTTCTATATTTATATCCCTAACATAAATCCAATGAACATAAATATAACCATTATCTTTATCAATATCAACACTTAGGGTACCAGGTGTCAGAGTTATAGAGTTTGCAAGTAATGTTAATCCAGCATCTGATTTTAACTTAGTCTTGACCCTTACAATACCTGGTTTTATTGGCATGTTCGGAAGAATAATTCTGTACGCAACATCCAAGTTTGCTTTTATAACTTCATATAAGAAAACTATGAAGTAATAAATAAACCATAAATACCTCTGTGGTTTATTAACAGTCCACTGGTTCTGTATGTTTATATCACCAAATAATAAAACTATAAGTATACTACAAAAAATTCCTACTAATATATTATATAATTCCACACCACTTAATATTATCCATATAACAAAAATTAGCAATGTTAAAAATATTTTTCTGTAAATCATTTTAGTATAAATTCCTTATACAACCCACCCTGATATATAATTTCAACAGCTTTACTGAGAAAAACCTCTCTTATTTCCGGGTATAACAATACACCCAAAATAATACATAGAAACGCAAGTGTTATCATAGAAAAACGCATAAGAAACGGAACTTCTGACTTGTTTAAAATTTCTGGTTTGGATTTGTATTCCATTAATTCATTGTTTTCTTTATAAAATCCGTATTTTAAAACTTTCAAAAAACTCGCAAGTGTCAAGATACTTACTACAATTGCTACTAAACCAGCAAAGATATTTTTTGACTCAATACATGCTATAATTATCAACAGTTTAGACCAAAAACCGTTAAACGGTGGTACACCTGCTATTGACAAACTTCCTACTGTAGCAGAAAAAGTTGTGTTCCTCATAGTTTTACTTACATAAAAATAATTTCTCAAATCTCGTGTAGCAAAATTATACTCTAAAGCACCGCTTGTCAAAAATAATAACGATTTAAAAATTGAATGGTTCAACAGATGAAATATACCACCAAGTATTCCAAGTGGCGTACCTAGGCCAATACCTAATAACATATATCCTACTTGACTTATGGAATGATACGCAAGTAATCTTTTATAATCCCACTGGTATAATGCTAAAATGACACCTACTAACATAGATAATATTCCAAGAAATAAAATTATCGTCAACAGTTTTGGATATAATGGGAAAACATTAAAGATAACTCGTATAATTAAATACACTCCTAAAGTTTTTATCAAAACACCAGATAACATCGCAGAAATTGGTGCTGGCGCTGAAGGATGTGCGTCTGGTAACCACCAATGTAATGGAACAACTGCAGCTTTTATACCAAAGCCAAGTATAAACAAGAAAATTATAATTTTTACTAATAGATTATCAGAAGATTGTATGGTTTTTGCAATATCTGCCAAATTGAGTGTGGAAGTGTAACCATATGTTAGTGCTATTGCAAGCAAAATTAGACCTGTTGAAATTGAACTAAGTACAATATATTTAAATGCTGCTTCCAGTTCATCTCTTTCTGTACCGAAAGCTACCAATGCATAAGAAGCAATAGATGCAATTTCTAAGAATACAAATATGTTAAACAAGTCACCACTTATTATTACACCGTTCATACCAGCAAGCATCAGTTCAAACAATGAGTAGAACCCCCATTTCTCAGTATATCTTTCCATATAAGAAATAGAATATAACCCAACAAGAAATGCAACAATGTTTACTACTATCAACATAAATACTGTAAGATGGTCCATCACAATTGATATCCCATAAGGAATAGCCCAACCACCAACTTGATAAACAAAAATTTTGTTATAATAAGTGTTTAACTGATACAAACTAATAAAACTTAGAACTACAAGTATAAAATTAACAATGTTGACAAAGACATCTGAAAATTTATTAACAAACCTTCCAATAATGGAATTTATAAACACAGTTGCTAACGGTAAAATTATAAATAACGATATAATCATAATTATCAACCTTTCAAATTTTTTATCTCAGTAATATCAAAAGTACGATATTTCTCATAAATTCTTAAAGCAACCGCTACCATCAAAATTGTAACTGAAAGTCCTATTACTATAGAAGTCAAAACCAATGCTTGTGGAACTGGATCAACCATAGAAATAGAAGATGACATTCTATTTTTAAGAAATACAGGAAAACTTGCATCCTTTTTATATCCTAGCACAATAAAGAACAAATTCAATGCGTTGTCCATAATTATAAATGATATGATAATCTTTAACAAATTTTTCTTCACTATCAACCCATATAAACCTACAAAAAATAAAATTAAACAAAGAATATATGGTATCATAGGATAAAATTTCATTTTTTATCTTGATATGAAAACAAAATCAAACATAAAAACGCACTTAACATACCAAAACCAACTTTAATCATAATAGCAATATTTGCTGGCAATATTATCCCTCCTGAGAACAAACTAAAAACTTTACCTTGACCTAGAAAATCTTTAAAGAATATTCCAGCAGCAAGTCCTAATATAGCTAAAGTTAAAAACATCAACCCTCCTGTTGTTTCTAAAATACCTGCTAAATGTTCACTAATTTTTTCTGCCACAAAATCTTTACCGTAAGCAAGAATTATATGAATAAAAGACAACGCTACTATGACACCGCCAGCAAACCCACCACCAGGACTTAAATGTCCAAAGAAAGTTATATACCAACCATATAACATAATAAGTAGAACCGTCCATCTTGTTACTGTTTTTACTATTAAAGTCATCCCAGTATGTTTATTATCTTTCATCGCTTAATTTTCCCTGTTTTTCTCAAAATTAGCACTGCGCCTAATATTGCTGTGAAAAGTACCGTTGCTTCACCTAAAGTATCGTACGCTCTATAATTTAAAATAATAGCTGCAACAACATCTACAGCTCCTGTATCCTTAATTGTATTTCTCACATAATAGTCAGCTATTTTGTATTTTGGCTCACCAAATAATGGTAGTTCTTTCATAGATACCGCTACTAAAGTTGAAAATAACAAAGCACATACTACAACAACTACTCTCATAATCAACTTTTTTCTTTCGTACACAGTTTCATCTCGTATCACAGTTGCTCTTATTAATATAACTAAAGATAAAATTTCAACAACAAATTGTACAATAGCAACATCCGGTGCTTGAAGTAACAAAAATAAAAGTGT
>JANXDG010000022.1 GCA_025059805.1 Endomicrobiia bacterium
AAAGTTGCTGCTGTTGCTAATATAGTTCCTCAAGATGAATGATTTAAGTATCTTTAAACTTTTTTCTTAAAACATTAGCTACTTCTATTATCGTTTGCAGAGGTTGATTTATTTCTTCCCAACGGCGAGTTTTTAGCCCACAGTCTGGATTTAACCATATATTTGTGTATGGGACAACATTCAAAACTCTTTCTACTATTTGAAAAACTTCTTTTTTATCTATATTAGATGGTGAATGTATATCCCAAACACCAATGCCTATTTGCTTTTCGAAATTAATATTTTTAAATGCATTTATTATTTCTCCTTTACTTCTTGAACTTTCTATTGTTATTACATCAAAATCTAATAAATTAATATATTTTATAATTTCAGAAAATTCGGAATAACACATATGAGTATGAATCTGAGTTTCGGGTTTTGTATTTGTAGCAAGATTAAACGCTTTTATTGCCCACTCGAAATATTCATCCCATTTTCTTTTCTTTATAGGTGCTTTTTCTCTAAATGCAGGTTCATCTACTTGAACTATTTTTATTCCATTTTTCTCATAATCTTCTATTTCTTCTTTCAATGCTAATGCTATCTGATATGCAACTTCATAGATCGGAATATCTTCTCTATTAAAACTCCATGCCAATATAGTAACAGGACCGGTCAACATTCCTTTTACTGGTTTTTTAGTTTTAGATTGTGCATAGGTTATCTCATTTATAGTCATAGGACCTTTACGCGAAACATCCGCATATATTATAGGTGGTCTGTAGACTCTTGTACCATAAGATAAAACCCATCCATTTTTTGTAGTCAAAAATCCATTCATCTTAAATGCAAAAAATTCAACCATATCTGTTCTTTCAAATTCTCCATGTACTAACACATCTAGCCCTAAGCTTTCTTGATACTCAATAAGTTTATCTATTTGATTAAAAATAAATTTTTCATAATCATCGTAAGAAATTTTTCCATTAATGTACTCATTTCTTTTACTTCTAACTTCTTCACTTTGAGGAAAACTTCCTATTGTAGTTGTTGGGAATATAGGTAAATTTAAGATATTTTTTTGTATCTCTCTTCTATCCCTATAGGAAACTTGTTTTATAAAATCGTTTGGGGATAAGTTTTTTACTCTGTTTTTTACTTCTTCATTTTTATATTTATCTATGATTTTTTCTAAATCACAATTGTCATCAAAAATGTCTTCTTTTAATGTTAACTTTTTGATATTTTTAAGTTCCTCCAAACGTTCCTTTGCAAAACATATACATCTTTTAATATCTTGAGGTATCCCCTCTTCATAAAAAATGCTTATAGGTAAATGATATAGAGGTGCTGCGTTTGATATAAAAATATTTTCAGTAATATTTTTTAATTTTATTAATATTTCTAACACATTTTTTAAGTTTGTCTTCCAAATATTTCTTCCATCAACAACTCCTGCTATTAAAACTTTATCTTTGGGGAATTTATTCTTTAAGATAAATTCTAAGTTTTCCTCTCCTCGTATAAAGTCAAATCCTAAACCATAAAATGGTAAATCGTATAAAACATCAATAAAATCTACTGAGTCATAATAAGAAACTAAGTAAACTTTTCTTCCTTTGTCTAATTTACTGTATGCTTCTTTAATTAACTTAACTTCATCTTGACTAACTTCAAAAACAAAAGCAGGTTCCTCTATATGTACTTCATCGTATTTTGAAATAATGCCGTTTAAAATCTCAATCATATCAAAGAGATATTTTTTAAAACTATTTATATCAAGCCCTTTTGATAATTTAAGGAAAGTGTAGGGTCCTATAAATGAAGGGAATTTTGCTTTCTTTTTAAAAATTAAAGCAATGTTATCTAAGTTATTCTTAAGTTCAAATTTGTCTAATTTATTAAAATCAACAACTAAATAATGATAATTTGTGTTAAACCATTTCTTCATTTCTAAAGCATTTTTTCCTCTACAAAATTCATAGTATTCCTCTAGATTTTTAGGATTTAATATACCAAATAGTATTGCTGTATCTAAAATTTCACTATAAAAAGTCATTTCACCTTCTACAACTTTATCTATAAATTTAGTACATTCGTTTCTATTTTTTTCTTCTAAAGAAGAAAGTTCATCTATTAGTTCTTTTTGAGATATGACTTTTTTCCAAAATTTTTCTATTAAAAATTTATACTCTCTTTTACTTCCTAACCTTGGATATCCATAAATATATGTTATCATTAACTCACCTCCTTATTACGGAATTATTTGAAAACCATTTATTTATGTGTTGAATTTTATGTTTTACAACAAAAGAAAAATTAGAAAAAAAATTATTTATACTCTTTATATCCTCAATATCAACAATTTTATTGTCTATTGTGGTTCTGAACTCATATTCAACTGAAGAGTTAAGAATTATCTTAATAGAATTTTTTATTTTCTCAATATCAACATCCACTCCACACACCTCTGAGTATTTGTATTTCTCAATTCTTGATTTTATGTCCATTGATATAAAATCTGCGTGTTTTATAACTTTTTCTAAAATTTGCGGGTTTGAGCCATTTGTATCTAGCTTTACTTTCAGCCCTAACTTTTTTATATGTTTAACAAACTCAACTATATCATCTTGAATTGTTGGTTCTCCTCCACAGATCACAACCGCATCTAAATAATTTTTTCTTGTGGTTATATAATTTAAAACACTTTCTTCACTTATAGGTTCACAAAACAACTCTGGATAAACTAATTGTGGGTTGTGACAATAATAACATCTGAAGTTGCACCCTTGAACAAAAACAACACAACTTATATATCCTGGATAATCTATTAAAGAAACTTTTTGAAGCCCACCTATTCTCATAGATTTATGTATTTATTCTAAAAGCTTTTCTTTGTTTAAACTCTGACTGCTTTCCCTCATTCCATTTGCTTAAAGGCCTTAAGTATCCTACAACTCTTGAATAAACTTCACATAATTCACTACATTTAGGACATATTTGTTTTTCTCCTTTTATATAGCCACAGTTAGGACATACACTAAATGTTGGAGTTATTGTAAAATATGGAACCTCAAAGCTTTGAGTAACTTTTTTTACTAATTTCTTAACTGATTTAGAATCTTCTATTTCCTCTCCAACAAATATGTGAACTACTGTGCCACCTGTATATTTCTTTTGAATATCATTTTGAAGTTCCAACAATTCAAAAATATCATCTGTATAATTTACTGGAAGTTGCGTTGAGTTGGTATAAACAGGATGTTCTACTTCCCTTATTTTTTTATTATAACTTATTAAAAGATCTGGATATTTCTTTTTATCAAGCAAAGCTAATCTGTAAGATGTGCTTTCCGCTGGAGTTGCTTCAAGATTATATAAATTTGTTGTCTCTTTTTGATATTCATCTAATTTACTTCTCATAAAATCCAAAACTTTTAATGTAAACTCTATTCCATCTTTATTTCCAATATCCACCCCTAAGAAATTTATTAATGCTTCATTCATACCAACCAACCCTATTGTTGAAAAATGATTTTTCCAGTATTCACCAAAACGTTTTTTAATTTCTCTTAAATAAAATTTAGAATATGGATAAAGATCGTTGTCTGTTAGTTTTTCTAAAACTTTTCTTTTTGTTTCTAAACTATTTTTTGCTAAATCCATAATAAAAGATAATCTATCAAAAAATTCTTTTTCTGTCTTAGATAGATAACCTATCCTCGGCATATTGATCGTCACAACACCTATAGAGCCAGTTAAAGGAGATGAACTAAAAAGACCTCCTAACCTTCTGTTCAACTCTCTGTTATCTAATCTAAGCCTGCAACACATACTTCTTGTGTCTTCTGGTTTCATATCAGAATTTACGAAATTAGCAAAATATGGTACACCATATTTACCTGTAATTTTCCACAATAACTCTAAACTTTCATTTTCATAATCAAAATTTTTAGTTATGTTATAGGTAGGGATAGGAAATGTAAAAACTCTACCTTTTGCATCTCCCTCAAACATAACTTCTAAAAATGCCTTGTTTATCATATTCATCTCACATTGAAAATCTCCGTACTTTTCTTCTTTCACTTCTCCAGATACTATTACATTTTGATTTTTAAGATGCTCAGGAGGAATCAAATCAAAAGTTAAATTAGTAAAAGGTGTCTGAAAGCCAACTCTTGTTGGAACATTTAAGTTGAATACAAACTCTTGAATTGCTTGTTTAACAGATTGATAAGACAAATTATCATATTTGATAAAAGGGGCAAGGAGTGTATCAAAATTTGAAAAAGCTTGTGCTCCTGCAGCTTCTCCTTGCAAAGTATAAAAAAAGTTAACAATTTGTCCTAATGCTGAACGAAAATGCTTTGGCGGATTTGATTCAACTTTGTCTTTTGCTCCTCTAAAACCAACAGTTAACAGATCTTGTAAATCCCAACCTACACAATAAACACTTAACACTCCTAAATCGTGAATATGAAAATCTCCATCCAGGTGAGCAGATTTTATATCTTCAGTATAAATTTTGTTTAACCAGTAAATCTTTGTTAGTTCCTGTGAAATATAGTTATTAAGTCCTTGAAGAGAAAAACTCATGTTGCTGTTTTCTTTTACTTGCCAGTCATACTTATTTAAGTATTTATCTATTAATTCAACACTGAATTTCGAAGAAATTTCTCTTATTTCTTTCCTTTGTTGTCTATACAAAATATATGCCTTTGCTGTCTTCTTAAAAGGTGAAGTTAGTAAAACCTCTTCCACAATATCTTGGATTTGCTCAACAGTCGGAGTATCACTAAGTTCAAGCTGTTGTGCTAAATTTAAAACTTTTATAGTTAAACTTCTTGCAACTTCTTCTCCAAACTCACCAGTAGCAATACCTGCTTTTAAAATTGCATTTGTAATTTTTGAAGCATCAAAATCTACAATTCTCCCATCTCTTTTTATTATGTGTTTAAATATAGAAGACACTATTATAGTTTTCTCCATATAAAAACCTCCTTGTAAAAATTAATAACTTTTCCCTCTAATTGGTATCCCTTTTTTTCTTAATTGGTCTGTTTTCTTTTTTGAACATTCTAAACATAAATATTTTGGCTCAGAAGAACGTCTGTCATATCCAGGTGCTAAAACCAATCTCCATAAAGATGATTCTTTTCCGCAATTGTCACAAGTACCCTTCTCTTTGAAATGCCACATCTCAACTGCTTTTGATGTAAATATAAATCTATCAACCCAAAAAAAGATACTTCCCCCAATTAAATTTGCAATTATGGTAGAAACTATTCCTGTTCCTAAATTTCTAACTACAAGCCACAAAATGGGAGTACTTAGCTGCCATCTAAGTAAGTAAACTATAAACTTAAACACCTTTCACAACCTCCTCTTTTATAGGAAATTTCCCACAACTAAATCTTCTAGATTCAGGACAGTAACCTAAACTTATACATTTAGGACCTGCTTTTTCAAAAACAACTGGTAATTTTTCTTTACATATTTTCAACATTTTATAAGCAAGTTGCCTTATTTCCCACTGTGCACGATTACAGCATCTCTCTTTGAAAAAATGTAAAAGTTCTCTACAATTCATAGTTACTACTATCTTTGTTTCAACAGCTTGTGGTAGAATATATCTTGCATCTTGATATACTTCTTCTCCGTGTTTACCTAAACTTTCTAATTCCTTTATAAACCACTCATATTTTCGTTTAATTTCTTCCATGAAACTTTTAAATTCTTTTTTAATCTTTTTATGTTTAGATATAGACGGTGGAATAATATATTTAAAATTATCCATTTTAACATATCTTTGACTTTGTTGAGAGTAAGATGCGATTCTATGTCTTACAAGCTGATGAGTCAAAGCACGAGAAACACCACTTATTGAAAAAGTAAAACTTACATGCTCAAGCGGACTTTCATGACCACAAGAAAGAATATTTTTAATAAACTCTTTATATTTTTTTATATCTTTTTCTTTTAAACATTTTTTATAAATTTCATCTGCGGATAAGGAGGAATAACATTGCCTAAAAGAGGAATAAATTATATACAATGAATTTTCAGAAAAATTTAGAAGTTTTACTTTTATTTTATTAACCATAGAATATTTTTAAAAAGTAAATTATTGGAAGTCCATACGATGAGTAGAAAAGGAAGAAAAACCTATCTTTCCCCACCCAACGTAGGTACTTCCTTACACTGGTGATAGACCGGACTCCTCTTTTGTTATTCAACAACAGAGATTACCGTTGCGTGGGCAGTGGAAGGAATCTCACCTTCACTTCCCCCACCAGTGTGGTTAAAGTTAATTTTATAAAAACTAAATATAAATGTCAATATGTAAGTAAAATTAATTTAGTAAATTTAAATTTTCAACTCCTGCTAAATTCAAACCATATAAACCTCGCCGAATAAACCATTTATGCACCTCTACAATTTCTTCTATTTGTTGGTCTGTTAAATTAAAATAATCCTTTAATGATATAGAAAAGAATAGTTGAGTTTTTAATAATCTACAAATACATTGATTAGAAAAATTCATAATTTCATTTTTTGTCAACAATAGATTTGACAAATATAATGGATATACTTCTTTTAAAATAAAATTTTTTATTTTATAATCATCATCTATCCTCATCTTCTTTTTTTATTATCAATTGGTATTCTACTTCTTATAACATAAATCCAAACTAATTTTTTTTTAATAAAAATTTATATATTTTATTGTAATGCTGAGAAAACAAGTTTTTATTAGAAAAAAGTATATCTAAATTTTCAATTTCAATCATCAGTGGTTGCATTTCATTTTTTATATTTTGAATAAATAAAGTGTTGTTTTCTGTTATCTCTATTTCATAATTTTGTCTTTTACCATCTTGTTCTAATATTATATAACTACTTTTTTCATATTTTCCATATTGTTTAGTCGTTAGCAGAATAACCTCTAAGCCAATTCTATTATATAAATTCATTCTTTTTAACACATCTTCAGATAAATCTGTATTGATTATTATAATTTTTTAATCTAAAGTATTTTTTTCTGAATTTATAAAATTTCTCATTATTTTAAATACACTAATGTTTCTTACCTCAGCTCTTCTATTTAAATCAATATCAATTATATTATTTTTAGAAACCTCTTCTTTAGACATTTACGAATTTATGTTTTTAGATAATTTACCAAAATACCAAATATTATCATAAGAAAAGTTTTTTCTTCTAGATATACTTCTTCCCATACTTAAAATTGTGAAAATTTCAAATATTACAAGTAGTATCTTTGATGTCTTTTTAAGAAATAATACAATACTGGAAAAGGCGTAATAAATATAAAAACAACCCAAAGAAATGGTAAAGTTGTAGGGGTAAAAGTAGCAAATCTTGGATATGAAATTATGATTATGACAGAAAAAGGTATGAGTATAAGATTAAAGGTTGATGAAATTTCTGTTTTGTCTCGCAACACTCAAGGAGTGCGTTTGGTAAAACTTGACGAAGGTGATAAAGTCGCTGCTGTTGCAAACATTGTCCCTGAAGAGGAATAAATAACTATTCTTACAGTCATTCTCTGAAAAAAATTTAATTTTTTGTAAACTTACACTTTGTATCTCCCTTTCCTCTGTTTATCCTCAATTATATCTGCAAACAAATTGAAACATAAAAAATTTTAATATTATTTAATTCAGTTTCTAAATTTTATATTTAAAATTTATGATGTTGAAAAAGTTTGATTTTATAGAACATACAGCAGATGTTGGTATAGTTGTTTATGCTAAAACTTACAACCAACTTTTTGAAAATGCTGCATACGGGATGTACAACATCATCTGCGAAAATTTTACTAAAATTGCCGACGAAAAAAAATATGATGCAAAAATATCTGAAATAGATCTTGAGACATTACTTGTTTCTTTTCTTAACGACCTACTGTATCAAACTTTTGTAAACAAAGTCATTTTCTGTAAGTTTCGTATAGAGGAACTTGTTTGTAACGAGGGTTCTTATAATATTAATTTCGCTGCTTATGGTGAAGATTATAATGTAAACAAACATGGCCGTTTACTTGAACTAAAAGCAGCAACATTTCATGGCCTAAAGATAGAGAAACTTTTTGATACTTACACAGTAACAATTATTTTTGATACCTAACAGAGTGATTTTATCAGTGGATAACTTAAATTTGTTGTGTATAAATTATGAAATCTTTCTTCATTAGTGCTTAAATGTTTCATTGTTGGTTCTGTTTTCCACTTAGTGAGATACATAAAATTATGACAAAAAGTTGCGATCTTTCGTAAAATATTTTTGCACGAAAAAAATTTGTCCAAAGTTACCACAGCTTTATTAGTAGTATAGTTTATTTATTATGGAAAAACTATTATTGACTATACTTGTTGGCTGTTTTGTCATATTGTTAATATCTATCATTTATACATTATCAGTTTTTGTTGTGTCAAAGCGTTTACGGTTAACCTCAAACAAAAAACGTTTAACAGAAAGTGACACAACTAATCTACAAGACAAAGATTACGAAATTGAAATAGCATATGCATTAATAAGTGAAAAATTAAAAATAATCAACGACAGATTGTTGGAATTATACAAAGCGGTTGGAGCATCAACAAGAGATGAGATAATTACTGAGATGGAACATCTTAAAACACAAATAGCAGAGATTGAACAGAAAACACAAGAAATCAAGTCTCAACATGACGGAAAGAAACAAGAAGTAAAACATCAGATTTTAGAAACATACAATATGTTTGGCCAAATAAAACAACTACTTAAGCTTGACTATGAAAACCTTATAGCACAAAGAGAACATCTGATGAACTTACTAAAAAAGCAGGAACTTGAATATAAGCATGTTGTGGAAAATTATAGTACTGAAATTCAAAAACTATCAGCAATTATTGAAGATTTAAAACAACGATATCCTGAAGATTTGACAAGGAAACTAAACATACGTGTGATGAATAAAGCCGAAACTTTAGAATTACTTCAGAAACAATACGAACAGCTAAAGAAAACAACACAAGAAAGATTCACCTTCTTAGATGAAGTAATCACAAAAAAATCGTCGGAGATAGAGAAATTTATAACTTCCGTAAAACGACAAGGTGAGCAAGAAATTTCTCAGCTGAAGGGTGAAATTGATAACCTACGAAATGAAATTGCACAATTGGATACGGAAATAAAAGATATAGTAAAATACATTAATATCCAGCAACATGAAAAGGATGAAATAATAAAACGAATGAAGGCAGAAATTGAATATTTAAGGCATCAGGAATTTGAAATAAATAATTTAAAATTACGAGAAGACTATTTGAATAATGAAATACAAAAGTTAAATTTAGAATATCAGAACCTCCAGCAAGAGTATGAAGAACTCAACAGTAAAAAAGCACAACAGATAAAACAACTAGAGGATTACTCTGAACAGACACTAAGAAATGTTTTGACTGAGTGGGAAGATAGAAAGAATGTCTATGAGGAAGAGATTCGTAGGTTAAGAAAAAGACAGGCAACTCTTCAAAAGAGGAGACAACGGATTATTGAAATTCAGAAGAAACTCGAGCGCCGTTATAAAACTGAGCAGGAAAAGATTGGCCAGGAACTTGCAGTAAAAAAACAAGAATTTGAAAAACTTTCAAGACAGACCAGACAAGAAATTTCAAAAAAGATAAATAAAATTGAAAACATATATTCTCAATTAAAACAAAAGATAGAACTTCTTAAGTCAAAATTAGAAGATAGGATAAAGATATATGACGACAAAATTTCTGAGGTGAAACAGCGTAGCGTAATAAGGGAGGAAAGAATTCGTAGAAATATTGAGAAATATAAGCGTGAGTATGAGAACATACTTAAAGAGATGAGCGGTAATGTTGAGAAATTTGAACAGGAAACAGAGTTAGCTGTAGAGAAAGTTTTGTCTGAGAAAAAAAGAATGGAAACACAAATCCAACTAAAGAAAGAACAACTTGAGACTTATTTAGAAACAACTTCAAAGATGATAGCGAAAATTGAAATTGTTCGTATTGAGGCTGATAAGTTTGAGCAGGAAATAAATAATAAGCAACACCAGATTATTTCAAGGTTTGACAAATTACTGAGTTCAATAGAGGAACAAAAACAGCAACTAATATACAAACTTGAAGATATGTTAAAGTTACAGGAAGAAATTATTGAAAAACATCCTGAAAAAACAAGTGAAAAAATAAAAGAACAAGATGAAGTGCCATACTGAGTATTTAACTTTTAATACGAAACGAAAAATTGAATTTATAAACATAACAGAGGAAATAGAAAAAATTGTTAAAAAAAGTGGTATTAAAGAAGGGATATGCTTAATTAATGCAATGCACATAACTGCTTCAGTGTTCATAAACGATGAAGAAGACGGATTGAAACAGGATTTTCTTGAATGGCTTGAGAAACTCGCACCAGAAAATCCGGCAAAATATAAACATAATCTCACCGGAGAAACAAACGCACACGCACATCTTAAACGCACTATTATGGGACGAGAGGTTGTAGTTGCTGTTACCAACGGTCATTTAGATTTAGGTCCTTGGGAACAGATTTTTTATGGAGAATTTGATGGTCAAAGGCCAAAACGAATAATTGTAAAAATTTTAGGAGAATAAAAACTTTTTTACACTATGGATAATTCAGGAAGTATTTACTTTAGTTGGTGACATTCTATGTTTCACGTGAAACATTATATATTTTTTGTAGTTCTAATACTACCAGTAATAATTTTTACTCAGATAATTGATTCCACAACATCATATATACTGAATAGCGAAAATTCAAGATATATCAAATTCTTGAAAGAATACAGATTTAAAATCTATGCTGGAAAAAAGTTTGCTGGATTTATAAATTTGAAGATTTCATCCACCACGGATGGAGGATACGTTTCAACGGTAGATGGAAAAACGGAAATTCCCATACTTTTCTTTTTGGGTGACACTGAGACATCAGAAGTTGAGCACTACAATAACGTCTTTTTGCCAGTAAAATCAACCCTGGTTACCTTGAAAGGCGATACACAAGTAGTTACCATTACTGAGATGCTTAGTAATGAGAATAATTGCTATAGGTACAGTATGGTCAAAAAGGGTAAGAAATACAAGGAAGTAGAATTGACATTGGCCAATGAGTATATTCTAACTGCTGGGAATGCAATTCCTGTGGTTTCAACTACTTGGGATTTTTATGTAGTTCAGTCAGCGACATTTATTTTAATTGACAAGCAATTTCTTAAAACAAGCAAGATAAAGTTTAATTATTTAGGAAAAACAGAAGCTGGTGAGCACAAGGTTGAAGTGATTCTTCCATATGTTGGTACAAAGTTTTTTATTTACCTTGATAATGAAAAAAACATAAAATATGCGGAAGGTATGGGTTTGAAGATTTATGCTGAATAGCAAAGACATAAAAAATATGTTTCATGTGGAACAAATTAAAAAATTATTGATTTTTCAAATATATTTTATAAATATCTTTAGTGAACGAAATAAGAAATCTATTCCTATAACCCAAATTATGCAGCCTGCTAAACTTCCAACAACTATTGCAATAAAAGATTTCTTAGGATCAAGGTTTTTAGATATGTATCTTAGTGTTACTGCTGCGCAAACACCGCCAGTGTAGATCGGTAGAGAAGCTAACAGAAAGATGCCTATGTATTGCAAGCGTCTAAACTTACTAAAAAATGGTTTCTGTTCAATAGTTTTTTCATCAGGGAAGAGTTGTGTTAAAAATGAAAGTTTCTTAGACAAATTAATACCTTGAAGGATTTTTGAATAAATCACTACTTGTAGCATGTTAATAGCAAATGCAAGTAGTATAACATACAACTTCCCCAGACCCGTAAGTAAGCTTAGCGGAATGTTAATTAAATGGTTTAAGAGAACTCTTAAAAAGTTGAGTAGGTTGGTGATAGTTGCAACAATCATACTTGAAGAATAATACAAAAAGATTAAATTAAATACAAGTGGATAAAAAAGCTAAGAAATTTTTTAACAACATTGAAAAACATATGAAGTTTTTGTATTTTCTATAAAGTGGTCTGTTCAACTACGAGGTTTATGACAAAGCAGTTGAAAGATTATAAGAGTAATAAGGGTGTAACACTTGTTGAACTTGTTGTTGCTGTGGTTATACTCAGTGTTACAATACTTGTTTTTGTTGGAAGTTTCACTAATATTTCAAAGAGCGTAATTGCATCTAAAGCGAAGACGCTAGCTACAAATCTTGCTCAGGAAAAAATACAAATTTTACGTCAAATGCCTTATCACAGAATTCTTGTAACTCCGTCACCAATGTATTATACCGAAGTTTCGCCGGCAGTTCCTTATGATAATCTGTATTTCCCACCTGAACGAATACTTGAAGGTGGAATATATTTTACAAGATATACTTATGTTTATTCTGTTCAGGAAGTGGACGGAGAAATTGTCCCGTTGCCGCCAGGTTCTCCTGATCAAGGGATGAAGTGTATTCAGATTTCTGTTGTGTATGATACAGCTTTTGGGAAAAAAGCTGTAACTTTAAGAACTGTTGAAACGAATCCAGAAATAGAAGCATACAGAGGTGTAATTCAAGGTAAAGTGAGAAACAGAGTAAACTTTCAACCAATAAGAGATGTGCTTGTAGTTGTCGCTGAGAATATTGGATGCAGGGATTACACTGATAGCAATGGTGATTATACAATCAGAGTACCATTTGGAAGTTATAATGTAATGGCATCTATAAGAGGATATTTCCCTGCTGTAGTACAAGTTTCGGTTGGTGCGACACCACAAACTGTTAATTTTGACCTCCAGCCGATGTCAAGCGGTACGGTTTGTGGGTATGTTTGGTTAAACGATAGGATTGTGATTTCACAGGTTTGTGGTTCAACTACTGCACCAAACGGATTTCAACAGGAATGGATTGAACTTTACAATCCTACAACATTTTATTGGCAAGTCGCAGTAAGTAGTACACAGGGAATTATAGGTGTTAGATATCAATCTTTACAGGATGTTTCACCACAAACAATATATTTGGAATATCAGAACCTACAGATACCGCCTTTCTCATATTATCTTATTGCGAACACAAAAACAGTGACAGCGTGCGGTATTACAAAAACTGCAGATGCTATATATTCGTCTGTTCTAACATTGAATCCTGGATATCCAAATATAATAAAAACAAGGGAGGATGACGGGCAACAATATGCTGGAGGTAGTGTTGAAATTTATTGGATTAGCACAGGACAAACTATAGACCTTCTTGGTTGGAAAGGTAACAATGGTCAGTCACCACAAAGATATGAAACTTCGCCATTAGAACAGATGATTGGTTTGGAAACTGACGAACAGTATGTGAGAAAAACTTCAACAATGGGATTTTCCACAGGATGGGGTAATTGTTATGACTCTGACACTAACAATGCTGACTTTTTAGAGTTTAGAAAACCAATGCAAGTCCCGCCAAAAAATACTTCTGACAGTTTACAACCTTTAACAGGGAGGCCAGCAGTTGGTAGCTATGTCACTTGTAACGACGGGTTATCAGATGTGGTAACAACATTTTCTTTTGGTAGTCCACCTGTTGCAATGTTTACACTTGTAAGTGTTGCAACAGGTACATGGTCAGTTATGATTTCAAGTAAAGAAAGGTATATGGAAATAGGTAATGTAGTTGTTTCTGCGAATGCTACTTCTTGGATACCAAACGCTAACACTTTACCAGCATGGTACACTCCGTATTTTTATACTCAACTTTCTTCTTCTACCGAATTTGGATTTATCTCAGGCAGAGTCACAAATGTCCTTGCTCAACCATTAGGTGGAATTAGGATACAGACATCTGCAGGTTATATTTTCACTAATGCGTTGGGATATTATTTTTTTGCACACCCAGTAGGTATTTATTCTGTAGTTGCTAATCCACAAAACTTAAATCCGTTATATGTTTCTCTTACGAGGGAGAATGTAGAGGTGAAGCAAGCACAGATTACTTCAGGGATAAATTTTGTGTTATCCCAAGGTGGTAGAGTAACTGGTTTTGTTACAAGAGACGGAGTAAATCCACTACCGGGTGTTGTAATGATAGCTGAAAATGTTAGCGGTGTTATCTATGATGAAGAAGTAACAGATGTTAACGGTAGGTTTTATATTGCGAATCTTTCCTCAGGCACTTATTATATTAAACCTGTTTTGGGTAGCAAAGAAACATCTACGCCTGCTGTATCTACTGTGACAGTTACTGCTGGTGTGACGGTTCACGCAGGAACGTTTACAGTAAGGGGTGCGATGGGTAAAATTTCAGGGAAAATGTATTCTTCAGGTAAATTGATCTCTACAGGTGTGCTAATAGTAGCTTCTACTGCGACAATTACTACACCGCCAGTACTGTCCACAGCAACACTTACATCAGCTGCGTATTTTATAACAAGCAGTTATGAAGATGGAAGTTATTCTATAGAAGTTATTGGTTCTACGAGCACAAGATATAATGTATATGCTTACTATACAACATACACTGTAACAGGAATACCTGTTGTGACAACAAAGTCAAGGACAAACATTTTGGTCTATCCGGGACAGGAAGTAACCGGACAGGATTTTAACTGGTAAGTATTTCATAGTTATGAATAACAAAGGTTGGACATTAGTTGAATTAATGATTATTGTGACAATGTTTGGTATTTTATCCCTTAGCGTCTCTCAGATTTTTTTACATATATGGAGATTTTATAGAATCACGCATGTACAAAAAGAATTGCAAGAAGAAGCAAGAACTATAATGGAAGTAATGACACGACATCTTCGTAATGCAAGAAGTGATACGATAGTATTAAGCAGATTTAATCCTCAACAACCACCATATTCAAAAATTGATTTTTATACAATTGACGGTTCAACAGTTTCGTATTATCAACTAAATAGAAACTTATACCAAAGAGTTGGTAATATGACACCAAAAGTTTTATCTAAAAGTGTAACATATTTTGCAGTAACATTTCCAAAATCCTACGAAATGAATATCGTATCAATAGCTTTAACACTTGAACGTGACCTTTACGAAATAAGAAGAAAAGCTTTGCATATGGCATCTGAGAAAATTATGGTGATGAACTAAATGTATTAAAATTTACTGTGAGGTTGGGGAATCCAATGGAGGTAGAAAATTTCAATAGAGGAGTAAATAAAACTAAAGGTCAAATTTTGCCAGTAGTTATAGCGATAGTGTTGTTTCTAATCGTAATGATTCCAACGATAGTTGAATGGACCAGACACCAGACACGTATCGCAAAGAAGTTGGAAGGAAGAAATGTTGCTACAAACCTTGCTGAAGCAGGGATAAACAGAGGTGTATGGAAGTTGAAAATTTCAACTTATACCTGGGAGTTAGTATCTAATGGTATTCCAATTGTAGGATATAACTTTGATAATATATATACCGACATTCCTGGCGGGATGTATAGAATAAAATTTTCAAGTGGTCCTGAGCCACGGCATGTTACCATTATAGCGGAAGGGAAAGATGACAAAACAGGTGAAGTACGTGCTATAAAAGCAGTGTTTAAGAACCAGACGATACCTGGCTCTATAATTTCACGGGGACATATATATTTAGGTAATGCGTTTGAATGCCACTGGGGACCTGTTATGGCACATGGGAATATACAAATTACTGATGCTAATATTGCGAGAAAATATTATCCAAGAAAATTTGCAAAAGGTGTAGTTTCTTCTGTTCCTTCCTATCCGAGAGATACTAACGGACTTGACCCGCCGAATACTGACAATACTGAGTGGTGGTCAGACTATCCAGTACCAGATCTGCCAATATTGGACTTTACAGCGTTAAGATCTTCAGCTTCTGTGAATATGGCTGTGTATTTAATTCTTGTAGGTACTACGACGTCTGGCGGAAGAACTTATAGGATCTTCAGGTGGGAAGATGTTCGTCAAGTCAGTCAGCCGCCACCGTCAAACTGGTTTAGAAATTTTTATCCAACACTTAACGTTATGAGTTCAGCAACAATTAACACTCTTAATTTTTATGCTTGTTCTTCTATGAGCAGTTATAGAGGACCAAAATATTGGCAAGAAGTTAGTGTTAGAACAGATAATTATAGTGTTTCATATAATGATCTGTCAAGTTGTAATCTTAACCCAGGACAGAATCATGATGGTAGGCCACATTTTCAGAATCCTTGGAGACATCCAGCAAAGTTTGCAAGGCGTGTTTGGTATTATGATGGTGATTTAATAATGACAGGTTCAACAGGTGCTGACGGTTGCGGAATTAAAGGTCAACTTATTGTTCGTGGAAATTTTACTAATTATACGGGAGACAACCTTAGATGGACAGGGAATGTTGCAACTGGACTAACCGACGACGAGTGCAAAGTTCCACCAGAAGCACATCTTGAGTATAGAAAAATTGATACTTCTGCTATAAATCAATATCCTGCTGATAATGGTTTAAGAAGTGTGCGTTCAGTGTTTAGATTTGGGCAGGAAACTTGGACAGATGGTCCCACTGCTGCAAACACAGATATTGGTTTAGCTGGATTTCTTTATGTAGGTGGAAATTATGATATGGAAGGACCTATGGACATTTACGGTGCAATATGGGTTGTAGGGAATGTCAGTCGTGGTACAGGTGTGGCTGAATATTCAATAATATTTTTTAATGAAACTTTAGATTTACCATCATTAAATGTTGTTCTTATCCGTACAAGCTGGCAGACAATACCTCCATCAAACATACCATGGTAAACCGTTAGGTAGTATAAATAAAATCCACATACGGAAGAAGGCAGTTTATATGAAAGTGCATCTGATAAGTTTAGGTTGTCCTAAGAATCTTGTAGATAGTGAAGTTTTAGCAGGGTTATTTAAGAAAACAAATTGCCAATTTGTCAACAAAATCGAAGAGGCTGATGTTGTTGTTCTTAACAGTTGTGCGTTTATAGGAGACGCAAGGAAAGAAACAAAATATTATATTAATAGATTATCTAAAGAAAAACTAAAATATAATTTTAAACTTATCGTAACTGGCTGTTTACCTCAAGTGGAGAAAAATAATTTGTTGAAATTATATCCTGAGATAGATGCTGTCTTTGGAGTATCTGATTATAGAAAGATACCGAGCTGGCTTTATCTTAACAATGCAGAAAGAGAATTACAAATATCTTCGCAGCCAGATTTTATCCCAGATTATAGAATTCCAAGATTAGTTTCTACGCCAGAAAGTTATGTATATGTAAAAATTGCAGATGGGTGTGATAACAAATGTTCTTACTGTTTAATTCCAACAATTCGTGGAAGTTATAGAGAACGACCTTTAGAAGATATTGTGAGAGAAGTAAGAAGATTAGTTGAAAATACTCCTAAAGAAATAATTCTTGTCTCTCAAGACACAACATTGTATGGCGTCAAACTTTATAAGAAACAGATGTTGCATAAACTAATATCAGAACTATCAAAAATTAAAAATGTATTCTGGATAAGGATTTTGTATACTCATCCTGCACACTTCTATGATGAACTAATCAATGAAATTGCAACGAATCAAAAAGTATGTAAGTACTTAGATATACCTATACAACATACATCAGATAAAATTCTGGCGGCGATGCAGAGACATATAACACGCAAAGAAATTTTTAATCTTATAGAAAAACTTAGAAGAAACATAAAAGATGTAGTATTACGAACAACAGTAATGGTTGGTTTCCCTGGCGAGACAGGGAAGGATTTTAAACTTTTACTAAACGATATAAGACAAATTGAGTTTGACTGGCTTGGCAGTTTTATGTTTTCAGCACAGAAGGGAACACCTGCGTATAGATTATTTCCGAAAGTAGAAAGAAAAATAAAAAAAGAAAGATTAGATGCTGTTATGAGTTTACAACAAAAAATTACTTATATGAAAAATAAATCAAGAATAGGTAAAACTTATACTGTTTTTGTAGATAGTATTAATTTTGGCCATACAGGGTTCCAATCTCCAGAAATTGACGGTAAAACATATTTTGTTACACAACCTAAGAAAATTATTGAAACAATAAAAGTTAAAAATGTAGTTGACATATACGACTTATATGCAGAGATTATTTGAATATTTATGAAAAATTACCTTTTTGACTTAGACGGAGTTATACTCAACAGTATGCCGTATCACGCTAAAGCAATGCGTGAAGCATGTGCTATTTTCGGTATTGACTTAAAAGAAGAAGTTGTGCTTTACAACGAAGGTGCTATTACATACGATCTTCTTAAAGGTGTAGCGAAACAGACAAACATAAATTTTACTATGGAGAATTTTTTGGAGATAATAAATTATCATAAAAAGTTTTTTATTGAGAAATATGCGAGATACGTAAAACCCTTTGATGGAGTTATGGAAATTTTATACCAGTTAAAAGAAAAGGATAAAAAATTAGCAATAGTGACAGGTTCTGATAAAGAAATTGTAGATGCCGACTTGCCAAAAGAAATTTTTAACATATTAGATGTTATTATTACTTCAGACAGAATTGCTCATAGAAAACCTCACCCACAACCATATCTGAAAGCATTAGAACTCTTGAACGCAAAAGTTGATGAATCAATAGCTGTTGAGAACTCGCCTACAGGGATACTATCTGCTAAGAGTGCCGGATTAAAATGTATAGCAATACCTACAACTTTACCAAAAGAAAAACTACAGATTGCAGATTTAATTGTAGAAAATCATAGCGAACTTAAAAAGTATTTACTGAACGGATTTTGAAGTAGGTAAAAACATCAAGTATGAATCTGGTTCTCACCTAATAAGCAACAAACATCAGTGTTTTGGTAAAGGTGTTAGCGAGATATACTCACCATAAATATGATATTCCTAAAATCTACTAAAAATTTGTGTCTATTGATAATGATTGATTATCAAGTTCGTGTTATATTTAAACTATTGACTTTGTAATTATATTTTTGTAGAACATAAAAGTAGAACTTAATTTATATTATGGACTTTTTAATAAAATATTATTCCTATATGGAACAATATGGATAATTCGGAGGCAGTTTTATGAATAAGGATATGTTAAATAGATTAATACAGTACAAAAATGTTGCTATGAGAATGAAGGAGTTAGGTTTTGTAAGGGTCTTTTCTGTAAATTTAGCTGATGCTTTAAACATAAATCCTGTAAAAGTAAGAAAAGATTTCTCTCAGTTCCATATTAAAGGAAAGAACAAAGGTGGGTATGATGTTGACTATTTGATAACCAAGATTGATGAAATCTTAGGCAAGGAAGGTGTAGAGAAAGTAGTTGTTGTAGGTGTTGGGAACATAGGTTCGGCTTTAATTAACTATCCTGGATTTGAGAATGTAGGGATAAAAATTGTTGCAGGGTTTGATATAGATCCTGCCAAAATTAAACAAGACAGAGAACCTCCAATATTACACTTGGACAAGATGAAGGATTTTGTTCAACAGGAAAATGTAAAGATAGGAATTCTTGCAGTACCTGAAGTTGCTGCACAAAGAGTAGCAGAACTTATGGTTAGTTATGGAATAAGAGGTATTTTAAACTTTTCCCCAGCAAAGCTAAAAATTAAGAATTGCATAGTTACAGATGTACATATAGAAGCTGAATTAGAAAATTTGGTCTATTTTGTGAAAAATCAAGAGAAGATTTCTACTACGAAGGAGAAACAAAAAGATGACAACACCTATTGATGTATTGTATAAGAAAAAACTACAAGCTATAGACAGAATTTATAACAAGACATACTTTTCAGACAAAATTATATATGTTGGTATGGCAAGCTGTGAAATTGCAGCAGGGTCAAAAGAAATAATGGAAATTTTTAAAGATGCGGTTAAGAAAGGTACAATTATGACCTATGTTACACAGAGGGGTTGTGTTGGTCTGTGTAGTGTGGAACCCACTGTTGATATTGTTGAAAAAGGCAAAATGTCTGTTAGGTATATAAATGTTAATGCAGAGGTAGCAAAAAAAATTATAGAAGAACATCTTAAAAAAGGTCAGATTGTTAAAGAACATGCATATTTTGGTGCAAAAGAAAAAAGTATTGTTATATGTCAGGGTGCATTCTGTTTAAATTCAGAAAATCAAAGAATAATTGAAGCTTTTAAGGAAAATATAGAAAATAATAATTTAAAAGATAAAGTTGAAATATGCTTTTCTGGGTGTCTTGGAATGTGTAATGAAGGACCTATAGTGATAGTTTATCCAGACAATATTGCTTATACAAAACTAAAAGCAGAGGATGTGAAATTAATTGTTGAAAGACATTTAATTGAAGGTAAACCTGTAGAAGAGTTAAACATTCTTAAAAATGGAAAACCAAGATTTATAAAGGTTTTTGGTACTATTGATAAGTTTTATAAACAGAAAAGAATTGTACTTAGAAACTGTGGATTGATTGACCCTGAAAATATTGATGAGTATTTAGCTGTAAGGGGTTACGAATCTTTAGCAAAAGTTTTGACGTATATGACTCCGCAACAGGTTATAGAAGAAGTAAAAAAATCAGGTCTTAGAGGAAGAGGCGGTGCAGGATATCCGACTGGTATTAAATGGGAGCTTACTGCAAAAGAATCTTCTGATGAGAAATTTGTTATCTGTAATGCTGATGAAGGAGATCCTGGTGCTTTTATGGATAGAAGTACAATTGAAGGAGATCCACACAGTATTATTGAAGGAATGATTATTGGTGGTTATGCAATAGGTAGCAACAAAGGTATAATCTATATTCGCGCAGAGTATCCATTAGCGGTTGAAAGATTAAATATAGCTTTAGAGCAAGCAAAAAAAGAGGGATTTTTAGGCGAAAACATTTTAGGTAGTGGTTTTTCTTTTGATATAGAAATAAGATTAGGTGCAGGAGCTTTTGTTTGCGGTGAGGAAACAGCATTAATACATTCAATAGAAGGTCATCGTGGGATGCCTCGGCCGAGACCTCCTTATCCTTCTGTTAAAGGTTTGTTTGATAAACCTACTTTAGTTAACAATGTTGAAACATGGGCAAATATTCCTGTAATAATAATTTCTGGTAGTGAGTGGTTTAGTGAAATAGGTACAAAAAGGAGCAAAGGTACAAAAGTTTTTGCTTTAGCAGGGAAGGTAAAAAATACTGGATTGATAGAGGTACCTATGGGTACAACCTTAAGAGAAATCGTGTATGAGATTGGAGGAGGAATATTAAATGACAAGAAGTTCAAAGCGGTACAAACAGGTGGACCTTCGGGAGGATGTCTTGCTGAGGAACATTTAGATACACCAGTTGATTATGAATCTTTAGTTTCTGCAGGTTCTATTATGGGATCTGGTGGAATGATTGTAATTGATGAAGAATCTTGTATGGTTGCTGTAGCTAAGTTTTTTTTAGAGTTCACCCAAGATGAATCCTGTGGTAAGTGTACACCTTGTAGAGAAGGGACAAAAAGGATGTTGGAGATTTTAACAAGAATTGTTGAAGGCAAAGGTCAAGAAGGAGATATTGAAAAGTTAGAAAGGTTAGGTGATATGATAAAAAAAGCTTCACTTTGTGGACTTGGACAGTCAGCTCCAAATCCTGTTTTAAGCACTATTAAAAACTTTAGAGAGGAATATGAGGAACACATAAAAAACAAGAAGTGTAGAGCTCGTTTTTGTACAAACCTTTTAACTTACGAAATTACAGATAACTGTACAGGTTGCACTGCTTGTAAAAAAGTGTGCCCTGTGGAAGCAATATCTGGTTCACCAAAACAAAAACATTTAATAAACCAGCAAATTTGTATAAAATGTGGTGCTTGTTGGAGGGTTTGTAGATTTAATGCTATCTCAAGAAGTTAAAGTATTTTTAATTTAAAAAGGAGAAAAATATGGCTAAGACTATTACAATATATGTAGATAATAAACCCTATAAAGTTGAAGACAACCAAACAATAATGCAAGCACTTGACAAAATTGGATATCACATACCAAGATTGTGTTATCATCCTAAGTTGTCTATAGAAGGTGCTTGTAGAGTTTGTATTGTAGAGGTGGAGGGAATGAGAAATTATGTTGCAAGTTGTGCTTATCCTGTTTATGATGGTATGAAAATTCACACTAATACTCCTCAACTAAGAAGAGCAAGAAGAGACATAGTTGAACTAATAGTTGATAATCATCCTATGGACTGTCACACTTGTGATAGAAACGGTACTTGTGAGTTACAACGATTGACATATTCTATGGGTATAAAACAGAGGCACTTTGTTGGAGAAAGAAAACGTTATGAAAAAGATGTTTCCTTTGTTTCTGTAATAAGAGATCCAGAAAAATGTATTTTGTGTGGTAGATGTGTTAGAGTATGTTCAGAGATTCAAGGAGTTTTTAACTTAACTTATGCTTATCGTGGATTTAAAACTGTTGTTACAACAGCTTTTGATATGCCAATGGCAGAGAGTGTATGTAGTGCATGTGGTCAGTGTGTAAATGTTTGTCCTACAGCAGCATTTTTAGAAAAAAACAACACACAAGAACTTTTTGAAAAGTTAAGAGATCCATCTTTGATAAAGGTTGTACAGTTTGCTCCTTCTGTAAGAGCTGCAATTGGAGAAGCGTTTGGTTTTCCTGCAGGTGTTTCAAAAGAGAAAGAGACGGTAGCTGCTTTAAGAAAATTAGGGTTTGATTATGTTTTTGATACACAAGTAGGTGCTGATTTTACAATTATGGAGGAGGCAAGTGAGTTGTTATATAGGTTAAAAAATAAAGGAAAACTTCCTATGTTGACTTCTTGTTCAGCTGCTTGGATGAAGTTTGTTGAGCAATTTTTTCCAGATTTTCTTGATAACATATCAACCTGCAAATCTCCTATGTCAATGTTGGGAGCGTTAATTAAAACATATTTTGCTCAAAAAATAAAAGTTGATCCTAAAAAAATTCTAAGTGTAGCAGTGATGTGTTGTACAGCTAAAAAATATGAAGCAGCAAGACCAGAACTTATGGTTGAAGGTATGAGAGCAGTAGATATTGTTATAACCACAAGAGAACTTGCTTGGATGATTAAGTCTGCAGGGATTGATTTTATTAATATAGAACCGGAAGAGTTTGACCAACCTCTTGGTATTTCAAGTGGAGGTGGTGCTATATTTGGTGCTACTGGTGGAGTAATGGAGTCAGCTATAAGAACAGCTTATGAACTTTATACTGGAGAGCCACTTTTAGATATAGAGATCCAACCTATTAGAGGAATGAAAGGCATAAAGGAAGGAGTGGTTGATTTAAATGGTGAAAAAATTAAAGTTGCAGTAGCACATGGTTTAGGAAATGCGATTAAGTTGTTAGAGTTTGTAAGGAAAGAGCCTAAATCTTATCATTTCATAGAAATAATGGGATGTCCTGGTGGCTGTATTGGTGGAGGAGGTCAGCCGTATGCTGGCTATAACTCAATACCATTAGATGAAGAAATTTTGAAAAAAAGAGCAGAAGCTCTTTATGATATAGATAGAAAAAAATCTATTAGGGCAGCACATAATAATCCCATTTTAAGACGTATATATAAAGAATTTTTAGGTGAACCATTAGGAGAGAAGGCTTATAAATTGTTGCATACACACTATAAGCCTAAGTATCCTAAAGGTATAATACCAAAAGAGTTAACATTTAGATAAAAAAACTTTATAGGAGGTTTAATTATGGAAAATTTAGATAGTGTAGATTTAGAAAAGATGAAAATACTTAAGGATTATTTAAAGAACTTTAAAGATAAACCAAGGGTAGAGTCAAATTTAATTACTATACTTCATAAAGTTCAGGATATTTTTGGATATTTAGATAGATCCGCACTTGAAGAAGTTGCTGAAACAATTCAGGTACCTACTTCTCACATTTGGGGAGTTGCTACTTTTTATCATTATTTCAAACTGAAAAAACCTGGTAAACATATAATTTCAGTGTGTTTAGGTACAGCATGTTACATAAAAGGAGCAGATGAGATTATTGCAAAACTTAAAGAAGAACTTAAAACAGATGTTGGTGGAGTTAGTCCTGATGGTCTTTTTAGTTTAGAAGAAGCAAGATGTTTAGGAGCGTGCAGTTTAGCACCTGTTGTTATGATTGATGGTAAAGTCTATGGTAACCTGACACCTCAGAGTGTTACACAAATAATAAAGGAATATAAGAGCAAACATAAATAATGAAAACAGAATTATTAGAAAAACAAACATTTATAGAACCAGATAAAATATTTAAGTTGTTAGAAGAAAATAGAAATCCGTCTAAACAACAGATAAGAGAGATAATTTCAAAATCTTTAGAAATTGAAACTTTAACTCCACAAGAAGTAGCATGTCTAATAAATCTTAAAGATGAAGATTTATGGCATGAAATTTTTAAAACTGCGTTAGAGATAAAGAAGAAAGTATATGATAACAGAATTGTTGTCTTTGCTCCTTTGTATATAACCAGTTATTGTATAAACAATTGTCTCTATTGTGGTTTTAGAAAAACAAATACAGTTGTCCAAAGGAAAGTTTTAACTTTTGACGAAATTAAAAAAGAAGTACAAGTTTTAGCTGGCGATATTGGACATAAAAGAGTTATTGCAGTTTTTGGAGAACATCCGAAATATTCTAATATTGATTATATAGTAAAAACATTACAGACGATTTATTCAGTAAAGGTTACAACAAAAACTGGAAGTTTAGCATCAATAAGGAGGGTTAATGTAAATTGTGCTCCGCTTAGTGTTGAAGAATTGAAATTATTAAAACAAGCTGGGATTGGAACTTATCAGGTATTTCAGGAAACTTATCATCCAGGGATGTATAGAAAAATTCATCCTAACAACACGCCGAAGAGCAACTATGAGTGGCGTTTATATTGTATGCATAGAGCTTTAGAGGCAGGAATAGAAGATGTGGGGATAGGTGTCCTTTATGGACTTTATGATTGGAGATTTGAAATTTTAGCTTTGGTGTGTCACGCTAGAGAGCTTGAAGAAAAATACGGAGTTGGCCCACATACTGTGTCTTTCCCGAGATTAGAACCAGCAATAAACACACCCTTTGTTGAAAAAACACCATATAAAGTAAAAGATGAAGAATTAAAAAAGATAATAACAATAATTCGTTTGGCTATCCCTTATACAGGTATGATAATAACTGCAAGAGAGTCAAAAGAATTTAGGGACGAAGTTTTTAAGTTAGGTATCACGCAAACAGATGCATCATCCAAAATTGGAGTAGGGTCCTACAGTCAACCACAACAACAGCAACAACCTAATCTCCAGCAGTTTATTCTTGGAGACACTAGGACCTTAGAAGAACTAATTTTGGACCTTGCAAAAATGGGATATATAACTTCATTTTGTACTGCTGGCTACAGATGTGGTAGAACTGGTGATAAAATTATGAATTTAATAAAATGTGGAAAAGAAGCAGTTTTTTGTAAGTTAAACGCTATTTTAACATTTAGAGAATGGATTGACGATTTTGCAACAGAAGAAGTTAAAAAAGAAGTAGAACCCATCATTGAAAAAGAACTAAAAGAAGTTGAACAAAAACTTCCAAAATGGTTTCCACATTTAGTTGAGTTTTATAACAGAATAAAAAATGGAGAAAGAGATATATACTTTTGAAGAAATAA
>JANXDG010000029.1 GCA_025059805.1 Endomicrobiia bacterium
TAATATGTCTGTTTTAGAAGCATGTATTGAAACTGGTGCTGTATATTTTGATACGGCAATACATGAAGAACCTGATAAGGTCTGTGAAAATCCACCGTGGTATGCAAATTATGAATGGAAGCGAAAAGATAGGTGTGCACAAAAAGGTATCACTGCTATACTATCAGTCGGAGCAGATCCCGGCATTGTTAATGCGTACACTGCATACGCAAAGAAACACTATTTTGACGAAATTACAACTGTAGATATTGTGGATGTCAATGCAGGCAATCATGGCAAATTTTTTGCTACAAATTTTGACCCTGAGATAAATTTTAGAGAATTTGTGAAAGCATGGGTGTGGATTGACAAAAAATGGGTTGCTGAACCTGTTCATACTATTAAGAAAGAATTTGATTTACCAGGTTTAGGACGATATACTGTTTATCTTAACGGACACGATGAAATACATTCACTTTCCCAAAATATGGATATAAACACTATAAGGTTCTGGATGTATTTTTCAGACCATTACCTTAATGTTTTTAACACTTTAAAAAATATCGGGTTAACTTCACACCAACTTGTAAGAACTCATGATGGTAGAGAAGTGATACCTTTACGACTTTTGAAAGCTTTATTGCCAGATCCTGCCTCATTAGCAGGACCAAACTATACAGGTGTAGAATGGATAGGTAATTTCATAGTTGGCAAAAAAAATGGTAAACATCGTGAGATGGTAATATATCTCATCTGTGACCATCAAGAAGTATGGAAAGAAGTAGAATCACACGCTATATGTTATACTGCAGGTGTTCCTCCAGTAGTTGCAGCAATACTCGTAGCAAAAGGTATCTGGGATGTAAGAAAAATGGTGAATGTTGAAGAATTAGATCCAGATCCGTTCTTAGAACTTTTATCAAAAAATGGTCTCAAAACTTACCTTGAAGTAAAAGAAATTGAGAAGAAAGAGATATAAATTTACAACATAAGAAGACGTTTTCTATAAAACTGGCAAACGAAGATGTTGAAGGACGCCTCTGCGTGGAATTCTTACTCTTACTTTTTGAGTGTTATCATTTAACATTCTCTTAAGTATTGAAACTTTTTTGTGAAGTACAGGATGGGTATAACCAGGTGATATCTCCTCCATCGGATAAAGTACAAACGCACGTCTATGTAGTTTCTTATGAGGAATTATCAGACCTCTCTTATGTACTATTTTATTACCATAAAATAGTATATCTATATCTATGACTCGTGGTTGATATCTACCTCTATCTTTTCTTCCAATAATTTTCTCAATACTTTTTACTACTTCAAGTAGTTTTTTAGGTGATAAATCTGTAGAAATTTTTAATACACAATTATAAAACCAAGGTTGATTTTTATTTTCCTGTGGTGAAGTCAAATAAATGGACGATACATCAACAATTTTTGTTACAAGTTTAAGGAAGTATATCGCTTTTTTTATATTCTGATACTTATTTCCAAGATTTGAACCTAAAGAAAGATAAACGAAAGGCATAAAAACTATGGATTGTAATATTTTAACGCTTCTGGCAAATGTTTTTTTATATTCTCAATCCTATTTTTATCATTTGGATGGGTTGACAAAAATTCTGGTATTGTAGTTTTACCTTCTTGAAGTTTTAACATTCGTTGCCAGAATTCCACAGCTTTATTTGGGTCATATCCTGCTTTTGCCATAAGAATTAAACCTATATAATCAGCTTCATATTCATGCTGTCTGCTATAAGGTAAAAGTACGCCTACTGTCACACCTAAACCATAAGCTGTAAGTATAGCCTTCCGAGCTTCAGGAGTTTTCTTCTCCACTGCTAAAGCAACAATGTTTTGACCAAGTTCTGCAATCATACCTTGAGACATCCTTTCAGCACCATGTCGTGCAATTGCATGCGCTATCTCATGTGCCATCACTACTGCAATACCATCCTCATCTTGACACAAAGGCAGTATACCTGTATAAAATGCAACCTTACCACCAGGCAGACAAAAAGCGTTCACTGTGTTATTGTCATCAATCAAAATAAACTCCCATTTATACTTAGGTTGGTCAGCAACTTTTGCTATTCTTTCTCCAACACGTTTAATCAATTCCACCTTTTCCTTGTCTTCAGAAATCCTTGATGTTTTTAAAACTTCAGCAAAAGCTTGCTCACCTAACGACATCTCTTGCTCTGAAGAAAATAGTATAACAGATTTCCGTTGTGAATACGGCACTGTCGCACAGGATAATATGAAAATTATAAGAGAAAAAAGTATTAATAATTTTTTCATTTAAATTACACTCCTTTCTAAACTTATAATATTTTTCTTATCCTATCCACGGCTTCTTCTATTCTCTCCTTATGTACAGTTAAAGCAAACCGCACATATCCTTCTCCACTTTTACCCATACCTATCCCAGGAGCACATACTACACCAACAGTTAACAACTTTTCAGCAAAAGAAATTGAAGTTTCTTTTTTTGGTATCTTACACCATACATAAAATGTTGCCTTAGGTACAACTACCTCTAAACCTAAACTTTTAAGACCTTCAATTAAAACATCACGTCTCTCCCTGTAAATTCTTCTATTAGATTCCACACATTCTTGTGAACCTTCAAGCGCAGTTATCGCTGCTACCTGTATCGCAGTAAAAACTCCAGAATCATAGTTATCCTTAACTTTAGCCAACCCTGCTATTATTTCTCTATTGCCACATACAAATCCTACTCGCCATCCAGTCATATTGTAGGTTTTAGATAAAGAATGAAATTCAATCCCAACTTCTTTTGCACCAGGAACTGAAAGAAAACTAATAGGTGGTATCCTCTCATCTTTACCATCATCAAAGTATATTTCAGAATATGCACAATCATGCGCAACTATGATATTATATTCTTTAGCAAATTCAACTACTTTCTCAAAAAATTTCCTCGTCGCAATCTGCGTAGTAGGATTGTTTGGATAATTTAAAAACATAAGTTTTGTTTTCTTTAACACATCTTTTGGTATTTCTTCAAATACAGGCAAAAAATCATTTTCTTCTTTAAGTGGCATATACCATACATTACCACCAGCAAAAATCGTTGCGGACTGGTACACAGGATATCCAGGTTCAGGTACAAGCACATAATCACCAGGGTTAACAAACGCTAAAGGCAAATGTGCAATCCCTTCTTTAGAACCTATCAGTGAATGTACTTCTGTTTCAGGATCTAAATCTACACCAAATCTTTTTTTGTACCAATTAGAGACAGCACTGCAAAATTCTTTTATCCCTTTACCAAACGGATATTGATGATTCTTAGGATCTGCAACAGCTTTCTGCATCGCCTCAACTATATGTTGTGGCGTAGGTAAGTCAGGATCGCCAACACCTAACGAAATTATATCCACACCCTTTTCCTGAAGCTGTTTTTTCTTTCTATCTAACTCTATAAACAAATATGGAGGTAAACTTTGGATTTTTTCACTATACCTTATCATCTGTTTCTCCTTGCAGCATAGTTAAAAGCATAAAAATATTTTTCCCAAAATTCTTCAGTTGAACCATAGATATTGTCAAAATAAAAATAATCAACCAATGCTTCATATACACGTGTTAACTCTTTAAGACGAGAATATTTTCTATTCTTAGGATCCTCAACAGTTAAACATAAAAGTTCAAGTGCACGTTCCACTGCTTTTCTACTATACTCAAACTCACCTTTTCTTCTCCAATTTATCGCACGGATAACCTCACTACCAACATTTGCCATTTGTTCAACTAATGAAAGTTTAAACCATTTATTTTTATCAATTGCAAGAGTTTTGTAGTACATAAAAGCTTATTTGATTATTAATTTATCTAATACCTTTATAATTTTTTCCCTTATTAACGGGTCATCTACACCACGAGATTTGTTCCCTAACGATGGTCTTAAATTTATCATAGAGTCAAACTCAATCCATTCACTATTAGGATACTTAAATGGGTACAAGTTTATCCCCCAGACATTACTTTGTTTACTT
>JANXDG010000015.1 GCA_025059805.1 Endomicrobiia bacterium
AGATTAATACCTATAGAGATAAAATGGTCAGAGAAAGTTGATTATAAAGAAACTATAAGTATGATAAATTTTTTAAAAGATTTTTCTAAAAATGTATCCTTTGGTATAGTTTTATATAGAGGGAACCAAATACTTAAAATAAAAGATAATGCATTTTTAGTTCCTTTTGAAGTTTTTCTAGGTTAAAGTTTTTAAAACATATTTATTTAAAAAAGCAGTAATAATAGCATCAGAAAAAATTACACCACAGGAAGAAAACTGGCGCCAATTAGAAAATAAAGACCTATTAGTTGTGGATAAAAATCTTAGTATAAGTAAATATACTTTGCTGTAAAATAGTTCTGGGGACAATCTTTTCTAACAAATTAATTATTAGTTAATATTATTCCTAAAAATGCTTGTTTCTTGTTGAAAAGCAAAAATAGATATTATATAATAAAATGTATAAAAATTTATTTATAACTAAATTATATTACATATTATGTACAACCAACTACAATTAAGAGAAATTTTCCATATAGAGTTTTTAAGATGGTTCACAAGAAAATTAAAACCACATTATTATGTGCTTAAAGGTGGGGTTAACTTAAGGTTTTTTTATAAAAGTATTCGTTATTCAGAAGATATGGATTTAGATGTTCAAAATATAAGTGTTTTTAAGCTAAAAGATATAGTGATGGATATCCTCACTTCAAAGAGTTTCCAAGAAACACTTGTTTCTTATGGGATACAGAAAGTTGTTCCGCCAAATATCTCAAAAGCAAAACAGACAGAAACAACACAAAGGTTTAAGATACACCTTTTGACTGTAACTAAAGAAGATTTGTTTACTAAGATAGAATTTTCACGAAGAGGAATAAAAGAAGGTGTTGTTGTAGAAGCACTGCCAGATAGTATTATTCGGGTTTATAAAACATTACCAGTAATAGTTGCTCATTATGACATTTATTCTACTATAAAACAAAAAATAGATGCGCTTCTTTCAAGGAATACTTTACAGACAAGAGATATTTTTGATTTGTTTATTTTATCTAGTCAGTTTTCAAAAAAAGAAAGTGTAAATTTTAATTTTGCTAATAGATTAAAAAAACTTTCAGATGTTATAATTGAGGTAAGCTTTGAACAGTTTAGAGATACAATTTTAAACTACTTACCAGATGAAGAAAGACAGTTTTATAATTCAGCAAAGATATGGGATGAAATAAAGTTGAAGGTTATTAATTTTTTAGAAGAGATATCTCAATATGAAAAATAGAAGTATATTGTATTATATAAAAAAACTTAACAAACCAATTTTTACAACATCTGAACTTTCTTTAGTTTCAGGCAAAACTTCATCTGTTGTAGTTCAATCATTGAGATTTCTTGAAAAAGAAGATATCGTAATGAAAGTTTACAGAGGCATCTGGGTAGAAAAAGATAGAGCAATCTCTCCATATGAACTTATTCCATATTTATTTACTACACACCGTGTGTATGTTTCGCTTATATCAGCACTTCATCTATATGGGATAATAGAACAAATACCTCAAGTAATAACTCTTGTTTCAACACAGCATACAAAAATAATCAAGACAAAATTAGCTACTTTTTATGTGTACAGGATAACCCCCAAATTTTTTATTGGTTTTGATTGGTATAAAGAAGGAGGGAGTTTTTTAATAGCAGAGCCGGAGAAAGCGTTAGTTGATTGCTTATATTTGTCTTCAAGAAAAAATAAACAATTTCGGTTTTTCCCTGAGCTTTATTTCCCAAAAACATTTAGTTTTAAAAAAGCATTTGCTTGGGTGAAGGTTATAGATAATCCTAAAATAGCAAAGTATGTTGAAAAAAAATTAAAAGAAGTTAAACAAAATTATAGATGATGAAGAAAAATTTGTTTATTACGGGGTTGCCTGGTGTAGGCAAGACAAGTTTGGTGATGAAGGTGGTTAATAAGTATCCTGAAAAGTTTGGCGGGTTTTACACTAAAGAAATACGAGAAGATGCTGTAAGGAAAGGATTTATGATTTGCACTACTGATGGTAAACAAGATATTTTTGCATTGAAAGGGTTAAAGTCAAAATATGTTGTGGGAAGTTACGGGGTAAATATTGATGTGTTGGAAAATGTTGGTATATCCGCATTGATGTCGGCAGTTGAAACTAAAGAAATAATTTTGATAGACGAAATCGGCAAAATGGAACTTTTCTCAGAGAAGTTTAGAACAACAGTGTTAAAATGTCTTAATTTATCTAAGAAAGTTTTAGCTACAATAAAGTTTACAAAAGATAAGTTTACGGATGAACTTAAACTTCGTAAAGATATAGAAATTTTAGAACTTAAGAAAGAAAATTATAACTTGTTGCTGGATTATATAGAAAGATGGGTTTTGTATTGATAATTTAAAACTTATTGAGTTTACAGTAAGATTCCGACCCCGCGTCGGACAAGAGGGTAGAATGGAGGGTGCTGTGAAAAACAAATTGTATTTTTTATTTATAATTTTTTGTTCAGTAGTTTTTTCTCAACAACTAAAAGAGGTTGAACTTACTATATACAACCAAAACTTAGCACTTGTGAAAGAAAAAAGAGAAGTTGAACTTAAAAAAGGAACACAGGTTCTAAAAATTCAGGATGTAGCAGGACGTATAGATCCAGCATCTGTACATTTTAAATCTATTACTGCGCCAGATGAGTGTTTTATATTAGAGCAGAGTTTTGACTATGATTTAATCTCGCAACATAAACTTCTTGAGAAATATATTGGCAAAGAAATTGAGATAAAAGAATATCTGCAGGAAAAAGACGCAACAAAAGAAATAACAAAAAAAGGTATCCTTATTAGTATTCATGACGGCAGGGTTGTAAAAATTGGTGATAAAATTCATCTTAACCCACAGGGAGTTATAGTTCTTCCTGACCTTCCAGAAGGGCTAATAACAAAACCAACTTTAAGCTGGCTTCTCTCAAATAAAAAAGATGGAAGACACATTGTTGAAATTTCATACTTGACAGAAGGTATAAATTGGACTGCTGATTATGTATTAGTTGTGGACAAGTATGATAAGATGTTAGATCTCACAGGATGGGTGACAATAGATAATCAAAGTGGAACCACATATAAAGAAGCAAAACTTAAACTGATAGCTGGAGATATTCACAGGGTTGAGCTACAGGCAGGTATAAGAAGGGATGTCGTTTTTAAAGCAGCAGTTGCAGAAGTTGAAGAGCCGCAGTTTAAACAGAAAGAGTTTTTTGAATATCATATTTACACACTTCAGAGAAAAACTACCATAAAAGATAACGAAAAAAAACAAATAGAGTTTGTAAAAGCAACAGATGTTGCTGCAAAGAAGTTATACATTTACGATGGTGCGAAGTTCAGTTGGTGGGGTTTAGCTTCCACATCGGATGATTTATATGGAGATAGATGCAACAAAAAAGTGTGGGTCATACTTGAGTTTAAGAACTCAAAAGAAAACAATTTAGGTCTTCCACTTCCTAAAGGCAAAATGCGTGTGTATAAAAAAGATGAAGAAGATATGTTACAATTTATCGGAGAGGACCAGATAGACCATACACCAAAAGATGAAACAATAAGAATATATTTAGGCAACGCTTTTGACATAGTTGGAGAAAGAAAACTTTTAGACAGAAAATCAACTTCAAATACGCAAGAGCTAAAAATAGAAATAAAAATTAAAAACAGAAAAAAAGAAAACATAGAAGTAGTTGTAATAGAACGCCACTATGCAGCTAACTGGAGAATACTTGATTCCACTCATAAATGGACCAAAAGAGATGTTAACACTATAGAGTTTATCCTGCCTGTTGCTAAAGAAAAAGAAGAAACAATAGTGTATTCTGTTAAATACTGGTGGTAAGTAAATGACGCTTGGAAGTTTGAAAATAAATGAAAGAAAAATAATATAAATAAATTACAATTTATTGTGTAAAGAGTGAAGTTCAATTTGTTCTGTTTTTGAGCAGAATGATATTAACCTGTTTTTTATAATACATACAAAAAGTGTTTCATCAAAACTTTTTGCAAACTCAACGGGAGTTTTGACATCATTTTCTGTTTTTACTAAATTACAAGTTGCTGTTGCTAACGCGTCTGAGAAACTTGCTGAGTTTGAAATTATTACACAAGCATCTGCTTTGCCAAAACTTAATGAGTGTCCTACTGTGCCTGATGAAGT
>JANXDG010000011.1 GCA_025059805.1 Endomicrobiia bacterium
TATGAGTATAAAAATTAAAGTAAATGGTAAAAATGAAGAAATTGAAGGAGAAATTTTACTTTCAGAATTTTTAAAACTTAAAAATATAAGACCAGAAGTTGTTACTGTGGAATTGAATGGTGTCATTGTTCAGAGAAAAGATTACAATACTACATTAATTAAAGATGGTGATGAAATAGAATTTGTTTTTTTTATGGGTGGTGGTGAGTTATTTTAAAAAAGGAGGTTAATCAATTATGAAAAATGAAAAAGAAAAAAAAGCAGGTGCAAAAATTGCAAATAATGTTTTAGAGCTTTTCTTTAATACTCCTATTGTAAAGTTAAATAAAATTGTTGAAAAAGACTCAGCTTGTATCTATGCAAAGTTAGAGATGTTTTCTCCAGGGGGTTCTGTAAAAGATAGAATTGCGTTGGCGATGATTGAAGATGCAGAAAAAAAAGGTATCTTAAAACCAGGTGATGTGATAGTTGAACCTACAAGTGGAAACACTGGAATCGGATTGGCATTAGTTGCTGCGGTTAAAGGTTATAAATGTATTTTAACAATGCCTGAATCTATGAGTTTAGAAAGAATTTATATTCTTAAAAGTTTTGGTGCAGAGGTAGTTTTGACTCCTGCAGAAGAGGGTATGCAAGGAGCTGTTAAGAAAGCAGAAAGTATTGTTAAAAAGACAAAAAATGCAGTGATGCTGCAACAATTTAAAAATCAAGCTAATCCTAAAATACATTCTGAAACAACAGCGTTAGAAATACTTGAGTGTTTTGATGATGGTTTTGATTATTTTGTAGCAGGTGTTGGTACTGGTGGTACAATTACTGGTTGCGGTGAAGTTTTTAAGAAAAAACTACCTAATGTAAAGATTGTAGCAGTTGAGCCAGAGACATCTGCTGTATTATCTGGAAAACCTGCTGGACCACATAAAATTCAAGGTATAGGTGCAGGTTTTATACCTGATATATTAAATACTAAAATTATTGACAGAATAATAACAGTTTCAGATAAAGATGCATATTATACTTCACAACTTTTAGCAAAAGAGGAAGGTATATTTTGTGGAATTTCTTCTGGTGCAGCATGTTTTGCAGCGTTAAAAATAGCAAAAGAAGTAGGCAAAGGTAAAAAAGTTGTCACAATTTTTCCTGATACTGGTGAGAGATATTTTAGTGTTCACTCATACTTTGAATTTTAAAAATTTTGGAGAGTTAAAATGAGTTATATAAAAGGACTTAAATGTAAAGAATGTAATAGAGAATATAAAAAAGAACCAATTTATGTATGTGAGTATTGTTTTGGGCCACTTGAGGTTGTTTATGATTATGAAAAAATTAAAAAAGTTTTAAGTAAAGAAGTTATTTTATCAAGGGGTAAAAATTTATGGCGATATAAGGAGTTATTACCTATTGATGGTGAGCCTGTTTGCGGATTAAATTCTGGTTTTACACCATTATATGAAGCTAAAAACTTAGCTAAATTTTTAGGTGTAAAAGAATTGTATATAAAAGATGATTCTTGTAATCATCCTACATTATCTTTTAAGGACAGAGTTGTAGCAGTAGCGTTGTCAAAAGCAAAGGAGTTTGGGTTTGACACTGTTGCATGTGCTTCAACTGGTAATTTAGCAAATGCTGTAGCTGCTCATTCAAGATATGCAAATTTTGAATGTTATGTTTTTATCCCCTATGATCTGGAAGCTTCTAAAGTAATCTCCTCTGCAATTTATGGAGTAAATGTTGTTGCAATAGAAGGTAGTTATGATGATGTTAACCGTTTATGTGCTGAGATTGCTTCAAAATATAAATGGGCTTTTGTAAATGTTAATCTTAGGCCTTACTATTCTGAAGGGTCAAAAACATACGGTTTTGAAATTGTGGAACAACTTGGTTGGCAAGCACCTAAGCATATAGTAGTTCCAGCAGCGTCTGGTTCTTTGTTAACAAAAATATATAAAGGAATAAAAGAGTTTTGCGAGTTAGGTCTTATTAAAAGTTTTGATACAAAATTTTATGTTGCACAAGCAGATGGATGTTCTCCAATAGCTACAGCATTTAAAGAGAATACAGATATTATAAAACCTGTAAAACCAAATACAATTGCTAAATCAATAGCAATTGGTAATCCTGCTGATGGTGTATATGCTTTGGATGTTGTTAAGAAAACAGGAGGTTTTGCTGAAGTTGCAACAGATAAAGAAATTATAGAAGCGATAAAACTTTTAGCTGATAAAGAAGGTATATTTACTGAAACAGCAGGCGGTGTAACTTTAGCTGTAGCCAAAAAGTTAATTGAAAAGAAAATTATACCAAAAGATGAAACAATAGTTATCTGTATAACAGGTAATGGATTAAAAACAAAAGAATGTGTTTCAGATGTTGTTAAAAGGACAATAACAATAAAACCATCAATATCAGCTTTTGAAAAATTAGTTTTAAGTCAAATTAGGAGGACATAAAATGAGTATAAAAGTAAGAATACCTACACCACTTCAAAAATTAACACAAAACAAACAAGAAGTCGAAATTGAATATGCAAAAGATATTTTAGACCTAATTGACAAAATTAACAAGCAGTATCCAGGCATCAAAGAACGGCTTTGTGATGAACAAGGCAAAATCAAGAGATTTATAAATATTTTTGTAAATGATACCGATATAAGATTTTTAGACAATGAGAAAACAAAACTTAAAGATGGTGATGAAATTTCAATAATTCCTGCAATAGCTGGTGGACAATTTAATGAAGAACAAATTGAAAGATACAGCAGGCAAATAATTTTACCAGAGATAGGAGGTAAAGGACAAAGTAAGCTTCTTGATGCAAAAGTTTTAGTAATAGGTTGTGGTGGGCTTGGTTCACCTTGTGCATATTATTTAGCTGCAGCAGGTGTGGGGACTTTAGGATTAGTTGATTCTGATAATGTAGAGCTTAACAATTTACAAAGACAAATTTTACATTTTACGAAAGATGTTGGTAAACCCAAGGTAGAATCTGCTAAAGAAAAGTTAAAAGAGATTAATCCTGATATAAAAATAATTGAATATAAATTGAGATTGACATCTGAAAATATACTGGATATAATAAAAGATTATGATATAGTAATAGATGGTAGTGATAACTTTCCAACAAGATATTTAGTAAATGACGCTTGCGTACTTTTGGGTAAACCTTTAGTTCATGCAGGAATTTTAAGGTTTGACGGGCAAGCCACAACTATAATTCCTAATCAAGGTCCATGTTATAGATGTATTTTTCCTGAACCGCCACCACCTGGATTTGTTCCATCTTGTCAAGAAGCAGGAATTTTAGGTGTAGTAGCTGGAGTACTTGGAATAATTCAAGCAACAGAAACAATAAAGTACATTCTTAAAATAGGAGAAAATTTAGTAGGTCAATTACTTATATTTAATGCATTAGAGATGAGTTTTAGAAAAGTTAAAATAAAAAGAAATCCTAATTGTTCTTTGTGTGGAGAAAATCCAACTATAAAAGAACTTATAGATTACGAATTATTTTGCGGTATAAAACAGAAACAATGTAATGTTTAATAAGATATTTTTAAGAAATGGAGGATAAATAATGGTCAAAAAAACAATAAAACTTATTTTTCCACAGCATTTAATAAAACAACCTGTTACATATAAAACAGCTATAAAATACAAAGTTATACCTAATATAAGAAGAGCAAAAGTCACAGAAACTGTAGGAGAGTTAGTTTTAGAACTTGAAGGAGAACAAAAAAACATAGATAAAGCAATCAAGCATTTTATTAAGCTAGGTATAGATGTAGAACCAATTGAGGGTGATTTAATAGATTAATAGTTTTCTAACATAGAAAGGAGGTATAACAACTATGAGACAAATAAAAAATATAATTATATCTCTTATTTTGATTTTTATTGCCAGTAGCGGTTTAGTTGCTAAAGATGATAAGATTAAAAGAAATAGTGTTTATGTTGAATTTTTAGGGACAGGTTTAGGATTTTCTCTTAATGGAGAAACACTCATTAAGTCAAATTTATCTTTACGTGTAGGTTTAGCATATGCTATATGGGGTGCGGGTTATATTCTTTCTTCAACTTATCTTATAGGTAAAGATAAAAATCATTTTGAGGTTGGTCTTTCTTTATCTTATATGAGTTTTGCATCGTTATTTGGTGGAGGTACCTCCTCGCAGTTAATCCCAGGTGGTATTTTAGGGTATAGATATCAGCCTAAAAAAACTGGTGGTTTCTTCTTTAGAGCGACATTTACTCCATTTGTTGTGATAAAGAAAAATGAATACCAAGAAATAGATTATAATACAGGGCAATTAGAAATAAAAACTGACTATATTTATGAATTTCAACCTTGGGGTGGTGTTTCAGTAGGTTTTTGTTTTTAATTTTTAGTTTCATAAGGAGAAAACAAATATGAGTGCAAAAATTTTTGCTAAAGTTTCAGAAAAAGATGTAACAAAGGCAATAACGGAGAGTTTCTTAAAACAGTTTTCTTTGTATTCTGAAAGTGATGTGATAATTGTGGGTGGTGGTCCATCTGGTCTTATGTGTGGTAAAGAGCTCGCTTCAAAAAATCTAAAAGTTTTAATAATAGAAAGAAATAACTACATAGGTGGTGGTTTTTGGATTGGTGGTTATTTAATGAACAAAGTTACAGTAAGAGAGCCGTCAGAAAAAATTTTAGATGAACTCAAAATACCATATGAAAAAGCAACAAAAGGTTTATATGTAGCAGATGGTCCTCATGCTTGTTCTAAACTTATATCTGCAGCTTGTGATGCTGGGGTGAAGTTTGCTAATATGACAGTTTTTGATGATATAATAATAAGAGACAAAAAAGTAGCAGGTGTTGTTGTAAACTGGACGCCAGTTCATTCTTTACCAAGAGAGATAACCTGTGTTGACCCTGTAGGGCTTGAAGCAAAAGTTGTAGTTGATGCTACAGGACATGATGCATATGTAGCAAAAAAGTTAGAAGAGAGAGGACTTATTAAAACAAAAGGTTTTGGTGCTATGTGGGTTGAGGAATCTGAGGATATGATAGTTGAATACACATCTGAAATTTATCCAGGGTTGGTTGTGTGTGGTATGGCTGTTTCAACAGTTTTTGGGTTGCCTAGGATGGGACCTACCTTTGGGGCTATGCTTTTATCTGGCAAAAAAGCAGCTGAGATTTTGCTAAAGAAATATAAATTCAAATAAAAATTAATGTTGAAAATTTTTTGCTATCCAACAGATACATTTTGGAGAATAAAGAATTTAGATTATGCATTAAAAAATGTATTTTCAATCCTAAAATTTAATTTTGTAGAGAAAAAGTTACTTTCTGACAAAAAAGTTAAATTAAGAGATTTATTATTATGTAAAGTTTCTGATATAAATTCTTATAAACAACCTGAATTTTGGTTTGAAGAAGAAAAAAATTTTGAACAACAATACTTACAAACACCAAAACACAACTTTCATTTTTATGATGGATTTAAATTACAAGAATTATATAGTAAATTTATTAGATTTAAACTTAAAGAGTGTCATATAGTTTTTACACAAAGAATTATCACAACATTTGATTCGTCAGATGGTAGGTATCATTGTAGAGTTGTTGTGCTGGGATATCCATGTATAATTTCTATTTCTGGATTTACTAAAGCGTTGACATTTCCAAAAGAATACTACAGTGTAAGAAATATTTTGCCACAGTTTGCAGAAACATTTAAGGAAGATATATATAGAATAGTTGACAAAAACTTTGCTAAATTTTTAATAAAGTACATTTTTCAATGTATTTTTTATATTTATTATGGAGAAGAATTTTGTTTTGAAGAATTTTGTTTACATAACGATAATCATTGGTTCTGGGAAGTTTATAACCAAGTAAAACAGATAAAAACTAAACAAGATGTATTAAATTTACTTTGCAGTCATCACAGGAGTATGGCGAAATCAATAATTTAATTGGGAGATTTATATGAAAATTTCTATAAAAACAGATTATGCATTAAGAATACTTTTAGAGCTTGCGGTAAATTATGAAGTTTCTTTGAAAGAAAAAGGATGTCTAAAGATGAAAGAAATTTCAAAAAAACATAATATTCCATATAAATTCTTGCAACAGATAGTGTTATTACTTAAAAGATTAGGATATATAAAAACCACACAGGGGATAAAAGGTGGTGTATGTCTAGCTAAACATCCAAAGGATATAAAACTTTTAGATGTAATAAAAGATTTAGAAGGTGAGACATTACCAATTGTATGTTTTGAAAAAAAGTTTTCACAAAAATGTAAAGAGACGAACTGTGTTTTTATTCCTATCTGGCAGGAGATGGATAAAAAAGTTAAAGAAGTTATAAACGATATAAATTTTGAAGAGTTAGTAAAAAGATATTATACAAAAGAACAAAAGATTATTTATTTTATATAGCAACTATGAACAAGTTAGTTGAAGATATTCAAAAACTTAAGAAAGAAAAGGATGCAGTTATTCTTGTTCATAACTATCAACTTCCAGAAGTGCAAGATATTGCTGACTATTTAGGTGATTCTTTGGATTTATCAACGAAAGCGAAATTAGTAGATAACAAAGTGATAGTATTTTGTGGTGTTCATTTTATGGCAGAAACTGCATATATTTTGTCTCCACATAAAACTGTAATATTGCCAGATTTAACTTCTGGTTGTCCTTTAGCAGATATGATAACAAAACAAGATGTGATAAATTTAAAGAAAAGATATCCTGGTGTACCAATTGTAGGATATATAAACACTTCTGCTGAGGTAAAATCAGAAATAGATTATTGTTGTACTTCAGCGAACGCTGTTGATATTGTGTCAAAAATTTCATCTTATGATGTAATATTTTTACCAGATAAATATCTTGGAAGTTATGTTCAAAGGACGACAAAGAAAAATTTGATTCTCTGGCATGGTTATTGTTCAACACATATAAAAATTTTGAAAGAAGATATTTTAATGTTAAAACAACATTATCCTGATGCTAAAGTTGTTGTTCATCCAGAATGTAGCTTAGAAGTTCAAGAAGTTGCTGACAAGATTGCTGGCACAGCGGGTATGATTAAATATGTCCAACAAAATCCTGAGGTTAAAGTTTTCATAATAGGTACAGAGGTTGGTATGTGTTATAGATTAAAAAAATTGTTCCCAGATAAAGAGTTTATTCCAGCATCAAAATTAGCAGTTTGTCCCAATATGAAGAAGAACACTTTAGAAAAGATTTTATTTAGTTTAGAAACATTAGAACCTAAAATTGTGGTGGATGAAGAAATAAGAAAGAAAGCATTAAATTCTATAAATAAAATGTATGAACTCCAAGATAAAACCTAACAAAACGATTGACTGTAGAGGACTTTTTTGTCCGATGCCTGTAGTCAAAACAAGATTAGAATTAGAAAATATGTTAGAGGGAGAAATTTTAGAAGTAATAGCAGATGACCCAGGGTTTGAAAAAGATTTTCCTTCTTGGTGTACTGCTGCAGGCGAGGAGTTTTTATGTTTGATTAAAGAAAACAATTTATTTTTAGGATATGTGAGGAAAAGAAAGAAATGAAAGTATATTTAGATAATCATTCAGGCACAAAATTAGATCCTGAAGTTTTAGAAGCAATGTTGCCATATTTAACTGAACATTATGGTAATGCACAGAGTTTACATGATCTGGGTACAAAATCAAAAGAAGCACTTGAGACAGCACGGGCTCAAGTTGCAGGGTTAATAAACTGTTTGCCACAAGAGATAATTTTTACTTCTTGCGGTTCTGAAGCTAACAATCTTGCGATAAAAGGTACAGCGTCTGCGTATAGAGAGTATGGGAGGCATATTATAGTGTCTGCCGTAGAACATTTATCAGTGTTGTATTCTGTAAAAAGGTTAAACCAATTATTAGGAATTGAGTATACAGTGGTACCGGTTGATAAGTATGGTGTTGTGGATTTAGTTGAATTTGGTAAATCTTTGCGAGAAGATACTTTTTTAGTCTCAATACAACTTGCTAATCCAGAGATAGGAACTATCCAACCTATAAAAAAAATTGCCGAGATCATAAAAGAGTTTAACCAGCAGAAAAAAAATAAACAGATAAAAACTTTACTACATACAGACGCGGTTGCTGCGTGTGGAATAGTACCTGTAGATGTTAAAGAGTTAGAGGTAGATTTACTTTCATTGTCTGCGTCACAGTTTTACGGTCCTAAAGGAGTAGCAGCATTGTATGTGAGGAAAGGTGTAAGGATAGTTCCACAGATTGATGGTGGAATACAAGAAAACGGATATCGTGCAGGGACAGAAAATGTTGCCTGTATAGTGGGTTTAGGTAAAGCAGCAGAGATTGCATATAAACAACTTCAGCAAAATTATCAAAAGATGTTAAATTTAAGAGATAAAATGATTAAAGAAATTCAAAAAAAGATTGAATATGTTTATCTTAATGGTCATCCAGACAATCGTTTACCTAACAATGTAAATTTTTCATTTGAATTTATTGAAGGAGAAAGTATTTTGCTTTTACTTAATCAGAAAGGTATTTATGTTTCAAGTGGGTCAGCATGTACCTCTAAAGCGTTGAAACTTTCACATGTACTTGAAGCAATAGGGATAGACCCTGCTGTAGGACAAGGTTCAGTTGTTTTTACATTATCTAAATATAACACTGAAGAAGAAATAGACTATGTTTTAGAACAGCTTCCCCAAGTTGTAGAAAGACTAAGAAGTTACTCACCACTTTACTCACATTTTATCAAGACAGGCCAACGTATGCAAGCAGGTCCAGGCACAGAATATGATGATGAAGAACATACTGATATTAAGTAGGTAGTAGATAGTAGGTAGGGGTTAGGGGAAAATAAGTAGTGAGTAGCGAGTAGTCAGTAGATAGGGAACAAAAGAACAATAGCACGGCATTTAAATGCCGTATACCAAATATGCAAATTGTTGAAATAGAATTATTATCAAATTTTACCACAAGATGTAGTTAAAATATGTGGTATAGCATTAATCTTGTTGAATTTCTATTTATAGAATTTGACAAAATATAACTGTGTTAATTAAGTAAACGAGAGAGTGTGGAATAGTTAATGACAATAATAACAACAGATGGTATGAGTGCTGAAAAAATAATCAAACAATATCCACATCTTACAAAAGAAGACATTGATGCAGCGATTGCTTATCAAGCAGAATGAGTTTCTAAAGAGACGATAATACCATTAGTTCCACATAAGAAAAGATGAAAGTTAGGCTTGATGAAGATTGTTGTTTGATGAGCTTGGTTTGAACATTACTTAGTTTGCAGGATTTAAATTCTTACGGTAAAACTTGTCATGTTTAAGATTTTCGTCTGATAAGTAATATTAGGTGTTTTTCCTGTCCTTTTATTATATAATAAAATCAAATGTTTTATAATTTACTACAGGGATGGTAAATTATGAGGATTACAGCAACGATAAGTATTCCGAAGACATTATTTGAAGAAATTAAGAAGATTAGTAAAGAAGAAGAGACAACGCGTAGCGAATTAATTCGGCAAGCATTAAGAGAATATTTGATAAGAAAGAAATTTGAAAGAGCAAGGAATAAACTTATGTTAGAAGCAGTCCGTAAGGGTGTTATTATGACGGAAAAAGAGATATTTGATGAGATATCTTAATGAAATTTTATTTTGACACCAATGTAATAATAGCTGCATTTTTAACGAAAGGGATTTGTTTTGATATACTTGTAGATGCTGTTGCCTGTCATCAGGTTTACTTCAGTG
>JANXDG010000059.1 GCA_025059805.1 Endomicrobiia bacterium
GAATCAACTCCGCCACTTAGCCCAAATACAACACCATTTTTCTTTGCTTGTTTTACTTGTTGTTTAATCCATTCAATTAATTTTTTATAAATTTTTTCCATAATTTTTAATAATATTAAATCTTTCTGCTAAATACAATATTTAATGATTTATCAATAACTATCAAATGTGAATTTTTTATACTTATCCATCTATGAAAGATATTATCGAGCGGTTCTGAAGAAAAAATTATATAGTTTCTCTTTTTAGTATAAAAAAGTGTATAATAATTTTTGTTCCATAAAGCAACATCATCTTTTTCTTTCCATTTTCTACTGTACTCTCTGTAAGCGATCAAATAGTTAGAGTCTGACATTAGAAAACTTAAGGATGTATGAGCAACATTTGTTTTAAGATACCTTAAAATATTTATTAAAATAGGTAAAAAATTTATGTTATTGCCTATGTTTTCTAAAATGTAGTAGAATAAAATTTCACTATCAGTGTTTCCTTGCGGTTTTAATCTATGTAATTTTAATTTTTCTTTTTCTAAAATAGTACCGTTGTGTGCAAAAATCCATTCGTTATGTACGAAAGGATGAGTATTTTCCATCTTTACATCACCATCTGACGCTTTCCTGAAATGAATTATGGCAATTTTTGGATTTGATTTTTTAAGTTTATCAATTGTTTTAAGAAACTCTCTTGTTTCTTTTATGACACTATTTTGACTTTTATAAAAAATAGTTGCTTTCTCTCCAAGATAACCGGCAACACCCCAACCGTCAAGATGTCCTTCGTCACGATATGGTTTTACCTTACCACATACTGCAAGATTTAAAAATTGAATGAATATATAATCTTCTACATCTTTAATTTCTTTTGTTACTAATCCAAACATTCTACACATAGAAGTATATCCTATTCAAACTTTAAGATACAAGGTGGGCAACTAAACAATAGCCACCCACCTTGATTTCATTTTACACAGCATCCTCGCCTCTTTCACCACTTCTTATTCTTACAACTTCTTCAACCGGCAAAATAAAAATTTTACCATCACCAATCTCACCAGTTTTAGCTTTATCTAATATAATAGACAAAACTTTATCAACATCTCTGTCTTTTACAACTATTTCTAACTTGATTTTTGGAACAAGATCCATTCTATATGTCTCTCCTCGCCATTGCTGAGTTAAACCTTTTTGTCTTCCACAACCTTCAACCTCTGTTATTGTCATACCGAGAATACCCTTGTTTTGTAAAGCTTCTTTTACTTCTTCTAACTTTTCTGGTCTAATTAAAGCTTCTATTTTCTTCATATCTATATACCTCCCCTTATAGGTGTGAAAAATCTATTTTTTAATAGTGGATATGGATGGTTTTTTAATATAAAACTCTGGATATGCAACATTTCCGTGTTCTCCTAAATCTAATCCTTCTATCTCTTCTTTTAGAGAAACTCTTAATCCAACAGTAGCTTTAATAATACTCCAGAAGATCAACGAAACAATAAATACAAATATTCCTACAGTCACAACACCTAAAAGTTGAACAGAAAACAATTTTAAACCACCACCATAAATTAAACCATTACCACAAGGAATATTACCAACATTATCCTTTGCAAAAATACCAACACAAAGAGTACCAAATATACCATTAACTAAGTGTACAGATAAAGCTCCCACTGGATCATCAATTTTGAGTTTGTCAAATATTAACACACTAAACACAACTATCACCCCAGCTATAAAACCAATTATAATAGAGTCAAAAACACTTACAAAAGCACACGGTGCAGTAATTGCTACTAAACCAGCAAGACAACCATTTATCGTCATACCTAAATCTGGTTTACCTAAAATCAACCAAGAAGTTAGAGTTGAAGAAATAATCGCGCAAGCGGCTGCCGTGTTTGTTGTCACAGCAATGTGTGAAATTGCTTTAGGATCAGCTGTCATAGTTGAACCAGGGTTAAAACCGAACCATCCAAACCATAAAACAAACGCACCTAGTGTAGCTAATGATAAGTTATGTCCAGGGATTACGTTTATTTTACCATCTTCTGTGTATTTACCAAACCTTGGTCCTAAAAGCAAAATTCCAGCTAATGCAGCCCAACCACCAACAGAATGCACCACAGTTGAACCAGCAAAATCAAGCATTCCTTTTTGTTGTAGCCAACCACCACCCCAAATCCAATGTCCTACTACAGGATAAACAAACATTGACAGAAGAAATGAGAAAATTATAAAAGATAAATATTTTATTCTTTCTGCAACCGCTCCTGACACAATCGTAGCAGCAGTACCACAAAAAACTAACTGAAAGAAAAATTTTGCCCAAAGTGGTACAGAAGTCCAAGAAATCGCTTTATATACACCTTGATATGCCTCACCAGTAGCAGGAGAATTATCAGGACCTAACAATAAAAATAAACCTTTCAAACCGACAAAACCATTCCCATCTCCAAACATCAAACCCCAGCCTAAAATCAAAAATCCCAATGAAGCACAAGCAAACACAATGAAATTTTTTGATAATATGTTTACTGTATTTTTTACTCTTGCAAAACCACTTTCAACCATAGCAAAACCTAAGTTCATAAAGAACACAAGTTTTGCTGTAACTAAAACCCAGATTGTGTTAACTATTATTTGAAAGTCCATATGTTTATACCTCCTTTTATTAAAAATCTATATCTGTTTGTACAGTATATGTTGGTTGTATCATTGAGTTGTTGTAGAAATTTAATCCAAACAACATAGAAGTATTGTTAGAAAATTTGTATGAAAATCCAAAATTTGTCGTACCATAAGAATTTTTACCACTTTGATATTCAAAACAAACCCATAACTTATCAGTAATCTCAGTTATAGTACGCTCTACAGCAAACAAGATTCCTTTATTATCTACATTACCGTTTTCATCTAACAACAACTTCTCGTTACCAACATATACACCTAAAGAAATTTTACCGAGTGGAGAAATAGTCTTTGCAACTTTAGCATAAGAAATATTATAATCTGTAAGATCCGGCTTTGTACCAATAGAATACATTCCTATTGCTAGCTGAGGAAAAAGTTTTCCAAAACCGTCCTCTGGTATCCCAAATTTGAAGTTAAAATAAAATGGATATTCATCAGATGAACCATATCCAGCTATATGGTCAAAACCAACTTCTGCTTGAAACTTTTCAAATGGCAAAACACCAACAGTTAAACCAGAATTAATAACAGGAGCGCTAAAACTTCCATTATTATTTTTTGAAATAGGAACATAATAGTCAGCAGTTATGTGGAAAACTTTATATGGTTGAACATCACAAGA
>JANXDG010000026.1 GCA_025059805.1 Endomicrobiia bacterium
AGATACAAAAGCACATCAAAATGAACATTCGTTAGAAGTACAACTTCCGTTTCTCCAACTTATCTCAAAATCTGACTTTAGTATTGTTCCTATCACAATAAGGTTAGAAGATTATCACATGTGTCAAGATTTAGGTAATGCTGTATCAACTGCAATAAATGAGTATAAAAAGGTTCACAAAGATAAAAAAGTAATTCTTATAGCATCAACTGATATGACTCATTATGAACCTCAAAGTTATGCATACAAACTTGATACATTAGCAGTGGAACAGATTTTAAAACTTTCGCCGAAAGGGTTGTTTGACACTGTACTTTCCTACGGTATCACAATGTGTGGGGTATATCCTACAGTTTCAATGCTTATCGCAGCGAAACATTTAGGTGCAAAAAATGCTAAGTTGATAAAATATGCAACAAGCGGTGATGTTTCTGGCGAGTACGATTCAGTAGTTGGCTACGCCGGAATTGTTGTTTATTAAAATGACAATAGAATTTAAGTTTGAAAGTAGATTATTTTTGTTCTTTTTGATAGTAGGTGTAATAATAAGGTTACCCTCATTAAATGCACCTTTTATTTGGGATGATGAAGCGATAATTTTGAACAATAACGTGATAAAAAGTGTTGCGAATATATCTGAAATATTTAAAAGCGACATGTTTGGCCAACCAATGAGAGAAGCTACGCAGTTCTATCGGCCTATAACATTACTTTCGTTTATGTTAAATTGGGTTATATCAAAAGATAGAACTTTCTTTTATCATCTTACTAATACATTTTTACATATAATAAATTCATTTCTAGTTTTTTTAATTCTTAATAATATAGTTAAGAACAAGTTAATCTCAAGTATAGTTTCTTCTTTCTTTCTTATATCTCCTGTGAATATAAATACTACAACTTATATTTCAAATAGAACCGTATTACTTGGTGCATTATTTGCGTATACTGCAATATTGCTATATATTTACCGCAAGCATTTTTTATCTATTATATTTTTTATTTTGTCCATACTTTCAAAAGAAGATTTTGTTGTGTTACCGTGTATACTTTTTTGTTATTGGTTTTTAGTACAAAAAAAGGTGAAGGATTACCCACCCAGAAGTATTATTGGTATGGTGTTCATTTTGGTCATCTATATTATAATCAGATTTTCAATGCCAGTTTATTTTATCCCTACATCATTTTTATCAAATGAAAATAATCTTGTAAGAACTCTTACTTTTATTCGCTCAATTTTTTTCTATATATACAAACTTCTTATTCCTATTAATGTTCCTTTTGAAAAGCATTTTATAGAAAGAAATTTATTTAGTATCTACACATTTTTATTTTTTATCTTAGTTTGTGTAGCAATAGTAGTTTATAAAACAAAAAAAGAAAACTTATTTTTCATTTTATTTTTTGTTGTTTCTTTAATCCCTACTTCAAATATTGTTTTGCCTTTAAGTGCAACTTTACGGAGTCATAATATCTATTTTGCTTCTTTTGTCCCAATGGCATACATATGTATGTATATGTTTTCAAGGTTTGTTTTAATTCCCAAATTAACTAAACTATTATTTTTTCTTTTCTTATTTATATATTTTGTCTTAAATATTTATCAAGCTGTATATCACACATCTTTATGGAACGATAAGGAAAAATTTTATCTAAAACAGATTCAACTTGAACCGAATAGCTATCTTTGTTTAAATAATCTTGGTTTAGAATATGTAAGTAAAAGAGATTATGATAAAGCTAAAGAATATTTTCTACTATCAATTGAAAGAAGTCCAAATTCATCATACAGTGTTGCATGGAATAATTTAGGAGTTATGTACCAAAGAACGGGTGAGATTGATAAAGCTATTGATTGTTATAAAAAAAGTATATATTATGGAGAATATTATCTCGCTTATAAAAATCTGTTAGAAGTATTATATTTTTTAGGAGATAAAGAAGATTTTAAAAATATACTTTCAAAAGCTTTAAAGAGATATCCAGATGATCAGTATTTAATAAGACTAATTTCATTATTAAATAAATGATAAATAGAATAATAATCATTGTTTTGGATGGGTTTGGTGTTGGCGCATTACCTGACGCAAAAGAATATAACGACGAAAATACAAATACGTTTTTACATCTTTATAAAAACATATCTAACCTTTCCTTACCAAACCTCGCTAAGTTAGGTCTTTATAAGATACTCAATATCAATAATTTGGAAAATGAAATAATTATTGGTTGTTATGGCAAAATGGCAGAAATGTCAAAAGGTAAAGATACAACAACTGGCCATTGGGAGATTGCAGGG
>JANXDG010000058.1 GCA_025059805.1 Endomicrobiia bacterium
TCAAACCTTGGTGGCTGACCTGCTTTCCACCATTCGTCAACCCATTCAAATTGAACACCACCAATTGCATTACCTACACCATAACCACAAGAATTATAGTATATATCTTCCCAACAACCTTTTAAATATTCCGCTTGAAAAATCTCTGCTTGCTTTTCTGTAACACCTTTTGCATATGCAGGACAACCATATTCAGTAATTAGTACGGGTTTATTAGTTAGTCTTTTAATATTATTCCAGAAACTATTACCAAACCCATGACTCCCTCTGTAAGCATTTACACCTATTACATCCACGTCATGACAGTATTTTGATATATAATCAAGGTATAACAAATCACCATTACAAATAGCAACTGGACGTTTATACGGATCAAGAGATTTTATATATTTTGCAACCTCGTTGACAAACTTATAATATGCCTCTGGTTGTTCTTTAGCACGACATCCCATACCAGTAAAAGTTTCATTTCCTACCACACCATAATTGTTTTCATTACCTAATACCCACATAATGACATATGGTTCATCTTTATATTCTTGAACCATTTCTTTTACAGACATCATCATATTTTCACAATGTATTTGATTTGTATAATCTGTTCCTTCGTACCATCCTGCTCCTGAACCTATCGCATACATACCTAAGAAATCGCCCATAAGAAATTTTATTCCATAATTTTCGTATATATATCTTAGTAAGTTTTTATTATGTCCATGATGATATAATCTTATAGTGTTAACTCCCATATCTTTCATTAATGCAAATTCTTCTTGGTTGATTTCATCTTTATCCTTTTTATTATTTCTATTTTTATCAACCCAAATTTGTAAAACATCAAGAATGCCATCGTTATTTCTATCCATAAACATCCACTCACGGTAAGTATTCCAACTACCAGTATCAGGTGAAGTACCAACAGGTGCAGGTGAATATGCTACAGCTTTAACCAACATAGGTGTGTTTTTATAAAACAACTGCCAATGGCCGTTTTCATATTGTACAAGTCTAACCAAATCTTTATTACCGATTTCAACTTTGATCTTAGTTTTATCAACAACAACCTGTAGATTAGGCGTCTTTCTTACAAACTTTCCAGGAGAGATTATAAACACATCATCTTTTGTCTTATCGTTAAAACCGTTTTCAATAATTATACTTGCGTCCACTAAATCCATATTTAGTTCAGGGTATTTTCTACATAACCATTTTATTTTATCAATCGCTACCGGTCCTACATACCATGGTGTGTTCCAATAAGTATATCCAATAGATCTTGGTGAATGGACCACTATGGCATAATATGCTTTTATTGCATGCTTAAGCAATTTATAATCTACTGGATTTTTAGCCAATGCTGCTCTTTCAAGTGCTATTGCTGTGTAGAATAATTTTACGCCAGGATCTTCTTGTACAGTTGTCCATTTATAAAAATTTAATTCGTGTTTTTCTAAAGTATCTACAATTTGACTTACAAAATTCCAGTGTGAACCATCTAATTTACCTGATTTTTTTAGTTCTAAATATCTTTCAGATTCATATATTGTTTCATTGGGGAAAATACCTACACCTACTGCTTGCGCTAAACCTTTTTTATCGGTTATTATGTATTTGAAATACCTTGTACCCGTGGAGATAAAATTGCCATACTTTGTGTAGTCCACAATTTCCTCACTGCCATAGTCATGAAGCTGAAATGCAAATGTAAATCCACATAACAACAAGTTTGCTATTACTTTTATTAAATATTTTTTATACTTCATGCGTGCTTTTCTCCTTTCCTTTTAGCACGACAAAAACTTTATCCTTTTAGAGCGCCTGCAGTTATACCTTTTATAATATACTTCTGCATCAGTAGATAAATCATTATTACAGGTAAAGTTGCAATTGAAAGACCTGCCATTAATTGTGCATATTCTGTGATATGTGTACCTTGGAAAACCATAAGTCCTCGTTGAATTGGCATTTTAGTGGGGTCTTGCAATATTATCAATGCTAGCAAAAATTCATTCCAAATTGCAACTGTGTTAAAAATAGCAAGAGTAGCTAGTGCAGGTTTTACCAAAGGCAACATAATTCTGAAATAAATCTGCCACTTAGTAGCACCATCTATAACCGCAGCCTCTTCAAGTTCTTTTGGTATTTCTTCAAAAAAACTTTTTAATAAAAATATCCCAAAGGCTAACCCTCCGTTTATATAACACAATATCAAACCTGTCCTAGTATCAAGTAGTCCTAATCGTTTAAGCAATACGTATAATGGTACAAATGTACCTGGCAATGGAACTATCAATGGAATTATCAAGATAAAAAATATTAAATTCTTAAACGGTAATTCTAGCCTAGCTAATGCATATGCACATAAAGAAGTTATAACTAAAATCCCAAACACGCCAAGCACAGTATAAAGTAAACTGTTAACGAAGTAAGTACTAAACTTTCCACGTGTCCATGCTTCAACGTAATTTCTTAAATGTAATTTACCAGGCAGTAAAGACATGTTAGTAAAAATCTCATCTTGAGATTTTAGTGATGAAGATAACATCCATACTAATGGGAATAAACATATAATTGCAATAAGTATCAGAATTATGTAAGACATAAACGGTACATATTCAGTTTTTGCTGGCATAAATTTAAACTTTTCTTAACTTTCGTGAAATTTTTATCTGTAATATAGATAATGTAAACAATACTAAACCAAAAATTACAGCCATAGCAGTTGCATAGCCTAATTCGTTATTTGCCATGTACCTATAGATATAACTAATTGGGACTTCTGTTGCACCTGCAGGACCACCACGTGTCATTGAATATATTAAGTCAAAAATTTGCATAGTACCTAAAATTGTTAATACAGATACCACAAAGAAAATAGGAAGCATCAATGGTGCTGTAACATACCAGAACTGTTTAAAACTGTCAGCACCGTCAATTGCAGCAGCTTCGTATAGTTCACGAGGTATTGTCTGTAATCCTGCAAGTAATATTACAAATCCCCAACCAAATCCTTTCCACATATGAACGACAGCAACACTTACTAATGCAGTACGTGGGTTTGATAGCCACGAAGTGGTGTATTTCTCTAATCCAATATGTGTAAGAATTGTATTTAGTATACCGTAGTTTCCATCATAAATCCATTTCCAAACCAAGCCAACAACAACACCTGATAGTATTGGTGGAATAAAATAGACTGTTCTAAAAAACTTATCAAACTTAACACCACGATCTATAATCACAGCTAGCAACAATGCAAGCATATTTTGGAAAGTTAAAGCAAGCAATGTTATTATCCCTGCATTAAGCATAGAATTCCAGAATAGTCTATCACTAAAAATTTCAAGATAATTTTTTAACCCTACAAACTTCATTGTAGGCGAGATACCATCCCATTCATAAACGCTTAATTGGAAAGTTTTTATGAAAGGATATATGGTAAAGATTGCAAACATTAATATTGCGGGTAGGACATAGAAAAAATTATTCAAATATCTTCTATCTGATACCATTTATCATCTACCTATTTTAATTCAGCGAGTAGTTTTTGTTTCTCGGCTTGTAACTCATCAGCTAACTGTCTTGGTGTTTTTTCACCAATGATTATACTTTGTATCCCTCTACATTTTGTTCCCACAACTTTCCAATTTTCCATTACTGGTAATGTAGGGAACGATTTGTCAAGATTAGCTGCAAATTTTTTTAATACGTCATACTTAATAGCATCAATAACATTTTTATTTGATGGTATATTTTTTGTCTTTTCTGCTAGAGTTATCTGTTGTTTATTTTCAGTTAACCATTTCAAGAAATCAATCGCTTGTTGTTTCATTTTTGACTTAGGATTTACATTAAGAAAAGAACTACTTACCCAAATTTTTACTGGATATTTAGCATTAGTAAGTTTCGGCGGTAAAAACACATCATAATTTAGTTGAGGATTCATACCAGAGTACACATTGATTCCCCAAGAACCATTCAATGCCATTGCAGCTTTCTCAGTTGCAAAGACACGTTCAGCATCTTTGTTTATCATAGTTATTATACCTTCAGCAAAAATTTTTTCATTACGCATTTTCTCAAAAAGTTCAAATATTGTAATCCATCTTGGATCGGTATATTTTATTTCTCCTTTTATGGTTTTTATAATACCTTCCTCACCAAGAATTTGATACTCAAAAGATTTTGAAAACACGTCAATCAGCCATTCTTCACCAAAACCTGAAACAAATGGTTGGATACCAGCAGACCGTAGTTTTTTACATACAGCAATGAACTCTTCAAAAGTTGTAGGAGGGTTATCAGGATTAATGCCTGCTTTTTTAAATAATGTTTTATTATAAAAAATCTGAATACTTACTACATCTATTGGTACACCATAAATTCCAGGCTTTACTTTCCATTCGTTACCCTCATTGTATGTATTCTGTTGCAATACACTTTCAAAAAACAAATCTTTCCAACCGGTATTCATCACTTCCGTTAAGTCTTCAATATATCCTGCATTGATAAAACTTGCAAGTTCTCTCTGATCACCAAGTGGAGAATACACATCTGGCAGTAACCCACCTTGTGCTGCCGCGCGTACTTTTTCTCTATACACGTCTGATGGTGCATAAGTTTCAAACCTGATATTAATCCCTTTAAGTTCATAATATTCTTTTGCTAGTTGATTAAAAACTTCTTCTCTATCTGTCATCCAATGCCAAATTACAATTTCTTGTAGATTTCCTTTTTTTCTCCCACACGATGTTAATAAAACCAAAGATAGTAAGAATAACATATATAAATATTTTGCTTTCATACTGTTCCTCCTTATTCACTTTATTTAATAGCAAATTAATGGATATATATTCAATAGTTAACTAAATATTGCTGTAATTTTACTAACTTTGTTATCACGAATATTATAAGAATGTGGTGGTGATATCATATCACCTGTGATTTCTAGATAAGAACCATCGTTATAGGTTATAATCAATTGTTTTATCTCAGCTTTGTTTTTGCCAAAGGTATCACGTTTTGATTTATTTATATACTCAACATGGATTTTGCCAAGAAACACAAACTCAAATTTACCTTCATCAGTAAACAACCACGAAGGTAACATTGGAGAAAATTTTAGATATAGTTGTCCATCTTTTATAAAGAAAGGTTTTAAACCACAAGTTATTGCTATCCATATTGATAAAAATTCTGCAGTACTACCTGAGAGTCTACCAACAAATCCTTGCCCATGTAAATTTTTTTCAGGATGTGCACTGCTTACAATAAATGATGAATTCTCAAAAATACTTCTGCCGTATATATGTGGATCCATAAACGGTATTAACATACTTTTTGCTGCAGACCAAAATTCTTCTGCAAGATTGTTTCTTAAAAGTTCAAGTAAATATTTATATTCCATATGTAGCCATATAGATTCATTTTCAAGCCAACCCGGAGTAAAAACTTTTATCCTTCCTATTTCCATAGATACATTTCTGAGTGGAGCATTAAGTTTTAACATACCAAGTTTGCTATCATAAAGTTCAGATTTAATTACATTTTTATGTATTTTCTTAGCAGTATGTGTGTCATTCGTAATCCTTAAGTAATGCACTAAGCCTTCAAGAAAATACGGTAAAGGTTGTTGCTTAAACTCAAGTGGTCTTATACATACATATCCTTTATGATTAGTTTTTACTTTGCCATTTTTGTTTCTTATTATTTGGTATTTTGTAATTTTGTTTTCAAAATAAGTATATATCAATTTCGTCCTTGGATCAATTGCTTTACTTAAGCCACTATCAAGTACCTTAAGGAAAATTTTAAGGATATTTATTATCTTAAACACATCTATTGTTTTTTCTTTACCAGAAACTCCAAATAATGTCCTGCTGCGATATTTTTCTAACATATTATGCCGTTGTTGCCAGAAATTAAATTTATTTTTATTGGTAACATATGAAGTACTGGCTTTGTACAAACCATATATAAACTCATAAATTTCGTCTGTGATACTAACCATTCTTTTTTCTTTATTATTTATTTTTTCAAGATTGTTAATCAACAACAAAATGAGGCGTTTTAGTTCTAAACTTTCAGCAGTGGATGAACCAAATAACCCAGGTAAACCATTAAGTGCGTCACACCAATTAGGTCTATCAGCTTCCATTTCTACACCTACACATTCGGGATCTAACAATGCGTATTTATTAGCTATTAAACATAGAAGTTTAGTAAACAATGTAGTTTTATAAATTTGACCTTTTCCGTATCGTGTCCTTACAACAAACTTGTCTTCTTTACGTTGGTCAATAATTTTTTGTTTCTCAGGATGAACATAAACAGCGTTCATTTGTCGTGGTTTGTTGTGATATAAGACATATTTTTCATCACGAGGTAAAACAACCATAGGGTTATCATAAAATGTAAACACTCTTTTGTTGAACAAAAGATTTTCAAACTCGTCCGGATATACAGCAACAAAACTTTCTATTAAATCTATGTTATAGTGCCAGTGGTCACTCCAGAAACCTCTCAATGGATAAACATTGTCAACTTTTTCACAGTGTTGTATTAACAAGTTCAAAAATTTTTCTTTTCTATGCTTTAGAGCGATTTTGTATTTCTCTATAAATTCAAAAAATTCACCAATTTCAAACTCTTTATTTATAAAACATTTTATCTTTTCCCTATCTTTTGGACTAAATAAATTTAAAAACAAATTTTTGTTTACAACTTTAAATTTTGCTCCCATTAACAAAAGTGGGTTGTAACCATCTAACTGGACTAGATTCATAAAATAAACCACTGCAGTATCTTTCACTTCAGGTAAGAAAAAAATGTCGTTTCTTCTATTCTGTGCAACATCTCTATAATGGCCATTACCTTGAGAAAAATATTCCGGAGTAATAACAAAATTGTTATATTCACGTTCCATATCTCCATGAACTCTTGAAAATACATAATATATTATTTTCTTTTCTTCACCAAGTATAACTGGCAAACCTCCACGAAGGAAATTATCTATAAATGTTTGTTGACAGTATCCATCAAACTCTTTTGATGCACTTTTTGTATTAACACATCTGGTAAGATTATTTATTAACTGTTTATTTTCTTCCTTTTTTTGATGGAAATATTCAGGCAAATCTATTTTGTTAACAACTTTAGACAGATATTCTAAAGAAGAAACATTACCTACTATTGAATAATAAAAAAGTTCTTGGTTTGGTCTTAATTGAGTTTGGAAATAACCAAAAGCACATGGTGTTTTATTGTTTGAAAATAAATTTTGATTTGTTAATATTTCGTTATTAATAAACCCGACCGGCACTGTGAAATCTTTAAACTGTCCAAATATTAAATCAGGATCAACGATAAATTTCACATCTAATCTTTCATCATCATTTATAGCAAATCCATAATAAAAATTCGCTTTCTCCACGTAAATCACTTCCGGTTCATCTACAGGTTCTACAAGAAGTTTATATACAGGAATTTTCTTACTGCCAGCAAAATATACACCGCTGTACCACCCTTCAGCAAGACGAGATATGTTTTTTAACATAAAATCGTTTAAACCATATGGTATCACTAAAGGTAAACCGTCAAGACATTCAATTGCGGTGTTTTTATTACTAACATTTTTGATACTAAATATTCTCATTAATGCTGGGAAATTTTCATCAGGCAAAGTAAAATATTCAACTTTAAATTCTAATTGTTGATTATAATCTATCTCTTCTATTTTAAGTGTGTGAGATGTAATATACATTCTCTGGACAAGATTTGTATTTCTTAAAATTTTATTTTGGAATGGTTCGTAAAAAGTGTTATTAATTTTTAGGAAAGTTCTAAACCCTTGAGTTGGAGTTAACCTCCAAGCTTTGTTTGCAGCAACAAATTCTAAAATAGCACCATCTTTATCCTTAGTTCCAAACGAAGATATACACTGACCACGATTTACATAGAAAACCCAGATGGGCTTCCCCCAGAAACCCGCTATTGACGGAAGAAAACTTGCAAACGGTTTTGCATTATTATAGTTCTCAATTACAAAACTACCATCCTGCACAAACATCTTGAAATCTTTGTTCATAATTTCTTTATAAATTATGAAATTGTATATTTAATTTCAATGAAAAACATTGCTAATTTATTGTATTTTTTTGCTTAGGTTAAAATTTAATTTTTAATGTGAGGTTATGAGAACCAAAACTTATTAAGTTATACGGGTAGGAGAAAGAATAAACTGGTTCTAATATCATTTTATTCGTCTTTATCTTATACTTTACAGAAAAATTTGCAGATGAAGAATTAACACCAAAAGAAACCCTGAGTTTATTTTTGAAAAATGCTTGCCTATAACCAACAACATACTCTTCAACCTTAACATCACTTAACCTTATCTCTGCTAAAACCTCTGAATAATAAAATCTATACGAACAACCAAAATGATACCTACTCTTTACCAACTCTTTTTTACTATCCTCAATACCAATCTCCGCAGGTAACAAATTCACAAAATTTATACCAAATATTATACTATTGTTTATAAAATACCCAAAACCTATATCCAAAGTAAAACTATACCTACTATACCCCCTGCTAAATACAGGATCACGACGTGTGTACTCATCACTACCATACTCTAAACCCAAAAGTTTTAACGAAATACCATAAAGTAAATATTGCCTCTTATTTATAACATCAATCTTACTACTACAAACTAAAGAATATATGTTCTCCTTGTATAAACCATTATTCACATCCATACCATACACCCCAACACCTAACCCTAACCTCAAAGGTAAAATATTTCTTACACTCCTACCTCTAACCACCTTCCTGCCAACAAAAATATCATAATTTAAAGGTATCGCATAACCAATATTGTATATATCTATATCAACACCATCAGTGTAAATATGCCTGTTGTAAGAACTAATAAACTCCTGCCTCTTCAAAATAGCTAACCCAGCAGGATTGTAAAAAATACTCTCAACACTACCTATACTACCAACACTACCTGCACCACCAACTCCATAAACCTCACCAAACTCAGGTAAATTATAAAACGCTGAAAAAATTTCAATACATAATGCAAACATCATTAATATAATTACTCTTAAACTTTTCATAAACATTAATAAACCATATTTCTAACCTAACTACCTCGCTATAACTATAACACCACTTGCTAACTTACCATCTACCTTAAATTGATATATATAAGGACCTACCTCTAAATCCTTACCATCAGCATCCCTACCATCCCACTCATACGGCATATCATCTATCTTTCTTACCAACCTACCACGTAAATCATATATCTTTATCTCAGTACCATAAGGAATACTATCAAATATCGCTACATCATTTATACCATCACCATTCGGAGTAATAATCCTCTCCTTAGGCCTATAATCATCCAAACTTAAACTACCTAATGGATATACACCAAAATATGTAAAATGATTAACCCAACAAATAACTAAATTATTATCCCTATCAACAGATGACCTTAAATTACGCCAATT
>JANXDG010000049.1 GCA_025059805.1 Endomicrobiia bacterium
TCTGGTTGTTAGAAATAGGGGCTGATATTTTTAGAACCGTTTGGGACAGAGAAGCTACATTGTTTATTTTAGACTTCGAATATTATAACATAGCCTATCCTGCAGAGGCTTACTTTAAACCTTATGATGTATTCTATAAACTTGAAGAAATTTATCAACGTGTAAAGGATCTATATAAAAGGTATAATTTGAATTTTATTTCTATCCAAACTGGACAAGGGTATCATTTTGTATTCAAGGTGCCGTTTGGTACAAAACAACATAACGAACTTGTGAACTTAGCATACATAGAACCTACATTACAAGGAAAATATAATTCAATTTCTGGCCGAAGGAAGAAAAAAGTCTCAGAAGAAACAGGTAAGGGATTCCATATGGCTGGCAGACTTATTGAATATATTTGTCATAAGTTATTGGGAAATTTAAAAGATTATCATGGTTTACCTGTAGTGTTTGGTGATGTAAGCGTGGGGAAAAATAGAGAGGCTATTGCCCTTGATTTGTCAATGTATGCTGATCCTATTTATATGCGGGATATCCGTATACCATTTTCTATATATCAGAAACATAGAATATATGATAAGTTTAAACTGTCAACACAAAATATACCTTATTTTGCTGTACTTGTTAGAGAAAATAAAAATATCATATATTTTAATAACCCTACTGACATTATAGATATAAGAAATGATGAAAAAAAAATTTTAGATGTAGCAAGTATGACAACCTGTGAAATACCAGATAATACAGAGTTTTTAAATACTTTAATAAAAAGATATCAGAGTTCAAAATTATATAAAATTCATAAACAATTTGATTCATGTGAGCATGATCCACCCGAAATCTGGTATAAAACATATGATAAATTTAACATAAATATTCTTCCGCCATGTGTTCGTCATTGTTTAATTGAACCTAACGACCATCTGTTGAAACCTACGAATTTACAAACTTTGACACGTGTGTTAATTAAACTTGGATGGCATCCTAAACATATCGCAGGTCTTATAAGGAGCAAATATGAAAGAAATTATGGCTGGGGCGAGATTTGGTACAAATACGATGCAGCATCAAGGGCAAATTTTTATGTACGTATTTATTCAGATCTTATTTTGACTGGAATAGATAAAGAGGAAGATTTAAATTGTTGGTCACATTTTGAAAAAGGTTATTGTTGGCAGCCAAATTGTGGGTTCAAATTAGAAAATTACAGATTGACGTAGCCAGTTAACAAAAAATTAATAAGAAGGAGGATTAACATATGGGTTTAACTTTGTATGCACAATGTGTGCAAAATCAGACGGCAGCACAATCAGGAGGAATAATGAGTTGGATACCGTTAATTGTTATTTTTTTCATTTTTTATTTCATTCTTATCCTTCCAGAACAGAAAAAAATTAAACAACATAAGCAAATGTTAGAACAATTAAAGAAAGGTGATAATGTATTATTAAGCTGCGGGATATATGGAACAGTAGTTAATGTAAAAGGTGATACTATTGAACTAAAAATTGCAGAAAATGTTAAAATTAACGTACTAAAGTCAGCTGTTTCACAGATTGTCCCAGAAGAAAAAATTGGTTCACTGTAATGAAATATGAATAATTTTAAAAAAGTTACAGTTGAAGATTTAAAACAAAACTCAATTGTAAGAAGTTTTATAGAGGCAGCTAATGAATATTTGGGTTCAATTGGGTACACAGAACACGGGTTTAGACACGTTATGCTTGTTAGCGAAGTTGCAGGGAATATACTTAGGCTTTTGGGTTATCCTACAAGAATATGTGAACTTGCAGAAATAGCAGGGTATTTGCATGACATAGGCAATGTTATAAACCGAAGGGATCATGGGCAATCATCTGCAATACTTGCGATGGAAATTTTGGACTCAATAGGTATGCCAGCAGATGAAATTTCAATGATTATCTCAGCAATAGGTAATCATGAAGAAGAAATCGGTGAACCTATAAATCCAGTATCAGCAGCTTTGATTTTGGCAGACAAGTCTGACGTGAACAAGAATCGTGTAAGGAATCCAAAGATGATTTCGTTAGATATACATGATAGAGTCAATTATGCAGTTGAAAGAAATTTTTTGGAAGTTATGCCTGATAAGAAACTTATTTGTTTGAAACTTGATATAGATACGAAATTATCCAGTATTATAGAATATTTTGAAACATTTATGCCAAGACTTATAATTTGTCGTCGTGCTGCTGGTTATCTTGGCTGTAAGTTTGAAATGGTAATCAATGGACAAAAGGTATTATAATTGTTTTTAGGAAAAAATTTTGGTTAAAAAAATATTAATAAATACTAGAAAATTTTACGGGAGGGAAACAGATTGGTGATATGAAAAACTTAAGATATAGGATTTTACTTGTTGCAGTTGTAATACTAATAGGCTTATATTTTTTATTTCCGACAATACAATGGTATCTGTTTATGACACCACAACAGAGGCAACAAAAAGAAATTTCTCGTGATCCTATATTAAAAAAAATATTAAAACTTGGACTTGACTTAAAAGGTGGAACCTACCTTGTACTGGAAATTGACAAAGAAAAAATACCACAAGGTATTGATTTGTCTGATGCACTTGACCGTGCAATTGAGGTTATACGTAATAGAATTGACCAATATGGTGTTGCCGAGGCTATGATAACAAAACAAGGTGATAAATGGATTTCAGTGCAACTTCCCGGTGTGAAAGATCCTGAAATGGCAAAACAGTTGATTGGTAAAACAGCGTTGTTAGAATTTATATTAGTTAACACTGACGAACCATATAGAAAAATAGCAGAGAGAGCCCGTGAATTAGGTTTGAAACCAAAAGAATCTTTAGTTGATGAGAGAATATTAACTCTTGTACCTACAGGATATAAATTATTGCCTGGTAGAGATGAAAGTTTTTATTTAGTAAAATCTTCTGCTGAACTTACTGGTGCGTACCTTAGTAATGCAAGGGTAGAATTAGGACACAGTGAGACTGGTCTACCATATGTATCGTTAGAATTTAATCCTGACGGAGCAAAAATTTTTGCTAAAGTTACTGAAGCAAACATAGACAGACATCTAGCAATTGTCCTTGATGGAGTGGTACAGTCAGCACCTGTTATAAGATCAAGAATACCTGATGGTCGCGCAATTATAGAAGGTAATTTTACTATAGAAGAAGCGAAATTTCTCGCTACAGTGTTAAGAGCAGGTGCGTTGCCTGCACCTGTAAAAATTATAGAAGAAAGAACAGTAGGGCCAACCTTAGGTCGTGATTCGGTAGTAAGTGGCGCTACTGCACTTGTCGTTGGCAGTGTAGCAGTTTTAGTTTTTATGTTGGTGTATTATAAATTATCTGGATTGATAGCAGATATAGCAATGGTAGTGAATATACTTTTAATAATTTGCTTTCTTACTGCGTTTAAAGCAACTTTAAGTTTCCCTGGTCTTGCTGGTTTGGTATTAATGATAGGTATGGGAGTTGATGCGAATATTTTAATTTTGGAAAGGATAAAAGAAGAACTGTCTGCTGGGAAAACGTTACGTGTAGCGATAGACCTTGGATACCAAAGAGCGCTGGTTACCATCATTGATTCAAATTTGACAACTCTAATTACCACTGTATTTTTATTTGGTTTTGGTACCGGACCAATTAAAGGTTTTGGTATAACAATGTTTATCGGTCTTATAGCTAACATATTTACTGCTACATTTCTTACAAAGATCTTTTATGATTTACTTCTTTCTAGGAAAATTGTAGATACAAAAATTCTATTTTAGAGAGGTTACCAAGAATGAAAGAAATACAATTTATTTCTAATAGACGAAAATTTCTTATATTATCTGCTTTGTGTATAACAATAACTGTCATCGTATTAATTATAAACAAAGGTGTAAATTTAGGACTTGATTTTACAGGAGGAACATTGATACAAATAAGAACAACTAATAAAGAGATGGACATTGCTATGTTAAGAAAAATACTTGCAACTTATGGATATACCAAGGGTGTAGAGTTACAAAATATTTTTACTGGAACTAACGAAGTTAAGGAGTTTTTAATAAGGTTTAAATTTCAGCAAAAGGACACACTTGCTGCGGAGATAGAAAATATATTTAAGAACAGTAATATATTGTGTGAAATTCTTCGTGTGGAATATGTAGGACCAACAATAGGTAAACATCTTACTAAAAGAGCTTTATATGCGATCATTTTTTCATTGATTGGAATAATAATATATGTGGGATTAAGATTTGGATCGTCAATCTGGGGTATTATGGGCGTAGTAGCGTTAGCTCATGATGTATTTTTAACTATAGGATTTCTAACATTATTGGGTAAAGAAATTACTTTAACTGTTATTGCTGCTTTGCTTACTTTAGCTGGTTATTCAATAAACGATACTATAGTAATTTTTGATAGAATACGTGAAAATATTAGAATTATGAGAAAAGAAAGTTTAGAAAGAATTATGAATTTAAGTATCAATCAAACTTTAACACGAACTTTGCTTACTTCCGGAACAACCTTAGCTGCTGTTTTAGCATTGTATATTTTAGGTAACCAAGTTATAAAAGATTTCGCTTTGTCGTTAATCTTTGGAGTAATAATTGGTACTTACTCATCAATTTTTGTTGCTTCCTCTTTGGTGTTAGAATATAACTTAACTAAAGGGAAAAAATGAAAATTAAGAATTTTAAAGTAAACATACGACTAAAAGAAGTTTATAGTGCACTTAAAAATAAAGATATTAAGATCACACCTGAAATTGAAACATTAATATCTGTTGTGGAACGAGAGGTATCAGAAGTGTTAACACCAGCGGTAATTTTTGATACTTTCGAAGTAAAGGATAAATCAGTAGAGAAAATTTTAGGTGTAATAAGTCCACAAAAAAATACACAATTTATTTCATTGATTGCTACTACTTTAGGTTTAGATGTAGATAAATTTATATTTTCAACGACGGATATAATGAAAATAAACATCGCAGAAATTATTGTTCAGGAATATTTAAGTTCGGCAGTATTATTTGTAATAAAAGTTATACAGGAACGATTAGATGAAAATCTTCAGCCAAGTTCTGCATTTTTGATACCAGAACAACTTTACGAGGACATTACTAATATTCTTCAAACAGAAAAAATCAATATTAAATACTTAAAAGAAGAAAATAAACTCCTACCAGCAAGTTCCTGCTTAAACTATGTATATTGGTTTAAGTCAAAGAAATGATTTCACAGTTCTTCAAGAAACTTGTCATAGAGCTAAGGAAATTAAAGTTTGTAAATCTTATTGCGAATTATTTTCTAAGCAATATAGCGTGGCTTGTCATACGGATTATATCTAGTAGTCTACAAGTCCACAGAATAAATTTTGATAGAGTCAAACAAATTAAAAATAACGTAATTTACGCATTTTTCCATGGTGAACAGTTTGTATTAGTTTTTAGTCACAAACATACAAATATAGTTATAATGACAAGTTATTCACCTGACGGTGAGTTACAAACAATGATACTTAAAAAATTTGGATATGATATAGTTCGTGGCTCTTCAGGTAAAAAAGGTGCAACTTCTGGTACGCTTAAAATAATAGAAAAATTATTAAACGGCCAAGATTGTGCATTTGCTGTTGATGGTCCACATGGTCCGGGTTTTAAAGTAAAACCAGGAGTCGTTTTTTTAGCACAAAAAACTAAAAAACCGATAATACCTGTTAGAGTGTTTATAAAAAGAAAAATTATGTTCAAAAATTGGGACAGATATATTTTACCTTTGCCTTTCAGCAAATCTTTTATTGTATATGGTGAACCGTTTTATATATCTGAAAATGATAACATAAAGAAAAAAACTTTAGAACTGGAACAAACCTTAAAATCACTTAATTTATCAAGCTATTCAAAATAAAACAAAAATTTTGCATTTCTTATTTTTCTCCCTGTATTTACAAAAACAAAATTTTTGCAACCTTATATAAGATTAACCATCTATGTTTACGGACCTGCCATAGCTGCAAGCCCAAGGAGGTGAGTATTATGCTAAAATTTATAGATTTATTCCTTGTTTTTTTAGCCGGATTTATGGTAAATTTTGTGTCAAACATTGAAAATTTCTATTCCTATGTTAAAATAAAGTCCTTATATAGTGGAATCATTGGATTTATATGTTGGATGCTAACAGGGTTAGTGTTCGCCGATATTATAACTTCTGCTGAAAACAAGTTTGTCTTGGTGTTGTTATTATCCTTAGGTGGCGGTGTTGGTAATTTTTACTCTGCGCAGCTGTTAAAATTTTTCCGTAGTGCAAAAAGGAAAAATTATATTAAAAAGTTGAAGATCAAAACAAAACTTTTGTTCTCTTCTATTGTTAATCTATTTCATACTTCGTTGATCTTTCCTATTGACAACATTATAAGAAAAAAATAATAAAGTAGTAAAAATCTTTTTCTTTTCTTGAGAACCAAGCAATGTTTGAACAAATCAGTTGTAAAACCGCACTCAATGTTTCTCTATTTAAAGACAAGTTATATGCGTCAATAAATCCTTATATTGGATGTACACATCAGTGTAGATATTGTTATGTACAAGCAGAAAAGTATTCAAAAGGTAATGAAACAAATTCTGTTAAAGTAAAAATTAACATTTTGAATGTATTAATAAAAAATATTGCAAGATATGTAAGAGATGATAAGTATTCTCAAGGTGTAATATATCTTGGAACTTCTTCTGATCCATATCAGCTTGCAGAAAAAGAGTTCAGAATTTCTTACAAAATATTATGTTTTTTATTAGAAAATACAAACTATAACATTCACATTTTTACAAAATCAGATTTAATCTTAGAAGATATCTCGTTGTTTAAAAGATATCGTGACAGAATAAATATTTCAATTACGATAATTACAGATGATGAAATGTTAAAAAAAATTTTTGAACCATTTTCGAGTTCTGTAAATGAACGATTGAATTGTATTAAAAAACTTACAAATGAAGGTATAAATTGCGGATGTTCTATTATGCCCATACTGCCATACATTACTGACAGTGAAAAAGCATTGGATAGTTTACTACGTAAACTTAAACAGCACAATTGTAGTTATATCTGGTGGGATTATTTAACTTTGAGGGAAAATATTACTAATATACCAAAACCGAGCCAAAAACAAATATATTTTGACTTACTTTTGCAACATTTTCCAGGGTTGGTTAAAAAATATAGTTTACTTTATGGTAATAAATTTTTACCTAAAAAAGCATATCAGAAGAATATAGATGGTAAAATAATTAGGATAGCAAAAAAATATTCACTATCGTACTGGGGTCCAAAGTGGACATACTATCGCTCATCAAATCAGTTAGTTTTTAAATTTAATCACTAATTGTTGAATTTTAAGTTTATCTATTTATATTAAATAAAGGTATGAATATTTTAGTATTAGGCAGCGGTGGTAGAGAACATACTATAGTCTGGAAGTTTAAAAATTCAGCTAATGTGAAACAAATTTTTTGTATACCTGGCAACGGAGGTATTGAAGAAGACGCTATCTGTGAACCATCAATAAAACTATCAGAGTTTGACAAAATACTTCAGTTTGTTAAAGATAAAAAAATTGACATTGTATTTGTTGGTCCGGAACAACCTTCTGTAGAAGGAATAAAAGATTATTTAAGTTCCTATGGTATATCTGTTTTTTCACCTACCAAAGAACAAGCATTACTTGAAGGAAGTAAAATTTTTGCTAAAAACTTTATGCAGAAGTACAACATTCCTACTGCAGATTTTGTGATTGCAAATGATTATGACACGGCAAAAGTTTTGATAAAAGAAATATTCAAAAAATATCCCGATGGGATCGTAATTAAAGCTGATGGTCTTGCAGCAGGTAAAGGTGTTGTTGTATGTGACACAATTGACGAAGCAGAAAATGTCATATATGAAATGATGGTAAAGAAAATTTTCAAATCGTCAGGAGAAAAAATTGTTATTGAGAGAAAACTTAAAGGAATAGAGATGTCACTTATTGCTTTTTGTGACGGTGAAACAATTTTACCGCTAACTCATTCCCAAGATCATAAGCAGATCTATGACTATGACAGAGGTCCAAACACAGGGGGTATGGGTGCTTATTCGCCATTGCCGTTCATATCTAAAAATTTAGAGAAAAAAATTAATGACCAAATATTGAATAATTTTATTTTAGGGATAAAAGATTCAGGGCTTGGTTATTGTGGGGTAATTTATTTTGGTTTAATGATAGAAAATTTGGCAAAAGAAAACGAACAACCATATGTTTTAGAATTTAACTGTAGGTTTGGTGATCCTGAAACACAAGTAATTCTACCTCTAGTCAATAACGACCTTACCGAGATTACAATTGCAACATTAAATAAGGAATTAAAAAAAATAAAACTTTCTTTTTCTGACAAATATGCATGTTGTGTGGTGTTAGCTTCTTTAGGTTATCCAGGAGAATACGAAACCGGTAAAGAGATATCTGGTCTTGACAGAGCTAAAGAATTTCCTAATGTTTTAATTTTTCATGCAGGAACTAAAAAAGTTGATAACAAATTTTTAACTTCTGGTGGGAGAGTTTTAGGTGTGGTGGGTTTAGGTGATACTTTAAAAGCTGCTATAGAAACTAGTTATAAAGCTGTTGATGTTATCAATTTTGCAAACAAATATCATAGAAAAGATATTGGCCAGAAAGGATTAAAACTTTTATGTTAACATATAAAAAGTCTGGTGTTGACATAGACGAAGCAAACAAATTTGTAAAGTGGATACAAAAGAAATTTCCACAGATAGGATTTTTTTCAGGATTTTATAAAATCAATAAACAACAATATTTGGTAGCAACAACAGATGGTGTAGGAACGAAATTAAAAATAGCACAACTTGTGGGTAAACATAATACTGTAGGTATTGATTTGGTAGCGATGAATGTAAACGATATTATAACCTGTGGTGCTAAACCTTTATTCTTTTTAGACTACATTGCTTGTGGGAAAGTAAATTTTAAAGTTTTGACAGAAATAATGACAGGTATTATAAAAGGTTGTAATCTTGCTAAATGTACACTTTTAGGTGGTGAAACTGCTGAAATGCCAGGAATGTACAAACCTAACGAGTACGACTTAGCAGGTTTTGCCTGTGGTATTGTTAAGGAAGAAGAAATAATAAATGGTAGTCATATTATACCTGGTGATGTGATTATAGGTTTATTTTCATCAGGTTTACATTCAAACGGGTATTCACTTGTAAGAAAAGTGTTTACAAAATATGAACAGATAAAATTAGCAAGAGTTTTACTTGAGCCAACAAAAATTTATGTTGATGAAATAATGGAACTTTTAAAAAAGTTTGAACCAAATAAAGAAATAAAAGCTATCGTTAACATTACAGGTGGCGGATTCTACGATAATATCATAAGAGTATTACCTGAAAACATTGAAGCACAAATAGACAAAAATCTATGGAAACCACCAAAAATATTTAGTATGCTCCAACAAAAAGGAAAAATTCAAGACAAAGAGATGTATAGAACATTTAATATGGGGATAGGTATGACTTTAATTGTTTCATATAAAGTTGCATACGATATATTAAATTTCTTAAACAAAGATGCAGTTTTAATAGGTAAAATTTTTCAATCTAAAAGAAAGAAAGTAACCATTTTAGGTATAAATTAACCTTAAATAGAAAAACTCAATGAACTCTACAAACCCAATAAACTCAATAACCCAAAAACTTTCTATAGGATGGTTTGCAACATCTCGTGGTACAACTTCACTTAAAATTTTTAACTACATATATGATGCGATTAGCAAAGGGAAATTAAAAGCTGAAATAAAATTTGTGTTTATTAACCGTGAACTTGGCGAAGGCGAAAATTCTGATAAGTTTATAAATGTTATAAGAAATTATAACATTCCTATATTTTGTTTATCATCACTAAAATTCTTGCCGGAATTAAGAAAGATAAATTTATACGAATGGAGAGAAAAATTTGACCAGAAAGTTTATGAACTAATAAAAGAATTCAAGGTAGATATTATTATGCTTGCTGGATATATGTTAATTCTTAGTGAATTTTTATGTAAAAAATTTACATTTATAAACCTTCATCCAGCCTTACCCTGGGGACCAAAAGGTACCTGGCAAGAAGTTATAAATGAAATCATAGAAGAAAGACATAAAGAACATGGTGTGATGATACATATCGTAACTGAAGATCTTGACAGAGGACCTGTATTAACCTACTGCAGATTTCCTATAATTGAATACAATTTTGACAAAATTAGACAAGAAGGTGTAAAATACGAACTACCACTGGTAAAAAAAACTCTTGAGTTATTATCAACTGGTAAATTAAAAGTTGTAGATAGAAAAATTATTTATGAAGGCAATCTTTTAGAGAACGGACTTGAAATTCCTGTTGATGAATTACTGAGTATAGATAGTGGTTAATCCTGAATGAATTTCAAAATAGTTTGTTCTTGTAGTAGGTATGTTTTATTCCTATTTATTATTTCATCCCAGTCAACTTTGTGTCCGTCAAACTCAGGACCATCACAACATACGTATTTAATACTGCCATTATAAGTTATTCTACAAGAACCACACATTCCTGTACCGTCCACCATAATTGTATTCAAAGAAACAATTGTTGGAATATTATACGGAAGTGTCAAATTAGATACAGCTTTCATCATTACCACAGGACCAACTGCGTAAACTAAATCAAAAGTTCTTTCTTTGAGTAATTGTTCTAAAACATCTGTGACAAACCCTTTAATTCCGTAACTTCCATCATCTGTTGTGATATAAATTTCGTCAGAGATATCTTTGAATTCGTTCTCAAGAATTATCAAATTTTTATTTCTTGCACCGAGAATAGTTGTAATTTTATTATTTTGTTGTTTCAGTGCTTTAGTAACAGGGTAAGCCTCAGCTGTGCCCACACCACCACCAATGATTAAAACATTACCAAACTTTTTTATTTCTGTAGGTTTACCTAATGGTCCAACAATGTGATACAATTTATCACCTTCTTTTAGTTTGCCTAACAACTTAGTCGTATAACCTATTTCCTGAAAAATAAGATTAATACTACCATTTGCTAAATTAGTCTCAACTATTGTCAGAGGTACACGCTCACCTTTTTCAGAAACCATAATTATTACAAATTGTCCGGGCAAGTAATGCTGTGCAATAGCTGGAGAGTAGATCTCAATTTTTATTATTCTTGTATTCTCATATTCAGCAAGAATTTTTTTTGATATAATTTGAGCTTCTGTCATATTTACTTTCGTTCATTATTACTACAATAGTGGAAGGTAACGTTTTATCTCATAGTCACTTACAGTAATCCTGTAGTTATCCCATTCTATCTTTTTATTTTCTAAAAATTTTGTATAAATATGTTCACCTAATGTCTCTTTTAACAAGGAAGAATCTTCAGCAAGTTCAATAGCTTCTATTAACGAACCTGGCAACTCTTCAATTTTTCTTGCTTTACGTTCAATTTCTTCCATTTCATATGCGGAAACTTCTAATGGTTCAGGTAGTGAATATTTATTTTTAATTCCTTCAAGTCCTGCTCTTAACATTACTGCAAATGCAAGATATGGGTTGCATGCAGGATCTGGAAACCTTACTTCAATACGAGTTGATTTTTCTTTACCAGGTTTGTATTCCGGTACACGAATTAAAGCAGACCTATTTTTTGTCGCCCAACAAATATAAACAGGTGCTTCGTATCCAGGTACCAACCTTTTATACGAGTTTACCCATTGGTTTGTTACTATACAAATTTCCCTGCAATGTTTTAATATTCCTGCGATATAGTATTTTGCAATTTCTGATAAATGATATTTATCATTTTGTGAAAAAAACATATTTTTATCATCTTTAAACAAACTTTGGTGAACATGCATACCAGAACCGTTCACTCCAGCAATTGGTTTTGGCATAAATGTTGCATATAATCCACACTGTCTTGCAACTTCTTTCACCAAAACTTTGTAAGCTATGACTTTGTCAGCCATTTGTATTGCTGAATCATATCTTAGATCTATCTCATGTTGGCTTGGGGCAACTTCATGATGTGCATATTCAGCTTTGATACCCATTGCTTCTAAATATTCTATAGTCTTCATACGAAGGTCAATACCAGCATCTTCTGCCGGCATTGAATCAAAATATCCTGCATTGTCAACTAACTCTGTAGAACTGTCTGATTTAAGATAAAAATATTCAAGTTCAGGACCTACATAGAAGTGTGTAAAACCATATTTTTTTAGTTCTTCAAGGTTACGTTTTAGACAATATCTCGGGTCACCTTCGTAAGGTTTACCTTCAGGAGTGTAAATATTACATATCATTTTTGCAGTATTGTCTCTATAAGGTAAAATTTTAAAACTGTCAGGGTCAGGTAGTGCAACAAGGTCTGACTCGTAAATTCTCGCAAATCCTTCAACTGAAGAGCCGTCAAAACCCATACCGCTGTCAAGTGCTTCCGGTAGTTCATCAGCGGTGATTGTGAACATCTTTATTCTTCCGAGAATATCAGTGAACCATAGTTCAATGAATTTTATGCTACGAGATTTAACAATTTCAAGTATCTGTTTTTTATCCATAGGTTCCCTCCTATATTTTGAATATTCGTGTAAAAAAATATTTTTTGAATTCTATAAAATATTGAATTATAATGCAATATGTTGTAATATTATTTAAATATTATAACGAACAAGCTATGTGCTGAGGTTATCACTATGAAGTTTAACATTAATGATTACAAATTTATTTTTTTTGATTTTGATGGCGTAATCGCTGATACTGAATGGCAACACTATGAGTGCCTTAACGAAGTTCTTAAACCTTATAGTATTAAAATTAGTAAACAGGAATATTTAGAAAAATATCTTGCATATGATGACAAAGGTTGTTTTAAGAAAGTTTTTAAAGACAAACTTTCTAAGGAATTGACATATAAAGAAGTTGTAGGTTTAATAAGAAAAAAGACGAATCTTCTTATGTCAAAACTTAAACAAAACTTTAGGTTTTACAAAGATGCAATTGAGTTTATAAATTACCTTAAACACAATTTTCCACAGGTTGGACTTTGTATAGTATCAGGAGCGTTAAAGAAAGAAATAATTTTCATCTTAAAGAAACTTAAAATTTTTAGTAGTTTCGTATGTATTGTTTCTGCTGAAGATGTAAAAAATGGTAAACCTTCTGCTGAACCTTTTTTGGTGGCAAAAAAATTCTGCGAACAAAAGTTTAAAAATAAAGTTAGTAATAACAAAATATTGGTAATTGAAGACTCGGTTAATGGGATAATTTCAGCAAAAAAAGCAAGTTTTAAAGTATTAGCAGTAGCGCATACATATCCATTGAGTAAACTAAAACAAGCCAATCCTGATTTTATTGTCAGAAGTTTAGATGAATTGATTAATAATAATTAATAGTGTTTAGAAATGGTGTGTCTATGATTCTTTGGTTTATACGTGGAGTGATAGTAATAATTAGTAGTTTAGTTGGGTTCTTTATACAAAAAGATTATGTAGGTGTTTTGTTAGGAGCAGGTTTTGGTATAGTTATTATACTTTTGGAAATTTTAATATCAAGGATTAAACTTGATACTCTAATAGCTGCGTTCATAGGAATGACATTAGGTATAATTGCTGCACAACTTGTTGATTATTTAATATTTTTATTAGAAGAACCGAAAATAATTGAGATATTTAGAAAATTTTTGTGGCTTGTACGGATAGGATTTGCATATTTAGGATTAATAATTGCAGTAAGGAAAAAAGTTGAAGTTGACCTACTTGATAAAGATATATTACATCAGGTTAGAAAATCAAACAGAGACAATGTATTAATTCTTGATACATCAATGATTATTGATGGTAGGATTGTTGATATATATCAAACAAAATTTATTGATGGACCGATGGTGGTCCCAAGATTTATACTTAATGAACTTCAACTGTTGGCAGATTCACAAGATCATAACAAACGTTTAAGAGCGAAACGTGGCCTTGAGATGTTAGGTAAACTTAAAGATGAGAAAGCAATAGTTATAGCTGATATAGATTATCCTGAAATGAAGGAAACTGATGCTAAACTTATCAAATTTGCTAAAAATGTCGGCGGTAAAATACTTACTGTGGATTACAATCTAAATAAAATTGCTACCTTAGAAGGTATATCTGTATTAAATATCAACGATTTAGCAAATGCTTTAAAACCAATATTTTTACCTGGTGAAACTTTTTCTATTTATATTCTTAAAGAAGGTAAAGATTATAACCAAGGTGTTGGATACTTAGATGATGGTACAATGGTAGTTGTTGAAGACGGAAGAAAATTTATTAACCGCAAAATTGATGTCGTTGTAACTTCCACATTACAAACTTCTTCCGGCCGTATAATTTTCACGAAACCAATTTAATGCTTGTTATGACTATTCAATGCGATGGTAGAAAATTCTCATGTTGTGCAATTCTACTCGCCGCGGGTAAAAGCAAAAGGTTTAAATACGCCACTAAAAAACAATTTGTGAAAATTAAAGGTAAAACATTAATTGAATATGTTTTAGATAAATTTCTAAGATTAGAATATGTAAAACAGTTTATTGTTGTAGTTGCAAGAAGTGATGTTGAAAAAGTAAAACATCTCATTAGTTCAGCCGGTAAATATGACGGTTTAAACATATCAGTTATAGAAGGTGGGAAAGAACGATATAATTCAGTATATAACGCTGTAAAACAAATATCTGACGATTGCGATTATGTATTAGTACATGATGTAGCACGCCCTTTTATAAATAAAGAATTAATAGATAGATGTATTGAAGAGATTATAAAGTATGACTGTGTTATTCCTGCAATACAAGTTTGCGATACAGTTAAGATGATAAATCATAAATCCGAAGTAATCAAAACAATAAACAGAAATAATCTAGTATTAGTACAGACACCACAGGTTTTCAAAACACGAATTATTAAGAAAATATATAGCAAGAAATATTTGACAAAATATACTAAAAAATTCAACATAACTGACGATGCACAACTTGCTGAGTTATGTGGTGTTGTTGTAAAAGTAGTCCCTGGTGATAAACAAAATGTTAAAATTACAACTGTAGAGGATCTGAAGTTTTTAAAAATATATGTATGAAATACCTGATAGGTCTTGGATACGACTGCCACAAATTAGTAACTGGGAGGAAATTATATCTTGGTGGAATATACATTAAGCATTCTAAAGGACTTAAGGGACATTCAGACGCTGATGTTATTTTACATTCAATATCAGACGCGTTATTGTCAGCAATTGGTGAAAAAGATATTGGTGAGTTATTCCCTGATACTGATAAAAAGCTAAAAAATATAGAGAGTGTCAAAATAGTAGATAAAGTACTAAAGTTAGTAGCAGAAAAATGTTATAAAATTGTCAATATTGACACAGTTGTCATTTGTGATACACCTAAAATTTCACAATATAAACAGGAAATTTTAAATTCGCTTAAAAAAATTTTTCAAACTGAATTTATTAATATAAAAGGAAAATCTACTGAGGGGATACATCCTTTCAAAAATTATATTCAATGTTACACTGTTGTACTTTTAGAAAGGTTAGAAAAAAATGAAACTATATAATACTTTGTCCAGTAGTGTTGAAACATTCCTACCTCAGGAAAAAAATGTAGTAAAAATGTATGTTTGTGGTATAACACCGTATGACGAAATTCATATTGGTCATGGACGATGTTATGTAATTTTTGATGTTTTACGTAGATACCTTCAATATAAAGGATACAAGATTAATTATGTGCAAAACTTTACTGATGTTGATGACAAAATTATAAATAAAGCTAAAGAATTAAATAAACATCCATCTGAAATTTCTCAACACTATATTAATTCATACTACGAAATAGAAAAGAAACTTAACATTACACCAGCAAAAATTTATCCAAAAGTTACAGAACATATTGATGATATTATCATTAGTATTGAAAACATAATTAAGAAAGGTTTTGCATATGTTACTACTACAGGTGTGTATTTTGACACATCTAAATTTAAAAATTATGGGAAACTGTCAAAGAAAAATTTAGATGAACTACAAGCAGGTTCAAGAATTGAAGTGGACGAAACTAAAAAATCACCGTTGGACTTTGCGTTATGGAAATTTTCAAAACAAAATGATATTATTTTTTGGGAATCACCCTGGGGTAATGGCAGGCCTGGCTGGCATATTGAATGTTCAGTAATGAGTATGAAATATCTTGGTGAGACACTTGATATTCACGGTGGTGGCATGGACCTTATATTCCCACATCATGAGAATGAAATTGCACAATCTGAATCTCTTACTGGGAAAAATTTTGTTAATTACTGGGTGCATAACGGTTTTGTTACTGTAAACCAACAAAAGATGTCTAAGTCTTTAGGAAATATATTTGCTTTGAAAGATATTTTTGAAATATACGACCCAATGATTGTGAGACTATTTTTAATTTCTCAACATTATCAGAAACCTTTAGACTTTTCAATACAAGAAGTTGAACAGTTCAAAAATGTTTATCAGAAACTGGTTAACTTTAACGAAGAAATTAAAGAGCGTATAAAAAATTCTGAACCTAAAACAGGAATTAACGAAGAAGTTGTGAAATACATTAATGTTTTAATTAACGAATTTGAGACTGCAATGGACGATAACCTCAATACTTCTTCTGCAATGGCTGTTTTACATAAGTTTATCTCTTATGTAAACAAAAACATCTCCTGGATAGACAAAACTACATTGAACTATTGCTATACAAAATTTTTATTGTTAGTAGAAGAAATTTTTGGTATAAAAGTTGACCTTAGTTATGAGATTCCGGAAATAGTACAGAAGTTAGTATCTCAACGTGAAATTGCAAGAAGAAACAGAGATTTTGAGACATCCGATAAACTAAGAGCACAAATTTTTGAATTAGGATATATAGTTGAAGACACTTTAACTGGCCCAAAAGTTAAAAAAAGAATATGACAACAGAATCTTTTATAACTTCAAAAACTTTAATAAAAGAAATAATAAAAACTAGGCCAGATCTTGTATCAAAACTTTACATTGCAAATAATGCTTATGGTAAAGATATTGAAGAGATTATAGCACTAGCAAAGAAAAAGAAAGTTTCGTTTCTTACTGTTCCCAAAGAAAAAATTCTCAGTATATTCAACCAAGGATACAGTGGATTAGTTTTAGTAGTTTCTCCAGTTAGATATTATAGCCTGGAAGAATTATTATCCAAAATTAGTCAGAACTCTGAAGTTACATTATTAATTTTGGATGAAATTAACGACCCGCATAATTTTGGTGCTATTCTTAGAACTGCAGCAGCGTTCAATATAGATGGCGTTATAATACAACAGTGGAACCAAGTACCTGTAACACAGACAGTGGTTGAGACTTCACGTGGTGGTGTATTTAATGTACCTATTGTAAAAGTAAAGAATGTATTTAACGCAATTACTGTGTTGAAGAAAAACGATTTTTGGATTTATTCTGCTTTACCACCGGAGAGTATCCACAATAACATTCAAACTGTAAATGTGGAAGATATAAAATCCCAAAAACGTTTAGCCATAGTTTTAGGAAACGAACATAAAGGTATAAGAAAAAATATTATTTCAAACAGTCATGCAGCAGTTGTTATTCAACAATCTAACAAAGTGCAATCACTTAATGTAAGTGTATGCTGTGGGATAATTCTATATGAGATATATAAATGCAAAAGCAGTAAATGTCAATAATTTATTGAAATATTATAAGTTTTTTAATAATGATTATTAGGTCATATGAAGATAATAATTTTTTTGTTTTTTACATTGTTTAGTTTAAATTTTGTATTTGCAAAAACAAAGCCGCTAACTGTTAATGACCTTAATTCAGACATCCAATATTACTATAGAATATCAGCTGAGAGGCAACTTTCACCAAATGATAAACTATATATTCTAAATCGTATTTATGAAAAATATAAAAACACAAATTTAGACCTTTCAATAGTTCAACAAGAGATAGAAAATGTTAAAAAAGAACAACAAAAAATAAATGTTAAAAAATTACAACTTAAAGATACAGAACCTGCGAAACAAAATACAGATTATCCCAGGAACATAAAAGATGATAAATATAGGATTTCAGCTGGTGATATATTATACATAAGAGTATCTCCTGCGGAGGACTTATCAAGAGAGGTAGCTGTTACACCTGATGGTAACATCGTATTTCCACTGATTGGCAAAGTAAAAGTTGAAGGTTTAACTACATCAGAACTACGGCAGATTTTGGAAAAAAATCTTGCGATATATATATCCCAACCAAAGGTGGACATAAGCGTAAAGTATTTTTCTAAAAAACAAGTTTTTCTTATGGGAGAGGTTAGAAATCCAGGCGGGTATCAGTACAGGGAAGGGTTGAAACTTTTTGAACTAATTTCACAAGCTGGTGGTGTAACACAATACGCTGGTACAAAAAATATAAAAATTTATCGTGGTGAAAAAGAACAACAACAAATTTTGAACATAAACCTTGAAGAAATACTTTTAGATACAAGTAAAGATGTCGTTTTACTGCCAGGTGATATTATTGAAGTACCACGTTTACCAAAAACTATTTCCGTAATTGGAGAAGTTAACCAACCGGGTAGCTATGAATGGTATGAAGGATTAGACGTAATAAGAGCAATAACTCTAGCAAGGGGATACACGACTACTGCAAAACTTAGTTCTGTACGAATTTTTAGGGAAACATCTCAGGGTAAAACGGTTATTCCGGTAAACGTCGCATCTATTTTGGATGGCAAACTGGATAGAAATATTACATTAGAACCCGGTGATACTGTATATATTCCTAGGAAACCGCTTGTCTCAAGCCAGTGGTTTGTGAACACTGTTCTCCCATGGCTTACTTTGATAACAACAGTCCTGTTGTTAATAAGTTATGTCAAATAAATGATAATGGAGTTATAAAAAATTTTTACATACTTAAGTGTACGTCTTCAAAATTTTGTTAACAGATGAAATCTCAAGAGATAAGACAAAAATTCTTACAGTACTTCAAAAATTTAAATCATAAAATTTTCCCTTCGGATTCACTTATTCCATCTTCAGATCCAACATTGTTGTTTACAACTGCGGGAATGGTACAGTTTAAGGATTATTTTATAGGCAAAAAAACAGGTGTTAAACGTGCATGTTCAGTACAAAAATGTCTTCGCACATCAGATATTGAAAAAGTTGGACATACTATAAGACACCTGACATTTTTTGAAATGTTAGGCAATTTTTCTTTTGGCGACTATTTCAAAGAAGAAGCGATTTCTTGGTCATGGGAATTTATAGTAAACAATATGAATATAGATAAAAGAAAGCTATATGTGACAGTTTATAAAGATGATGATGAGGCATATATGATATGGTCTAAAATTATATCAAACGACAAAATCTATAGATTAGGAGAAGAAACGAATTTTTGGAAAATGGGAGATACAGGTCCTTGTGGTCCTTGTTCTGAAATCATATATGACTTAGGTGAAGAATATGGCTGTAGAAAACCAAATTGTTATCCAGGATGTGATTGTAATAGATACTTAGAAGTTTGGAATTTAGTTTTTACACAATTTGACTTACAATCTGACGGTAAATTGTTACCACTTAAACAAAAAAATATTGATACTGGTATGGGTCTTGAACGTCTTGTGATGATTGTTAACAACCTAACAAGTGTGTTTGATATAGATTTATTTTATCCATTAAGGCAGCAACTAACCAAATATTTCAGTCTAGGCGAGGATGAGAAAAAATCAATAGATTATCTCAATGCTATCTGTGATCATATACGAGCTGTAACTTTTGCTATTTCTGAAGGTATAATACCAACTACTGAAGGTAGGGGCTATGTTGTAAGAAAGATTTTACGACGAGCGATAAGATATCTTAAACTTTTAAATTACAATAATCCTTTATTATACAAACTTGTACCAACAGTGATTGAGTTAATGAAAGATCAATATCCAGAACTTGAACTGCATAGAGAAAAAATAAGTGTTATTGTAAAGTCTGAGGAAGAAAAGTTTTTAGAAACATTAGAACAAGGAATGCAAATTATAGAAGAAATAACAAAGGAAAACAAAAAAATCGTCCCTGCGGAAACAGTGTTTAAACTTTATGACACTTATGGTTTTCCAAAAGAACTGGTTGATGAAATCTTCAAAGAAAAAGGAATTACATACAATGAAGAAGAATTTTATAACTTAGAACGTAAAGCAAAAGAAATGGCACGGACATCTTGGCGTGGAGTAGATGTTATAAATACAACTTTATACTCAAATTTTAAAGAAACGAATTTCGTAGGATATGATAGATATGAATGTGAAAGTAAAATTCTTGGGATTATTAAGAATAAACAATTTGTGAACAAAGCCGATAACGGTGATTTTGTTGAAATAATTGTTGAACAGACACCTTTTTATGGTGAATCTGGTGGTCAAATTGGTGATACTGGTTTTATAAAAAATATTTCTGGAGACAAAACTATAGGCAAAGTTGAAGATACAAAAAAAATTGAAGGATGTATCATACACTTTGTAAAAGTAAATAACAACATCAATGTTGGAGATGAAATTTTGCTTGAAATTGATGTCCCCAGACGAAAAAATATAATGAGACATCATACTGCAACACATCTCCTACATAAAGCTCTAAGAGAAATATTAGGTGAACATGCAGTACAGTCAGGTTCGTTAGTTTCAGATGATTATTTTAGGTTTGATTTTATTCATTGGCGTTCATTAACTAATGATGAGTTAACACAAATAGAACTTAAAGTTAACCAAAAAATATTAGATTGTTTACCAGTAAAAATCATTAATACCAATATTTCAACAGCGAAAAAACTTGGTGCTACTGCTTTGTTTGAAGAAAAATATAAAGAACAAGTTAGAGTTGTCATAATAGGTGGAAAAATAAGTGTAGAAGGTGAAATATTTGAACAACCTTATAGCATAGAACTTTGTGGAGGGACACATTGTTCAAATACAGGCGAGATTGGATTGTTTAAAATAATTTCAGAAACTTCAGTTGGTGCCAACCTCAGAAGGATTGAAGCTATATGTGGCAATAAAGTATACGAACACATTCAAAAATTACATAAAAAATTATCAGTTATTGCTGAAATAGTTGGAACAAATAATATAGATGAAATTCAGTCAAAGGTTGAAAAATTAGTTCAGCAAAATAAAAAATTACAAAATGAACTTGAAAATATAAGTTTAAACCTTTCTTCACAAAAAACTCAACAGGTTACAAAAGAGTTTTTAGGAATAAAATTTTATATAACACATATAGAAAACATAGAACTCAAACTTTTACGTTCATTATCAGATAAATTTATAAAAGAGAATCAATCTGAACCTTTTGTTTTGATTATTTATTCTATGTATAATCATACAATAAATGTTGTTATTCGCGTAAACCACTTTGCAAAAGAAAAAGGTGTTACTGCAAAAAAAATTGCTGAATTAATTTCAGAAAAGTTAAATATTAAACTTGGTGGTAGAGAGGATTTTGTCCAAGGTGGTGGAACTATTAACCAAAAAATATTGCCAGAAAATTTAATTGAGATTGTTTCTTTACTACAAAAGAACTTTTAACTTATAACTCTGAACCCTGAACTCCGAACTTCGAACTCTGAACTCTGAACTTTCAACGCACACCGCCCCTATAGCTTAACGGAGAAAGCATCCCGCTCCGGACGGGAGTATGGAGGTTCAATTCCTCCTAGGGGCATAATAGCAAAAAAGTACAAAAAAATAGCAAAAATCTTCATTGAAAATGGATTATTTTGATTGTATTACTATTACAAAAAATTTTGACACAAAGGTTTAACTTTTCCGTGAAAGGCAACTTATGGGGAAACTCATAAGGCACAAGGCCACGGGCCTAAGTTGCGGTATTAAACTACCGTAATATGCCAGCCGGGTTGCCACAAAAAGGAGGTGAGATGAAGTTTTCTATTATAAGAAAATTTTTATTAGGGAGGAAGGTGGTATGAAAAAAGTAAAAAAGGTAATATACTTAAGTTTGGTTTTAACAAGTATGATTGCAAGTTTATCATTAGCACAATTTTACTCAAGAAGTATTTCTACTATAACAGCTGAAGCTAAAGTTACTGGTGG
>JANXDG010000064.1 GCA_025059805.1 Endomicrobiia bacterium
CTGCACACCAACGTGCTATCTCTTCATCCAATATAGGTATTGGTATTCCAATACCTACCGCAAGTGATGTACCATATCCTGTAATTGACACGCCAACTAAAAACTCCGCTGACATTTGTTTAAGGTCGCCAATAACCGCCAAAGTTCCCGCAGGTAGTTTTGGTATGCCAAGTTCAGTACGTGGAACTTCAGGGTTATGTTGTGTCCCCCACCATGCAATATATCCAATACCACCACCTAAGAAAATTCTTGTGCCCACACCTATAGTTTTGTAGTATGGATCTTTAAGCAACGGTGATAACTGTCCAGCAGAACAATAATTTGCATTACCTAAATTTGGCTTTAACATACCCATATAAGTATAAATTGTTCTATCGGAAAGGTTCACTGCAACATTATAATTCTGATAACAATTACGAATGTTAAATAGCACAGCTTCGTTCACTTTTTTTATGTTAATAAATGTTCTTAGTTCCTTTCTCGGATAACAATCAGTACCGTATGCTTCTGCTACAAGTTCAATATTTTCACCTGAAACAAACTGTTGTATTACATGACCACCACCATAGCTAAACTCACCAGGGTATTCTCTATTTCTTGGATCGTTTTCTGGCAATGCTGTTGCACCAAGCATAATATCTACCGCAGCAAAACCTGTGTAACACGGGATACCGTTTAGATAACATTTCCCACCGCCAAGTTTTATCCTAGGTTTTGTATGTCCTAAGTTTAAATACATACCTGAGGAACACATAGGACCAAAAGTTCCGGTAGTCACTACATCAACTTGTTTTGCAGCTTCTTTAACACCTTTTTCTTTAACAAATTCTATCATTTCTTCAGCTGTTAACACAACAACCTTTCCTTGCTTAATTTTTTCGTTTATCTCTTCTATCGTTTTCATAAAATAGAAAAATAAGTATTAGTATTACTTTAATTCAAGGACAGAACTTTTGAATCCTTGCGGGGAAAGTTCAGGAGGTTTTTTGTTGTTTGGATCAAGGACTATCTTACCGTCAACCAAAAAATTATATAAGTATTTTCCTTCTGGAATTTCTATTGTTAGTTCCCAACGGTTTGAAGAAACTTTTTTCATTTTTTGTGGTACCCAACCGCTGAAATCGCCAACAAGTTCCACTTTTTTAGCTTTTGAAGAAAAATAAATAAACTTTGGTCTACGTAATCTTTCTTCTAAAGGTCTTTCTTCTGCTACAATATTTTCTGTTGATTTCGTCATTAGTTCGCTAGTAGCAACCGTTGTAGTAGTAAATGAAGATGTTAACTCATCAATTTTTGCTTGTTCTTCATTAACAGTTTCATCTTTGCTTAAATTAGCAGGAATTTTTTTTGTGCCAGATATATGACTATAACGGAAGTATATTATGCTTAATGAAATAATAAAAATAATAATATTGACAAAAATCAACAGTTTTATAGTGTTAAGATTAGATTTCATTGCTGAAGGATAGTAGAAAGTAATTTTAATAAGTTATCAAGTTTGTTATTAACCTGTGTTACTATTTCAGCTGAATTTTTATCTATTTGTTTAATTGACTCAACTTCGGACTTTAAATTTTGTAAATCTTGAATAACTTTTTTAATAGTATCTTCAAAACTAGTCTCACCCCCAGCTAAAGATTGTACATCTTTTGTTATAAGAACTTTATCACTTATTTGTTTGACACGGTCATTTATAGCATTAATTTGTGTTGAAATCTCGCTAAGTTGTGCTAATATTAAGTCAATTTCATAAGGTGATGATCTTTGTGATGGTGTTTTTATTTGTTCTGTCCCTACAGGTGCAGATGTAACTTTTGATTTTTTCTTTAAGGTTTGAGTTTCCACAGCGGAAACAGCTTCTGAAATGATTTGTTGTTCTTTGAGTTTATTATACAGATTAATTAGGACGAATATAAGGATTATTGCAACTACACAAATAATAGCAGCTATTGCTACTATAGGATCTTTTATCAGAAAAGAGATAAAGTTACTCATTTGTAAAAATATATCATTTTTAAAACAAGAAATCAACAGATTTTGTCTCGTTGAATTTAGAATTATATTTTTATAATACAATCATCAAATTTTATGAATATTGAACTATATATAGAGAAAAACAAATCTAATATCATAAAATTTCTTAGCCAAGTTATAAAAATAAAAAGTTACTCTTCACAGGAAGAGAAACTTGTAACATTTATTCTACATTTTCTTAGGACAAAACTAAATACAAAGAAACTTTATGTAAAAAGAATAAAGAACAATATCATAATATTATTACCAAAATCAAACTGTTCACAAAAAGTAAACATTTTGTTTGACGCACACATTGACACTGTCCCTGTTGAAAATATTAACAAGTGGAAGTATCCACCATTCAGTGGTAAGTTTGTAGAAGACAAAATTTACGGCAGGGGTGCTACTGACACAAAAGCTTCATTAGCAGCTTTAGTTTTTACTATAAAGTTTCTTACAGAAATTAACTATAACAACAAACCTATAGCTTTCTCTTTATCTTCCAATGAAGAAGATTCTTCGGGTAAGGGTATAACTGAGATTATGAATTATGTTAAACCACGATATTGTGTTATTTGTGAACCTTCAGATTTAAAAATTGTGTATGGACACAAAGGTAAATGGTGTGTGAAACTAACATTCTATGGTAAACCTGCGCATTCGTCATCGCCACAGAACGGAATAAATGCTATATATTTAGCATACCCGTTGATTAAAAAAATTATTCATACAAAACCTCAACAGTTCAAAAATACAATCCTTGGCAAGCCAACCTATACTATCACTTATATTGAATCAAAAACAAACTCTTTAAACAGTTTACCGTATGAGTGTTCGGTGTATATTGACTATCGCAGTGTAATTGGTGAAACGGAAGAAAGTATTAAAAGTTGGATTTTAAAAAGTTTAGAAGGAACAAATATAAAATTTGATCCTGTGCACAGATTTTTTGCAGCCTGGGTGTTAAACAAAACCCATAAATTGTTTACTATAGCGAAAAATGTGTATAAACATTGTTTTGGTAAAAAACCTGAGCCAATCCTGTGGCAGTTCTGCACTAACGGTTCTGTAACAATGGTGGATTTTAAAATACCAACGATAGGGTTCGGCCCAGGAAGTCCTTACCTTGCACACCAAGACAATGAGTATGTTAAAATTGAAGATGTTTTTTCTGCAATAAAATTTTATTCTTTGTTTTGTCTTCATCAGGAAGGATTATAATCGAGATATCAAAAAGTTGAAATAAAACTACTAAACTGGCAAGCTACTTTTTATAAGATAGTTTTCTTTTGGTTACTTTTCTTTTCCCTTAAAAAGAAAAGTAACTGGCGGTGGAGGGACTCGAACCCACGACACGCGGATTATGATTCCGCTGCTCTGGACCAACTGAGCTACACCGCCATATAAGTAGTAAATATTAAATTATGTTATAAGTTTCAACAATATAGTATCAAATTTTTAACCTTTTCAAAAAATCAGTGATTTGTTTTATATGTTCGTTCTCGTTTTCTCTGATACCTTTAAGAAGAACTTTTAGTTCCCTATCTTCAACTTGCTCAATTAAATATGTATAGTTGCGGTAAGCAGCTACTTCTCTATCAAGATGACTTCTCAAAGATTCTCTTATGGATTTAGAAACAGGAATGTTTTTATATTCCCACACTGGTGTTCCTTTAATATTAATAATCTGTTTTGATATTATATCAGCGTGAGTAATCTCATCCAGGGCAAAATTTTTATATAACTTTGCAATTTTATCACCATCTATTATTTTTTTCTTAAAAAGTTCAGCTTCGTTGTTATATAGAAAAATATCCGTATATTCAAACTCAAGCGCTTCCTGCAGTTTTTTTAACAATTCTTTCTTTTCCATTTTTTAACCTATCCTGAAAAATACAAAAACTTTGTTCTAATTCTGTTCTTCTTCATGAACATCATAACTTTTGTCACTTGTGGTTAGCATACGTTGTCCTGTTTTTAAGAAATAATCGTAAAGTGGGGAGATACTTCTTAGTCGTTCTATAATAGGCGTTATCTGGTCTAACACATAATCAACTTCTTGTTGTGTCGTATATCTGGACAAAGTGAAAACTATTGAACCTTGTCCAACAGCAGGATCGACACCTATTGATTTTAACACATGGGATAGTTTTAATGTTTTTGAAACACAGGCGGAACCACTTGAAACATATATTCCTTTTTGATTAAGTAGTAGTAATATACTTTCGCCTTCTATAAACTCAAACGAAAAATTAACGTTGTTGGGTAACCTTTCTACTGGATGACCATTTAAATAAACATATTTTACTCGTTTAGGTACTTCTTGAATTAGTTTATCTCTTAACAATAGCATCTTATTGTAATTCTCATTTAACTTTTGTTTTGTGATTTCTGCTGCTTTACCCATACCAACAATACATACTACATTTTCTGTACCAGCACGACGTCCTCCTTCCTGAATACCACCGTCAATTTGTGGAATTATCCTTACACCTTTTCTAACATACAGTGCGGCAATACCTTTGGGACCGTGTAATTGGCTTGCTGATAATGAAAACAAATCTACATCTAATTCTTTAACATCTGCAGGAATTATACCACATGCAGCTACCGCATCCGTATGAAATAATGTTTTTATCTGTCTTTCTTTTTTCTGAGTGTTGAATTCTTTCACTATACTTACAAGCTTCTTTATTGGCTGTATCGTCCCTATCTCTGAATTTGCAAGTTGTATTGATACAAGGACAGTATCATCCCTTAACGCATTTTTAAACTCGTCAATATTTACTACGCCGTACTTATCAACAGGTAAAACTGTATATTCAAAACCAAAAAATTTCTTAAGATGCTCTAAAGAATTTAAAACTGAAAAATGTTCAATTGCACTTGTTATAATATGTTTACCTTTTTCTTTATAAGCTAACGCAACACCTTTTATTGCAAGATTGTTAGATTCTGAACCACAAGAGGTAAAAATTATTTCTTCTGGTCCACAATTTATAAGTTGTGCTACCTTAAACCTTGATTTCTCAACAGCGTCTTTTGCTTTAACTCCGAGATCGTGGATACTTTGTGCATTACCATAATGTTCACTAAAAAATGGTAACATTTCATCTAACACTTCAGGATCAAGCTTTGTCGCAGAATGGTTATCTAAATACACTTTCATACCTTAGTTTTGACACGTCTAAGTTCGTACATTCTTTCAATTGACATTAAAGCTTTTATTCTAATTTTTTCTTCTACAAAAACTTTTGGTTCTAAAGTTTCTAAACTGTATAATATTTTCTCTAAAGTATTTTTCTTCATATCAGGACACACGGCTAACTCAGACGCTGGAATAAATTCTTTGTCAGGAAATTCTTTTTTTAACCTGTAACACATACCGATTTCAGTACCAACTATAAAAGTTTTCACCTCAGGATGTTCTCTTACATACTTTATCATTCCGGACGTACCAACAATTTTATCAGCCACCTCCTGAACTTCAAGTAAACATTCAGGATGTACCATAACTTTAGCATCTGGATATTTTTCTTTTAGTTTTAAAATATCATCTTTCATAATTTTAAGGTGGACAGGGCAATACCCATGCCAGAGAATAACATCTTTCTTTGTGTTTTGTTTAACAAAACTACCAAGATATTTGTCAGGCAAGAAAATTACTTTTTCATAAGGAATATTTGACACAACATCAACAGCGTTGGCTGAAGTACAACAATAATCAATCTCTGATTTTACCTCAGCCGATGTGTTTATATATCCAACAACTGGCACACCTTTATATTTCTTTTTTAAGTTAATAACATCCTGTTTATTTATAGTATCAGCTAATGGACATCCAGAAGTTATATCTGGCAAAAGTACAATCTTCTGTGGTGATAAGATATATGCTGTTTCTGCCATAAAATGTACACCACAGAATACTATAACTTTGTTTTCTACTGTTCTTGCCTTCAATGACAAATCTAAAGAATCACCTAAATAATCCGCAATATCCTGTACTTCAGGAAGTTGATAATTATGAACTAATACTACAGCATCTTTTTCTTTCTTCAACTTTGCTATATCTTTAATTATTTTCTCATTCATACTTTAAACTACAAGATGCTAAAAATATATCCACTGACTGCTGAAAATAAAATAATTGTTATGACATAAAAAACTAATGTTTTTAAACCAAACTCTTTTTTTATCACAAGCAAAGTTGCATAACTTGTAAGCGGACCTAAAATCAACAACATCACTGACGGTCCAACTCCTAACCCTTGCTTATTCAAAGCATAAACAAGCGGTACTGACGCTGTCGCACAGATATACATTAAAACTCCAAATATTGCACTAAATAAATATCCATAGATCCCTGATAAAAAGTTTTCAACAAAAATTTTTATTATATTCATACTACTTATCAAACTTGCTAAAACCAAACCTATCAATATTTCAATGCCTATTTCTTTAGGCATATATACAAACGAATATCTTAGTATTGATATAATTTTTTGACCCAGTGTTTTATTAGGAATAAATTGAGATAAGAACTCTGCTGCAGTAGCAGATGCAGTATTAACTTTCTCAACTGCTGATTTATCAATTATATTACCAATAATACCTATAAGAAAACCTAAAATCATCACACTTAAACATATATACAGAGTAAATCCTACACCGAAAAATTTTATTGTCATCAAAACCGCGGTGATAGAAGTTGCAGGTGTAGCAACTAAAAATGCTAAAATATTACCCAACTTCACACCTTTATGTCTAAACCCAACTGCTATGGGTAAACTTCCTATGCAACATATCGGTAACATCATACCAACAATAATTATCGTAAACAATGTAAAAAAATTTTTTTTAACAAGGAATCTATTAACCAACCTATCAGGGACAAGTTCGTAAAACACGCCACTTAACAAAAATCCAATAGCTAAAATCGGTAGAATCTCTAAGATGTAATATTTTAGATGAGTAACAAAGTTTGTAATAAAATTCATACATCAAAATCACAATGAGAAAAACTTGCTTATATATCGTTCTCCACCATCAGGAAAAATAGTAACAACCTTTTTCCCTTTCCCAGCTTCCTTCGCAATTTTTATTGCAGCAAAACATGCTGCACCTGAGGAAATACCACAAAAAATTCCCTCTTCTTTTGCTAAACGTTTTGCAGTATCATACGCATCTTTATCTGAAACAGTGATTATTCTATCTACGATTTTTGTATTTAATATCTCTGGTATAAATCCTGCACCTATACCTTGGATACTATGCTGTCCTGGTTTCTTACCAGACAATACCGCAGAATTTTCCGGTTCAACCGCTACAATTTTCACATTCGGTAACTTTTCTTTAAACACTTCAGCGCAACCTGTAATTGTTCCTCCTGTACCAACACCTGCAACAAAATAGTCAAACCCGTCTTTGAAACATTCAAGAATTTCTACTGCAGTAGTTTTCCTGTGTATCTCAGGGTTCGCAGGATTTTTAAACTGTTCCAACATAACAGCATTTTCAGTGTTTTCAACAATATCTTTTGCTTTTTTTATAGCACCACTCATACCTTCTTCCGCAGGTGTTAACACAACTTCAGCACCAAAAGATTTTAAAATATAAACTCTTTCTGAACTCATAGATGCAGGCATTGTCAAAATACATCTATACCCTTTCACTGCACAAACCAACGCTATTGCAATCCCTGTATTACCACTTGTAGGTTCAACGATGATACTTCCTGGTTTTAATTTCCCAGTTTTTTCCGCATCTTCAATCATTGCTAATGCAATCCTGTCTTTCACAGAACCGCCAGGAGAATACATCTCAAGTTTTGCATAAACTTCAGCATCATTTTCTGAAACAACTTTGTTAAGTTTAACAATCGGTGTATTAAAAAAAAAATATCTAACACGCTTTGTGCAATACTTAAACCAACTTTTTTACTTTTGTTATCCTTCATATTTTTGTGATTTAACTAATACGAATTAATCTTTGTTATTTTCAATAGTTGAGAATAATATGAACCCTGACAATGTTAAAATGATGAATTCTTTAATGTTAAGATTATATATTAAACTACTCGGAGGCAAGACTGAGAATTAGAAGAGTGTTAGCAGTCATAAATAAGCGTGCACTCCACGAACTGAACAATGTTCGAACCAGGATAATAATCACTAATTTTAAAAAATCAGAAACTTAAACAGGTAAAACACAATCACTGTTAAATGTCTTCCTTTATAAGTTTAAGATATTGTTTGAGTACTTTCTCAACATCAATACCATAAAATTCTTAAGACCCACAGATATCCTTTCCACATTTATTATGGTTTGTGCTACGTATGCAGGTTGAAAAAATAAAATTGAGAATATAAAAATAAAAATTATATTAAAGTTAATTTCAGAGGGTGTATATAAGGGTAGGTATAGCGAGGGGGAGTAAGGAATAAACCCTCCCCCCTCGCAGTATTATCTTCTTAAGATTCCTTACGACATTTTTTCTGTGAATAACCAGACATTACCTTTGCTATCAATTGCCCAGAATGTCCAGGTGAGTGTTCTTGTTTCACCTTTATGTGCTGCTTGGATAATATCTTTCATTAATGTGTCATTCCATACAGCTGTTGAATCTATATCTTTTCTTTGATGTCCACCGCCAGTTTGACCATAATTGCCCGAAGTACCAGCAGCGGCTTGGTTCCCCGCCTGTTGCATTCTCGAAGGATCTATCGCTCCAACATAAAGTTCTACTTTTTTACCTTTAGCGTTCCATTCATCATTAGAAAGTTTACCATCTTTATTTGTATCACCTAACGCTACAAGTAGTTGATCAAAGAAAGAATCTAATCCTGTACCCCATTGATCTTTTGCTCTCTTTATTTCTGCTATCATTTTTTCAACTTCAGCTTTATCTGTTACTTCAAACACAATATAGACTTCACCGTTACCCATATCTTTAACTTTAAGTTGTCCCCTTATTGTGGGGTCTACACCAACTGGTATATCAGGAGCAACTGATTTTAACCACGCGTTATACTTATCTACATCCCAAATTGTACTTTCACCATTATTGTAATTCTCTGTTTGTTCTGATGATAGTATGTTATCATTGTAGTTTGGATTCCGTTATCACCATATGAATAATTTTCAACTTTAATAATCTGTCCTGGATTTGCTGTAACAACTACACTGTTACCCCCGTACTGTACAGTTTGTGTAACAGGTTTTGAAGTATCATTGTAGAAATACCGCTGCACTTCTCTTCCCATATTGTCTATTACATGGGAAATCCTACCATGTTTATCATAATAAATAGTAGTCATTAACCTTTGTGTCCCCGGCCCTGTCGCTTCATAACTTTCAGTTTTTACAAGTTTAAGACCATCATAGAAATTTCTTGATGCCATATACCAATAATTTCCCTCTTTCTTATAAGCCATCGTATGGGTCTCTCTTCCCAAACTGTCAAAATAGGTAACAGAAAGTAATTTACCGCCGTCTCCATATGTTTCTACCCTTAATATATTTCCTGCATTATCATATATATACTTTGATACCGATGTGGTAAAAGTTTGTTTATCTTTATCCCATGATTTATTTACAACCTCAAGTAATCTTCCCGATGGACCATATTTTTGTACTACTGCATCATCAATAACCTGTTTGTCACTCGTAGTATTTGGGTCACCATCTTTATCAATTATACCCTTCCAGGATACAGTATAACCACCATCAGGTGTATATGTTATCTTTGCTTCATACACCTGCCCATCAAGTACTTGATAAGCTCTAACTAGCGCACCTGCTTCATCATACTCCATATACCTTTGGTTAATAGGATCTGATACTTTTTTTGTCACACCTGAAGCATATTTCTCTACAACTTGTTCTGTGATAAACTTACCATCTGTACCGTAGTATCCAGTAACTGTAGCATTTTTGTAAACAAAAGTATACTTCTGATGCACAGGATCATATATCTTTGTTGCAGCACCTGCAATTGAAAATTCAGAATAGTCATACACAGCCTTCACTCTATTCGGATCAACAGTTATTACCGTGGCTTCCACAGGTAATAGCAAAGCAACTAACATAAGAAGTATTGGTAGATATTTTTTGTGTTTCATTTGTTTTATCCCTCCTTTTTTTAGATTTTTATATATTTTCATCTTTTTCATCTACTTTATAGAATGTTTATATATGTGAGAAATCTCAGTACAAAATGTAAATTTTTTGTGAAAAAATTAATTGCTAAGGTAACTGATTGCTTTATATTCTTCATAGCCGTTGTGGTAGTAAGTTTTTATTGTGTGTTGTTTTTTATCATCTACATATGTATATTCTTCTTTCAACAATATTCCGCCAGCAGCAATTTTTATTTTTAGTTTTTGTTGTTCTTTGTCCTCATCAGAAGTTATAACTACTTCTATTGTTTCTTTTTTATTTCTATCATTATAAAAATACTTTTGTACGATACGGTCTAAGGCATCTTTAACTATTTGTGGTCTTGAGTGGAGATCAAAATAGACAGTAGAAATAAGTTTAGTCTCGTTTCTTGTAAGATCTACAAGTTCGTATGATTCTGATTTTATAAGTTTTCTACCTTCATAGAAATTTCTTGAAGATACATAGCTGCCAAGTAATTCTTCGTATTCGTTATATACATACTTTAGTGTAAACTGTTCTAAGTTATGTTTATAGTAAGTTTCAGAAATAATTTTCCCACCAGAAGTTAAAAGTTGTTTTTTAACTAAACTACCTGCTGCATCATAAATAAGAACTTGTTTGGATAAATGATACTCACCGTCAAAATAAGTTTTTGAAACAACCTCAAGCAACCTACCATCAAAACTGTAAAATTCAGTTTGTGCATCAGGGATTATTTCTTTATCTTCATAAGTGTTGATGTTTTGGTCCTTATCTATAACGCTGGGGTAGGTTATCTTGTACGAACCATCTTTATTATATTCTATTTTTGCCTCATATTTCTTTTCTTTTAGGACACCATCTTCTTCTATAACTAACTTTACATACGAAGCTGAAAGTTTACCTTTAGTATCAAACTCTTCAGTTTTTCCTGAAATTAGATTTTCTTTTTTCTTTACTAATCCATTCTTGTCAAAATAGGTAATCTCTATTGGTATGAATTCATCAGTTTCTTTACTATAATACCCTATAGATTGTTTTCTTTTTGATAAATTAACTATTTTTTCTCTTGGTTGGCATAAACTTAGATTTGGTTGAGTAAGTTTATTTATATATTTAGTTTTAGCTATCGGCATATCTTCAGTATAATTTTTTGCCAAGTATCCTTTTTCAATCCACTCACTTATTTTTTTACCATCGGGTTTCTCTTTTAAAAACAATTTTGCTACTTCTTGCTGATGTATTATTACTGAAAGCGAGTTGGTCGTATAATCCCATAGTCCTACAAGTTTACCTTCGTTATAAATGTATTCTTTGACCTTTATGTCGTCATAGGAAACATATAATGGTTTACCATCAATGTCATACCAGGTGACAGTGTTGTTTCTGTGGTCAAACTCATAGACAAGTGTAGAACCGTCATATTGATATTCTTTTATCAATTTACCATTTTTATCTTTTACAATATGCGGTTTATTATTTTTATAATATGTAACATTACCTAAATAATCCACTGATTTTTCAACAACTTCGTTACCTTCATCATCTTTAGTATAATAATACCTTGTAATAACATTACCAAACTGGTCTTTAGTATAAAGCATTTTACCTTTTTCGTCATAGTATGTTATATCATCAGTGATACCTATTTTTTGTCTGATAATATTATTTTCATCATAAACATACCAGGAAACCTCTGTACCTTCAAAATTAACATCAGCAACTGGCCTTCCTTTCTCATCAAAGATAGTTTTTACTTGTGAACCTTCATCTAAAACAAAAATTTTGTTCTTTCCAAACTTGTCATATTTGTAGCTTCTTACTAAATTCATATCTTTGTCATACTCTTTTATAACTTTTCCACCCAATCCTAATTCTTGATATCCTATTATTTCACCTTTTTCATTTTTTATTTCTACTAAATTACTACCTTTCTTTACTTCAGAGATTTGTTGAAGTTTCCATTCTTTATCATATTCTTTAGATTTTGCTGATAAACTAAAAATTTTTGTACCATCAGTGTTGATTTTTAATGTTAATCTCCCAGTTGGTGAAAAATAAAGACGGTTGCCATATTTATCTTTAGCAGCTATGGGTCTTCCTGGGGCTATATCTATCATCTTGTTAGGTTTGCTATATTCTGTGACATCTATAGGTTTAAGTGTTGTTTGTGGACCAAAAGTTTGTTGAGGTACAGATAAATAACAAAAGATTAAATTTTCCCATAGAAATAAAAAACTTGATATACTTACAACCACTTTTTTCGTCAGATTATTCATAATTTTAATAAATTTTATTAATAAATTTTAAAATCTGTCTTCTTTTTTATTTTTAACTTTTAATTTTGAACAAATTGTGTACTCTTTGTAAAATTTTTGTGAAAATAATTTTTAATGTAGTAGGTACCTGTTGATAATTTTTGAAATTATTATTCTTTTTATTTCAATTTCAGTGATGTCGTAGTTTAAAAGTTCAGCGTAGATTCTAATTCCCTCTGCTAAACCATGCTGTACTAAATCAATTAGTAAATCTTCATTTTCTTTATTAAAACTTTCAAGTAAAACTTTTGCTTCAAGTTTAAGAAAATCTTTTGATGTCATTTCTTTCCCACCTCTACAAAGAATAGTATGTTGCAATTTTGTAAAAATTTTGGAGAAACTATGTATTTTTTGTAAATTTTCAACAATCAACAAATCCAACCCACAACCCCACTAAAATCCAATGCGGGTTTGTTACACACTCAAACCCGCATTGAAAATTGAGCTAATTGGGGTTATAGTATAAAGTTCAATTTTAGTTTTTTATCTTGGCAAGATGTCCACCTTTTTTATCAATTACAACAACTGTATGTGGTAGGTTTTGGTAAGTTTTGTATCTTTTTTTAATATCCAAAAAATATTCTCTAACTAAACTTTCAAAAAGTAATTTTACTGCAGGAATATCAATATCTGTATTTATTGATAAAAATATTACCTCATTATTTTCTATTCTTTCAAACTCTAATAAAGTTTTAGAAAGTAATGCACCTGCAAACGGGTTTGACCTTATAAACATATTATAATTTGACGCTACAAGACGACCTATAAACTCATTAAAATCTATCTCTTGGAAAGCAATTTTACTATACGGTAACATCTCAAACACAATTCTTTTTTCATAGTCACCTCGTGAGATCTTCATATAAATAAGGTCTTTAATATCTTGTAAATAATTTATTATTCTAATACAAAAATCTTGATTTTTAACCTTTGCTATTGTAACTAAAAATTCAACTTCAGCATCAGTAGATAGTGCAAGTCGTGTGATTATTATAGACGCTTTTTCTATTCTTTTTATAGCTTTTTGAAGCAGTTTTTTATCTTCAGTAATAATTTCTTCTTTAGGTATATCAACGGTAAGGAACATTGTTTTCCCTACAAGTTTAAGTTCGCCTTCTAAATTTCCTTCTTTTTTTAACAATTTTTTTGCTTCTAAAACAAGTTTTTCTTTTGGATATGTAGGTTTTCTACAAGAAGGCAAAAAGAGAGTGAGAACAAAAGTAAGTGTATAAAAAAATATCTTCATCAAGGAAGTGTTAAACCGACATTAATATTCTCATATCCTTCTTCTTTTTCTTTAGCGAAAGATTTAAAAATTTCGTCAATTTCGTCATAGTCAAGTTCTTCTTTTTCTAATAGTTTTTCAGCAAAAAATTCTGTCACGGTCCAGTTTGAGGTTAAAAAGTCCTCTACTTCATGTATACAATAGTTTATTATTTTTAAACTTTCATTGTTAAGTTTCTCTTTTAAAGATTCTGAAATTTCATTCTCAGGTAAAACAGAAAAATTACCAACAAGTAGTTCATTACTATCCAGTGACATACCTAATTTCCAAACCATAAAATGTGCAATTTGTGTAGCATAACGCAGGTCTGCTTCTACACCGGTTGAAGTTGAACCAAACTTTTTCTTTTCTGCAACATATCCAGCAAGCGAGACCTTTATATCTGCAAGCAGTTTTTCTTTACTCATAGTGTAAAACTCTTCTTTTGGTATGTGACTTACAAGACCTAAAGCGCCACCACGAGATACTATTGAAGCTTTAAAAACATCATCAGTAGGATGTAGATAATAAAGCACCACTGTATGTCCAGCCTCGTGATAGGCAATTCTTTGTTTTTCTTCAGGTACGAGTGTAAGTTCATGTCTAAGCCCAAGTTCTATTCGGTCAATAGCTTCCATAATATCTTGCATATCTACAACTTCTTTTTGATTTCTTAATGCTATAAGTGCCGCTTCTTTAACAATATTTTCAATATCAGCTGGTGATTTATAGACAGTTTTTTTTGCAAGTTTATCAATGTCAATATTAGGATCATGTTTTACTTTTTTTAGATAGTATTTAAAAATTTCTTTTCTCTCATTAAGATTAGGTTTGCTAATATATATCTTTCTATCAAACCTTCCAGGACGAAGTAATGCTGGGTCTAACACTTCTAAAGGTGAATTTGTTGCACCAATGACTACAACATTAGCTTGAGAACTTTCTAATCCATCCATCTCAACTAAAAGTTGATTCTGTGTAGAATTTGTTTCTTCACCTGCACCCATAAACGAAAAAACTCTACCTCTACCTATAACATCTAATTCGTCTATAAAAACTATACAAGCACCATAGGCATATGCATATTCCCGTGCTTTCTTAAAAAGTTTTCTTATTCTTGCAGCACCTACACCTACAAAAATTTCTACAAATTCAGACCCTGCTACATGTAAAAACGGCACCTTTGCTTCAGTAGCGATAGCTTTTGCAAGTAGTGTTTTACCACAACCTGGCGGTCCTATAAGTAAGATTCCTTTTACAATTTTTCCACCAATTTTTTTAACTTTTGTTCTATCTTTAAGCAATTGTACAACTTCCATTGCTTCTTTTTTTGCCTGTTCTAAACCTATAACATCTTTGAATTTAACATTTATTTGTTCAGGTTCAATCTTAGATTTTTTCATAGAAGCTAGTCCACCACGAAATATCGTCATATAAAAGTACACAAATATAAATGCATTAAGTCCTGTAAGTAGTATCTGAACAGGAATAGTAGAAAGTGTAAGGTTTCTATAGAACGATTCTAACGAACTTAACCCAATTATTGCAAGAATTAATAACACAATTGAAGATAAAATTACAACAATTAAAAGCCAATTGTTGCGAAGAAATATTTTAAATTTTCTCATTTAGGGTTATTTTAGTTGGTGTTTCACAATTCACTCGCTCTTTAAGTTTTTCTTTTTTTCTTCTATTACATTTTTTATTACATTTTTAAGCTTTTGAAAGTCAACAGGTTTCTTAAAAAACGCCTCTGGTGAGTACGGTTCCACATCTTTTCTAGCTGTTTCATCTGAAGTAATTATTATTACGGGTAGAGAATGTTCCTTTTTTTGTCTTACTTCTTTTAGAACTTCAACACCACTGATATCAGGTAGATGAATATCAAGTGTAATACAAGCAGGATTTGATTCATCCATATATTTTAATCCATCCTTCCCTGTGAATGCAATATATACTTCATAACCTTCATTTTTTAACCTTTCCGCTATAAGTTCTGCTATGGTAGGATCATCTTCTACTATAAGTATTGCTGGCATTTTCTACCCTCCTTATACTGAAGATAAAACTTGTTTTATTGTTTCAACACTGAATATTTGTTTTAACTCTTTTTCTTCAATTATAGGTTTTGACCTGTCAGTAGAAATTAAATCTAATATTTCCAAGATAGCCGCCACTGACCATGCCTGAGATACACAACCACCTTGACTATGTGGAACGTTTCCGCTGAAAACTTCAGGTATGGTTCCATTACTTCTTACAAAATATACAAGGTTGTTAATATTAGAACTTATCATTTCTACTGCTTCATCATAAGGTCTATCTTCTAAAAGTTTTAGCTTAGCAAAAATGTATTCTCGTACTAACCACGGCCAAACAGTCCCTTGGTGATAAGCTTGATCCTTAACCTCCATTGGCGCAAAAGTTTGATAATCTCCTCGATATTTCGGATCTACAGGTGAAAGTGTCCTTAATCCAACTGGGGTTAACAACTCATTTTCAACAACTTTTACTATATTGTGTTTCCGGCTATCATCAAGTAAATCATCTACATTACTTAATGATACCAACATTAACGCATTTGGTCTTACTGCATCTTTATGCGGATCACCATCAATAACATCATATGGATAAACCCTACCATCTGCAAAATATTTGTTGTTTATAGATATTTTTACTTGAGCAGCAATATTTTCATACCTTGCGGCTATTTCACTATTTCCAAGTAATCTATTAAATTTAGCTGCGATTTTCAATGCGTTATAAAACAACGCTTGTATCTCTACTGGTTTACCATTACGTGGTGTCACAGGTTTTCCATTTGGTGCTGCATCCATCCAGGTCCACTGTGCTGGTGAAACTACAAGACCATCATCGTCCATATATATCGGCTTGGTCCTGTCAGTTGAAGTATAAGCATATAAAATTCTATTTATCACAGGCAACATTTCTTCCATAAACTCTTTATCTTTAGTTATCTCATAGTATCTGTACAATGCTTCTACAAACCATAATGACGCATCTGCAGTGTTATATTCTGCTTTACCATCAGGCCAGATTCTGTTTGGTATAATACCATCTCTTTGATGTTTTGCATAATATCTAAAAACTTCTTTTGCTTCTTTAAACCGTCCAGTTGTTATTAAAAGCCCGGTTAAACTTATAAACGTATCTCTACCCCAAGACTGATTAAACCAAGGATAACCAGCTAAGATTTTAACTTCTCCATCTTTATCCCTTACCACAAACGAATCTGCTGCTAATAATAGTTTAGCAAAAACATCTTTGTTTTGTTTTACTTCTTTACGAGTAGTAGACATATATTCCTGATATAAAATGTTCTCAAGTAATCCTTGGATAAAACCGAATAACTGTATGTTTATATTTGCTTTTTCTTCAACACTTACTGCTGCTGAAGCTAACCTATTTAGTTGTTTTATGTATGTATATATCTCAGGGAAACTTTCTTGGGTTATCCCTGCCTTGTTTAGAATATCATATAGCTTTCTAAAAAAGTCATTATGGTAACTATGATGCAACAACGACCATTTCCCTTGCTCACCTACAAACATCATCCACTGATACGAAACCAGTAAACTATGTAGATGTGGTGCATTAATATCACCAAAAGGCAACTCTTTTCTTCCCTCATCATACATAAGTTTAAAGTGTTCCATACTAACATTTCTTAACATAGTTAAGATTTGTGTGGCTTTATTAGCATCAATCTCAATATTTTGTCCTACAACATATCCTTTCATAAAATATCCTTGGGTTGTTTTTGAAGTTGTCTGAGATATAACCGTCTTTATAAACTCTGAAATATCAAAACTTCTTTCTGCAGGTAAGGATATACGGTACCGCCATAAACTTCTCCCATCTACAACTTCTTTGACAGGAGTTTTTTCACCCCATTGGTCTCCTATAACAAACGAAACATATTCAACACCAGAAGTTAAAACTTTATTAAAGAAATTTTTAAACGATGTTTCATTGTATTCAACATTATATTTGTGTGTTATTCCAGGATTATCCTGTATACGTGGGGAATCATGTGAAGTTATCTGTAACCAAACTTTGTCAGACCTTATATTTTTTAAATCTTGTTCATTAAACCAGTCAACGTTAGCAATTGTATAAATACCATACTTCTCTCTTAAATATCCATCCTTACCTTCAAACGCCTCCGCTACTATTATAGCATCAGGTCTTACTGACCTTATCCTTGTAATAACCTCTGAAACAAAGTCATCACCTCTCTCATTGCCTGACTGAACTATATTATGTCCTAAATGTGGTAAAGGATATGCAAAATGTAATGCATCTAACCGTACACCATCAAAACCAAACTTCAACCAATGTATCAAAGGATTTGTTAACAACCTATATCTGTCAGCTGCTAACTCATCCCAGTTATACAAAACTAAGTCAGTCCAATGTTGACCCCAAATATATGGTGAACGATTATAAAAATATCTCCTGTTAAACACTACATCACATCCATCCTTACCTCTAAAAAATGGAAAATCAAACATCAACTTACAACCTTGTTGATGAAGATATCTTATTGTTTCATTCAATTGAGTATAAGCTACATACTGCATATACTCATATAACGACTTGTATGTATCAAAAATACCAGGATTTTTTGTTGCAATTTCATTAATCTCATCCACACTAGTAGGATATCTACCAACAATTTTATAAGCTGCCATAAACCTACTGTAGTTATCTAACCAGAAAGAATTCTTTTGTTTGAAACTTTCAAATTTTCTATCTCTCCTATCTAAAAAATGTTTATACACAACTTTTGCAACTTCAAACTCTACATCCCTTAAAACTTCATAATTTATAACTTCACTCTCAACAGCTTCAAGTTTAGTTTTAATTTCACTTATTATTTTCTTAGGTAATCCGATCCGCTGTGCTTCTTTCACCCAGTCAATATAAAGTTCGTTAATAGCATACACTGACACTGCTGCATATGGTGATTCATCTAATGGTGTAAAATGTGGCAACAAAAGTATTGTATTAACACCAGCAGGTTTAAGCATTCTATCAAACACCTCTATAAGGTCTGTTATCTTGCCAATACCGTAGCGATTTTGTGAGTTTCTTAATCCAAATATAGGTAAACTACAGGCAAGCCTTGTCCTTGTAAAAGCTAAAGCATCTGATACCTCCTTGTCTAATCTATCAACATGAACTACAGATTTCAACCTATATGCTGGCAACCACAACTCTTTAATATACCTTTTAACAACATTAGTAACATCTACCTGTGGTGTTGTTTGTAAAGCGTTCCACATCATCTTTATCCAGTCAACATCAAAGTTCCATCTGTTAATTTCTCCAATACTTCTTTTATAAACATCTGAAAATTTTTCAAAAACTTCTATTAAACCTAATGGAGAAGGTCTTCTGTCGGGTGTATAGTGTTCAATAAAGAAACCATTATAACCATCAATTATATGTTCTAAAGGACCACCTGTCTTTGTTGTCATAGTAGGTATAGCGTTAGAAAGTCCTTTCATATATCCTGTAGCGGAAGCTTCTGTCTCTAACTCTGACCACATACATAAAACATCTGCACCTTGGAATATTATCGGTGCTTCAGCTACATTAAGATTTGGTATGAAAATAATCCTACCTATAAGACGAGGATCTCTTGCTAACTCTTTTTCTTGCAAGGTAGTCCCATCAACTTCTATGATTCTACCTTCTTGAAGTGCAATAAGTTCTCTTACTCGTGCTAATCCACACTTGTCAGCTATATGAGGTTTACCTAAAAGAATCTGTACAACTTCTGTAGATAGAAACCTTTCTCTTAATTGTGGATCTCTCATCGCTTTAATAAAAGAATCAACAGATTTAAAGTTAGTTTTCCTTCTTGCTTCTACAACAAAAAGTTTAGATGTGTCCGGCTTAATACCAACCTTGTGCGCAACCCATTCTGCAAATCTCTCTTTAGCTTGTCTATGAATTTCCCACATCTTTTTTATGTTTTCTTTAGAATACTCTTTACCCACCAACTCTTTAAACTCTTGTCGTTGCCAATGTGCAAGGTTTACACCACTAACTATACCTGCAATAAGACCTCTAAACTCTGGATATAACTTCCTCTCAGTAACCTCAGCATGTTCTTTGGACACACCATTAACAACATCACAAACTGACAAACATATCTTTGTCAGATCAATCTGGCCATCCCTAACTATACCGTACTGCCAAAGTTCAGGATTAAACCTTATCCTATTAACATTCTCTATTGGTGTTTTTTGCAGCCCAGCCTCTACAGGAGTGTGTGTAGTAAACCCGTAAACTAACGAATTTAAAAATTCATCATTAGTAAACCTATCTATAACAACCTTAGGGTGTGCAAAAGTTGTAAGTGCTTCATTAAGTTGTACAATTACAGGTTCAATTTTATCAAATGGTAAACCTAAATTAAGCAGTTTTTCTTTAAACTCAGGATTACCTTCTTGTAGTTCTTTAAGGATAGCTAAAGTACCTCTACCAAGCAATAACATCTGTTTTTCCCTTTGTTCATAAGAGGGATAAATCTCAGTGGTAATTTCTGGATGGTCCAAAAACAAAACTACCGCATTCTTATTCGTATTAGGAGCTTTAAATATCCCAGCATAAACATTAACCACCTCATCTACTCCATAAATAGGTACTAAAATTTTACCAAGATGAACAAGTTTGCCTTTGTTTATAGCCTCCTTATAATCTACAGGTCTCATTTCTATACTTCCATCATCCCTTTGCATAGGTACATAATGATATAACAAACTAACACCAATTGCATTCATACCAAGGTCTGTAAGTTGTACTAACTCTTCAGTTACTAAAGGTTCCAACCCGCCAGTTTGGTGAGCATTTGCTACACGAACACGCATCTCTTCATCTGAAAACGCTGAAAGGAAATCTTCAGTAGGTTTAAACCCAGGGGAAACATGAATAAATGTTTTCCCATATAACTCCTTCGCATTCTGTTTAATCCATTCATATTCCCCATCCACTAATGCATCTGTAGAAGTTCGGTTCAACTTATTTATCGGAGACAACGATATTCTTACAGCATCACTTACATATGCAGACAAATTTTCTACAGGAACAAATTTAGATACTATTCCATCTTCGCCCATTTCTTGTGATGACACAAAATTATCTATATTTTTTGTACTACCAAATATTGTTCCTAAAAACTTTCCTATACTATCTATAATTTTAGGAATGTCTTCAATTCCCACGACTTCCCATAATTTTGTATTTTCTTGTGAAATCATCTTATAATATAAAAGCTTATTATCAATTACATTTTTTATTGGCTGCCAGAAATTTCTCCCAAATACATATATAGGTCGTCTATAAACAGTACCTGTCTGTATACTACACAATAGGCCAAAAAGTTTCTTAAATGTACCGACACCGCCAACAAAAAATATATTACATAAAGAATTTTCTGTTAACAAAACCTCTTGTACAGAAGGATGTGATGTTGTTATCTTATTTTTTACTTGTTCTTCTAACTCTGTCAGTGGTTCGGTTGCAACATTAAATATTGCTTGGACCAAATGTTCTTTATTGAGTTTCTTAGCTGTCTTTATTACTACCTCTGACAAAGGATATCTACTTGCTATTCTTACCGGAATATTATTTAATAACAATCGTTCAACCAAAATCTCTACATTTCTTAAATCAATACTATCTTTTTGAGGACTACCTACAAGTACAACTGCAGGTGGCCACAAGTAAAGTGTTCTTAAACCTGTTTCCAGTTCTTTGTTAGCACTCTTAACTTCTTGTGGTGTGTTTTTGTACAAATTTGGAGATTCTTTTGAAATAATATCTATTATTTCAGAAAGTTCATTTATATCATCTACTATGTAAGGTTGGGGTTGTATTATCCCTACTTTCTGCCAACTTTTATATAAGATTTTAACAATATCCTCATAAAAATTTCTACCATATAACACGAAATTTTTCCTTCTATGCCATATTTCAAAGATTTCATCTATTGTGCCGTATCCGCCAGGAAATGCTACAATACATAAACTATTCTGGTAAAGTCCTAATTTTCTTGTAATAAGATGCTTGCAATAAACTACATTCTCTACATACGGTGTCACCTTTTTTTCAAAAGGAACAACAATTCTTACCCCTTGTGTTCGAGGAGAACCTTCATATCCTCTTGCTTCAACATATCCTTTTAATACTGCTTCCATTATACCGGGTCCAGCACCTGTCCTAACATAGTATCCTTTCTCATATAAAAGTTTACCTAAGTTATATGCATCCTGCCAAGGTTGGGAATCTTCTTTTAGTCTCGCAGAACCAAATACAACCACTGCTGGAGCCCAATTTTGAGATATCTTATAAACCTGTTCTCTTTCTGATACGATTTCTGAAATTATGGTATCAACATCTTTTGAAAATAATCCTCCTGTAGGCACTATACTAACCTGAGAGGATTTTTCATTATTGATTTGAGACAAATTATCAGAAACTTGTCTTTTGCCAAAAATTTCTCTGATTTTTTCTGATATTTCTGAAAGTGTTAGATTAAGTTCGCTTTCATTATATATCCTTCTATATTTTAAACATTCACTTACAATCTCTGCTTTCTTAGATTGTATCTCTTTATCACCATTTATCAACTCAGCAAGCAAACTTTTAACATTTGAATCTCTTATTTCTTCTATTAAAATGTTCAACTTCTCATACCTTTTCTTCTTAAAGGAGTACTTTCTTGCCACTAAATATAAAGCTAATCTTATTTTTTGCAACTCGTTAAGTTCTTTTACAATTTCTTTAAAATCTCTTTTGCTTATCTCAAAAATAACTTCTAAAAACTTAGTAGTAAAAATCTCACCTTTAGCTATATCAACAAGAATCTTAGAATCATATTCTACAGAAATTTTGTTTAATTTTTGTTCCAATTTTCGTTTTGTAAGGTAAGCAAGAGAAAAAGGATAAATGCTATCAACACCAAATTGGGTAAGATATGAAACAACTTCTTCAATAAATGTACATGTAACAATTAAATCGTCTAAAAATATTACTTTTTTCCCTTTAACTTTTTCTTCATCAACAACCAAACTCTCTTTTGCACGAACTATTCTTTCTTCTTCTGCAAGTTCTGCATACGGAATAGTTATCTCCTTATGTCTTCTTTTTATAGATACAAACTCTATTCCTAACTTTTCTGCAACTTTTTTAGCTACTATACATATTGACCTGTCAACTTCTCTTGGCTCGTGTGCTGTTACTAACCATTCATTTTTATTTGTAATTTCTTTGCCAATTGTTTCAGATATAAGTTCTATAATTAGGGAAGAAACTTTTTCTAACGCTTCTTTTTCACCTAACTTAAATTTTGAGTAAACCAAAGTTTGTTCAATGTTAGATAGATCTTTAAATAAATAAATATATTTTGTACCAACTCTTGTTGCTATACGTTTAAAAACTTTATATAACCCTTGTTGCTGACCAGACACATCTACAGCTGTTACACCTGTATTTAGTATATGACTTTCATCTTGTCCTTTCTCAAAACTGTTCCCAATGTACATTATCTCTTTTTCTGTGTAACCAAGCTCTTCACAAATCATTTCAATAGCATCTGCTTTTGAAAATTTGCCAATTGAAACTTTATTTTCTGACCACCATACAGCAAAGTTTAATCCTCTATTTTTAAGCTCTTTTTCTATTTCAGCATAAACTGTTTTTGTTATATCTTTGTCCTTTGTACTAATCTCTAAAACTATCTTACCTGTAGGTATTTCCTTATCTTTTTCTCTTACACTAACTATACTTGCGACATTCAACCTGTTTATTACATCCTGTAATACACTCTCAACTTCTTTCCTTTCTTTTTCACTGAACCTTTCATCTCTAACAACATTACCATCCTTAAAAACTAAGCTACCATTCTCTGCGTATACTATAATGTTTTTTTGTACCTGTTGAGGTAAAAAATTAAGTACATCTCTTTGAGCTCTATCTAACGAACCTGTTGTTAACAAAACTACAGGGACTCCTACTTTTAACAAAAATAAAAACGATTTCAACAAACTCTCCGGACCATCCTTTATCGTAGAGTTACTGTCTGGTGTTAAAGTACCACCTATGTCACACACTAACAATTTAGGCGGATGTTTATCTATTAACTTTAGTGCAGTTCTTATTGATAATTTTTTAGAAGGTAAAAACTTACTAAATAATTTTTCAAAATAACCATAGAAACTTTTAATCTCTCTAAGAGTTATAAGCATTTCTCTAAGTATAGAACTTTTATACTTATGCTGTAGAAGAAGATGATTAATTTCATGCTTGAATATACTTCGTTGTAATCTCGGAGGCAAATATTTTAGTATTGATGAGTTGATATAAATTTTGCCATCTTTAACATAGGCGGGAGTATGCCAGGAAGGTTCTGTAGTTTCTTCTACTAACGAAGGATTTTTAAAATCATCTATAATTTCATATGGAGGTCCTAATTTTAACCCAGCTTTAATAAAGTAAAAGAGATTAATGAAATATCGCCCAGTAAATGCTGCCACTACAAGCCATCCAATTGGATTAAAAAAACTATTTATTGCTATTCCTAAAGAAACAAATACTGATGCAAAAATACCTTGTGTGAAAAAAGAGAATCTTTCTTTTTTCCTATTATAAGATGAAACTTTTTGTATATCTTTTAATATTACTTCGCCATTTTTTTTAGCTGTAATTATCTTATAAACTACACCGTTTATAGAAACCATATTGTCATTAAGAACTTCTATCTTTAAGTTTCTTATCTGTTTAGATATTTCCTGTTGATGTCCAGATTCTTCTATATTTTTCATCCAACTATTAATCAATTCTACCAACTCGTTTTTCTTTTTACCTTGAACCACTGCGTATGCTAACAAACATAACACTATTCCTTCAGCAGTTTCTGCTGTTAAGCCAACATTTAAAAGTTGTGGTGCAAATGCATTAAATAAAAATTCACTAAAATCTATTTTTCCAAGCAAAAGTTCTTCATAAATATTTTCAGTATAATCTCTTGTAACATTAGGCATTATTACAACATAAGATATACCTTTTTGTTTGAGATACCCGGTCAACTCAGTATGAAATCCACCAGTGATAACTACATATAAATAATCTGAACTTATCAATGTTGATATATCAGGCTGAAATTTTTCTTCATTCTTACTTTTTGACCTCGGTAAGGATAACAATATTCCTTTTTCTATTTCTGATATTATGTTGTTATAGAAAATTTCATTTCTTTTAATATTTACATCATAAAACTCAAAAACATCTTTGTTATTTAGTAAAGAAATTACGTCCTTTACTTCAACATCCTCAAAGTATTTCAATAACAATTTTTCATATAAATCTTTGTTATCTTTGAAATACCTGTATTCTGTAGGTGTTAGTTTAAACTCAACTATATCTTTAAGTAGGTCTGTCATAAAATAAAGTGCCAATATTTCTTTATCTAAAAGTTTTTTAGCATAACTATAAAGAATTTGATTTTTAAGAATTTTTTCTTCTGTTAATAGAAGGGAAGGATTTAAAGAATAGTTAGCTTTTATATATTCAAACAATTTATTTAGCGATGGAAATTCAGAAGCTAAATTTTTATAATCTTGGGAGAATAACATTAATGTTGTGTAATATTCTTCCTGTGAACTACATTGTTGCAATTTTTGTATAAGTTTACTATAAACTCCGTAAGGTAGGTTTTCTTTTAATGTTTTTAAAAATTTTTTAAGCTCAAAATTAACTGATTTTACTTTTAATTGTTTAATTATTTTTCTTAATTCTATATACTTTTTAACCTCTGGATAAAAGTTTAACTCTAAACCTTCTTTTTTTAACAACTTCTCTATGTTATCATAAAACCTGTTTTTATCTGAGATAACCTCTTCAAGTTTTTTAATTTTTTTAGAAAGATATTTTCTTTTTAACATTTTAACTTTGTTGGATAAAATATTCAGATTTTCTAAATTTTTATATTTCTCCTGCAACAACTTTTTAATCCTTTCGTAATTTGCAAGGTACACTTCCCAATCTTCTATACCGTAAAGTTTACCTGTAGTATATAATGCTTCATAATATTCCGCACCACTTATTAAACCACTATTTAACAAGTTGTCAAGGGTCAACTTCTGTAAACTTTTATCAGAAATACTACTAAACAGTATTGTCTCTACCTTAGTTTTAGGTGCACCTTCAACAAAAATCTTTTCTACATCAAACTTTTCATCAAGTAGTTTTATAATCTCAAAAATATTTTTTTGTACCTCAGGATGACAATGTAAATCTTGTATTAACACTACTGAAACGTTATTACCATTGTTATACTTTTCAACAATCCTACCTAACCTATACGGTAGTACAAACCCATCAAGTTTACCTAAAAAAAGTTTTGCTTTGTTTATATCTTCTACTACTAAACTTATCCCATATATTGTTTCATAAAATATAAACGTATAACTAAAAGTTAACAAAAGCACACACGTTATACATCTTAAAATCTTTGCCTTAAACATTTTTTAATAATTCCTCTTTTTAATTTAAATTAAATTTTTTATACAGCGCCAAGTATTTTCTTTATTTCTTCAACACTTATTACAGTAGGATTCCTCTCTCTTATTAACGGCACATACTCAGTGGCAATTAACAAGTCAAAAAGAATAAGTAAATCAGATACTGTTTTAGGTTCTGTCTTTAAAGAAATAAATTTTTGTGTTTCTAAATCAATTATATCTGACAACGCAGTCTCCCTTATTACAAGTTCTATTAGAGGATTTATATTATCCTGTAAGTTTTCCAAAACTTGTTTAGCTTTAACATCTTTTATTTCGTACTCTTTGTGTTGTGCTTTAGCGAACAACAATTTTAACCATACATCTGCTTTATCTTCCGTTTTAACACCATACAATGATACTTCAGAATCATCTATCATAACTTTTGTTTCTAAACCGTTCATTATAGAAGCCCAATAATGTAAAAATTTAAGTTTTATATCTTGTTTTGCCTGTTGTAATGTAATGTTTAACACTTTGTTAACATACTCCTTATATTTACCTGTCAAGTGTTGTTCTCCTATTATACCTGCCAAAACAAGTTGGTGTTCAAAAGATAAATCAGTATTGACTAACTTTTCAACTAAACTTTCTATCATACTTTGTAAACGACCAGCTTCTCTTGGATAAACCTCAGTTAAACTGTTTAAAACAACCAACTTATCTATATCCCCACACACAACATCAACTATATTACCATCCTCATCTCTTCTTACATATTCCTCAACCATCAATAATAACCTGCTTAACACTATCTCATCTTTAAGCTTTAATTCATACACTAAATCTCTATATTTAATACCAATCATCACACTACCTATTAACCCTTCAACCATACCATAAAGTTTTGACAAAAGTAGCACCTGCTGAGTTTTCTCCTGTAGAGTTTCTAAAAGCTTTATTATTCGTTGTACCTCAGAAACATACAAAGGTAGTGAATCTTGAACTGAAATTATCTTATTTAAATATTCTCTAATCTTATTAACATCCACTGCCCTTCCAGTATTAACTACTTCTCTGAACTCCTCTGTTAACCCCAACATTGCATCTTTCAATATGTACACCAGCTCGTTCCTTTTCTCCACACCTAATCTGTCTAATACAAACTTCATTGATTTACCTAAATAATATCCTTCAATATATGCTGATTCTGTTGTCCTCTTAGTTATATTTAACGTATAACTTATAATCTCTTCTATACCTGCTTCTATATTCTTAAATGTCATTGCAGATAAATCTTTTAACCCTGTATTTACCTCAGGTAAAACTATACCATCTACACCTAACACAACTAACCCTACTGCTTTCTTTTTCATATTATCAACCTTATCTAAATCTTGTCGTGAGATTAGATACCACCTATCTGTTGAAATCTTTGTTATGTCAAACTCATCACTAACTACATTTGCTACCTTAATACCTAAACTTTCAACTTTATGCACTTCAGAATATGCTACATTGTACATAATTAATTCTAAGTCTCTCTTATACTTTCTTAAATCCAACAACTTATCTATATTCTGTTCATCATATTCAACTATGATCCCATCTATATTTTTTGCTATCTCTTTTATCTTTTCAGCAAACCTTACAAATTCTTCTTTAGACAATTTTAACATCAACATACCTTTAACATCTATACCTTTAATTCTTACATTTTTTAACCTGTCTATAACACTCATTAACTCATCAAAACTTAACTTTTCAACATTAGACATAACTATCCCAGATATACCTCTGCTTATATACGTTTTATACAACTCTCCTAGAGTATCTATATGACGTCTTTCTAATTTTTCCTCATCCACCTTTCTTAAAGAAACTCCTAACATAAACTTTGTCTTTAACATCTTTACAGCTTCAGAACCAAACCATTTTAGTTCCTGTCTTGCTATCTCTAACTTTTGAAGATAGGTTGGATAAATTTGTTGTAGGATAAACACACGTTGTTTATCAGTTATAATTTCATTATGGGTAAACTTCAAAATATTAGCATAATCGTATACTCTACTTAAATCTATCTTTCCTTCTTTTTTATACAAATCTAAAATTTTAATCTCTTCCTCAACATTTCTCAAACTTAACTGTTCTTTATCTCCAACATACATCCATACTAATTTGTTAAATAAAATACTATAATCTTTTCTGTATATATCATCTAACAAATCATAATAACTTAACACTCCCTGCTCACCTACCATCTCTACCACTGCTGGATTATATCTACCTTTAAACTCTTTACCTAAAAGTCCATTGTCACCACCTATTAAATCTAATACACAACTAAGTGCTACTCTACCAAACTCTAAACCCTCCTTATCAACAGCTAAAATAGGAATTCCTTCTAAATTGTACACATCAACCTTATAGATATCCTTTTTACCTTTATACTCAGCAACAACATTTTTTGATGATTCAAATTTTGCAGGTAAGATATCTTTTGTTATCACAACAACTTCAAATCCTAAATTCTTGTATAACTGTATTCTACTTAGGACATCTTCAGTTAAAGTTTCACCAATAATTACTATACTTTTTCCTGACAACTTATTTGCATTTTCAACTAACCAATTTTGTTTAGAAACAACACTACCAGCTGTAGAAGAAATTGTAGTGTTAACATTTAAAAACTTCTGCAATATTTTCATAACTTCTTTAAAACTAAAATTACTCATAGATATTCTTTTTCTGACTTCAGGGTCTCCTACAACAACTTTTAGCTGGTTATCTGACACATCAAGATATTTTATTGCTTCCTCTAAATTCTTTAGTTCTTTAAAATCGTGAATAAGTTCACCCGCTTTCTTATACCCTACTACATTGGCTCCTTCAAGTTGTGTAATATCACCTGTGACAGCTTCAAGATAAAAATATCCATCCTTAAATCTCAAATTATAAGGTAAACCTTTATCTAAAAGTTTACCTAAACTCTTAGCATCATATATCAACCTAAACGCATTATATGGCGTTTTAAGTTCTCCTGCTTTGTCAAACAACTCACGTAACTTATCAACACCTTTAGCATTTAATGTCTCAACCAAAAATTGTTTCCCTACGTATTCAAACATATTACCACCCTTCTGCCCTGCAGGATTCTCAACTAACTCTACTACTACATTCCTGTTATTCTCTTCTATCTGATATATCGCATATGCTAACTTATCTATCTCCAAAACACTACCCTGTAACTCATCAACATTTTCAACTAAAAACTTTGTTAAATCATTTACTCTGTGGGCACCAACATATCTAACACCCCTTCTTATCAGCAAATCTAAAACTGGTGTTTTAAGCTGCCTTTTAGCTCCCGCCTTTGTCAGTTTAAAAGCAGACAATGATTTTTTAAGCTGTGCCGTAGCATAACCATGACCATACGGAAGCTTCGCACTACCCTCAACATATTCCAACTTACCATTCTCATTTAGTTTATACCCAGAGAACATCTCATCCCTTATAAAATATACATTGCGTGGGTCTAAACCATAAAAGTGGTTATTTAAAAAATCTTTTATTACACTTTCTTCTATTTCTTCATTTATATGAACAATAATTTTTTGCCTTCTTAACACTTCTTTACTATCCATACCTTTACTCTTAGCAAGTCTACTCACAGCAGTAACCCACGCTTTAATCTGTCTTGGTCCCATCCCGATTCTCTGTGCATACTCTGGTATCTGTAGATTTTCTACTAACTTTGCTAAATCTGGGTTTTGTTGTCTTACCATCTCTATATTCTCTTTTAACAATTCTATATTTCTCCATATATCTAAACCGTACATCCTGTACTCTGCAGGATTCAGTTTTCTACCTAAAACTTTTTCTAAGGATTCCAACAATCTTGTAGCTGCACCTCCAAACATAAATTCAGCAACATACTCGCCATTAAGAACTGCTTGTTCTGCTTTATCTTTATAATGTTCAAAATTACTGCTTCTAACAAAATTATCTAAACTTTCAACTTTAGCTATCACTAAATCTTCAGCAGGATATAATGAAAATGCATTTATTTTATCTATTATTCCTTCTATTACTTTTTGTGCTTTTTCTTTATCTTCTCTTGTCTTTGCTTCAAAATACGGAATTAAAGCATTTACTAATTCACTTTTGTAAGGAGTAATAAGCTGTGTTATAACCTCTTTAAAATCTTTTTCTTTAGTTGTTAGCTTTTGCCTTATATTAGTTTGAACATCCGTATCTTTTGTTATTTCTGTTTGTTTTTGTGGAGCAACTTCTACTACTTTTTTCTTTCCCGCTATAATATCTGCATACTCTGGAGTTTTACTTATATATTCTGCTATTGATTTAGGTAACAACACAAAACCTTTTAAATCACCTTTACCTGCAAAAGCGTTCCTTATCGCAGTAGAGGATGCAGTAAATTTCTGTCCTTTAAATGTACGAGTTAATATCCCAGCTTTATTTACTTCATCTACCATCTTATTATCTTCTTCTAAAAATCTTTGTTTAATTTTTTCATCTGTGAAAGTTTTATCTAAAGCTGCATTTCTGTCTTCTCCAGGACGTTCATTAAATAAAACTTCTATTTTTTGCTTGCCAGTAAGTTTATCTCTGTTGCTATAGAATTTACCTATTGTATCCAACTTCCATTCTTTCTTATCTTTAAGTTGACCTTTTTCATCTATTGCTGACTTTGGCGCATAGTAAAACTGGTGGTCTGAACCTACAATATATGCCATCTCTAACTCCTCTACATCTTTGTTTAACTCTAACAACTTCCATATTTGTGTTTCTCCATCTTTGTCAGTATCTTTTGATATAGGTGAATAACGAATTATATCACCAAACATATTCTCTACTATCTTACCCTGCTGATGCCTATACTCTTGAGTATCCTTAAGGATGGGTTTTCTTTCATCTGTGCCAGCAATTACTAAAATTATCTGAGATAAATCATGCTCAGCCATAGCGTTAAGCGCTACTACTAAATGTCCCCAATGAATAGGATTGGCAGCCATAGCAAGCATACCTACACGCGCTTTCTTACTTACTGGCTTACCTGATTTTAATTCTTCATCTGAGACTCTTACACTCACATCAAGATCTATCTTACCTTCTTTTATCTTTTGTTTAATTTTATTTATTACTGTCTGAAGGTCTGAAATTATTTGTTTTGCTGTATCTTTATCATATTCCTCCATAACTTCTTTTCTTAAGCTTAATAACAAAACATCTAACTTTTCAATTTGTTTTTTAACTTTTATTTCTTTATCTATTTCTAACTTATTTTTTACATTTTCTGTTTGTTTTTGTGAAGAAATTTGTTTTACTTTGGTTATTAGTCGCCTTGAAGCATCAATCAGAAGTGGTAAGGTAAGTAAAGAGGTATGAATTAAAAAGTTTTCAAGTGTAGGTGTAAAATATCCTAATTCTTTAAAAATTGGTAAAAGACTGCCTTCAATTGGTAATACTAAACTGTTAAGAAGTAAAAATATAGTAATAAACTTCTTGTCACTTTTCAACCATTCTTTTATTTGTGTCAGTTTTATCTTTGGCAGAATATTTGTTAACAAAACGGATATAAGCGTTAAATATACAGCAGCATATACTCCAATACTTATTGCAAAAATTCCTAAATAACTTAAATAAACTGGTAACAGAAAAGCTACAGCTAATATTCCTATAGACACTATTGAATGTAAAAAGTTTGTCTTATTATTTATGAGAAACTTTTGTTTTTGTCCCGTAAGGTACATCACAATATATCCCATTGTCATGCTGGAAAGTATTATACCTAAACCAAAAACAGAAAAAGTCCATGCTGGAAGAAAACTAAACCATACACCAGCAACTAAAAACCAGCTTAGTAAAATCCCTAGCCTTGTTGTTGTTGTTATCGGTTGCGTATCATAATATCCAGGTTTATCTTTCTGTTTATAAAACAAGTTAAAATTTTCATATAATTTTTCAGCTGCAGCTAGTGCTCCATTACTCCATTGCCAACCTGGATCCACACCAGCTTTATCTCCTTTTAAGATTTTAAATACACTTATAGGAAAACTTATTATATTACCTATAGCTATATAAGTAAACAACACAGTTGTGTAAACAAAACATCTAATAGCATTTACAGTTAAAGAAATCCCTGTAAAGAAAGCATCTTTTATTCCTTTTGTAGCGATCTCTGTTCTGTTTTTAAACATATATATTATAGGAGCTAACAAATTATTAACACCTATCACACCACAGAAAGTACCTACAGTTAACAATAAAACAAGTAACGGATTTGATACAATCATCAACCCAGATAAACCTAAAATACTCATTATTGTCAACCAAGAAGCAAATGTTATATCGCCTAAAAACCTTCTAACTAACCCTAAAAGATGATATTGATGTCTTACAGGTAAAACATCGTTATACGGTAATACTTCTTTTAACATCTGGATATCACCACCAAGCCACCTAATATCACGTAAAATATAAGATACAAATCTTGTAAGGTCACGTTCACCTATTGCAATTTCATCTTTGAAATAATTTACTAATTTATTTATAACCTCTTTTTCTTCACCTTCTATAACAAAACTTCTTACTTCCTTAAATTTTCCATTATTTAGTTCATACAATGTATACATATTATTGTTTTTTATCAACTTATATAGATCAAGTCTATCACCAACTACTATTTTTAGTAGTAGTTCATTTTCAGAAATTTTAAAGTAGTCAATTTTAAACTTCTTAGAACCATAACCAAATTCAGTATCAGTCCATACACTTTCTTGCCAGTCATGTGAAAGACAATATTTTAACAAAAACGATTCATTTTTAACTACATGTTTATGCCAGTCTTTTATTCTTACAAACACTTTACCATAGGAAGAACCCATATTGTTCATTAACCAAGCGATTGTCTTAGCTTCGCTTCTGTTATGTACTGTTCTTGCCATTTGATACATGGTTAAAAGTGAAGAAGTATATTGTGTTGTAGCATCTTGGTATGGTAAGGTTATGTCTATAAAGGGAGATAACATCATTATACCTTGATTTTGTGGGTGAAGCATTATCCTTAAAGTTTTCTCTAAAGAACCTTCAAAAAGTTCGTTCTTATCATCTTTAAAAAACGCTATTTCAGGGGTAAGTTCAGAAATATCTATTTCAGTGTCACCTATAACTACTCTTAACTTCTCACCATTATTGATAGCTGAGGTTATATGTGCATTTGAAATCTTATCTCCAAAAAGTGCTTTCAAATTACCAAAGGCGTAAAGAAACATCTTTTCAGCTGGCTCATATATCACTTGTTTACTTACAGTATTTGTAGTCAATTTTTCTTTATCTATGTATATATCGGCAGTTGTTTGTCCTGTGTTTAAGAAATGTGTAAAGAACATCATGTTTCCTGGTTTTCTACCAAACCTATTCGTACTTACTACAACAAAAGATATTTGGTCACCAAATATTTTGAAGTCGTCATCTTTAAACATATCTTTAGGTTTAGATTTAACTTCTTCTGAAGAATATTTTTTTACAATGTCAATAAGTACATTACGATTTTTTTCTAATTCCTTTTCATCTTTTACTCCAGGACCTACTAAAAATGCAAAAACAACTCTTAAGTTATCTTTCTTACCATTTTCGTTTACAAAGTCTAAAGTTGGTTTTATTCTTTCTATATCTTTTTCCACATAGAATGCAGCATCACCTGCTACTTCACGAGAAGGTACATAAATTACTACTGTGTATGGCCTACCATGTTTATTCCTGTATTCTTCTAAACACTTTTTTAATTCGTACATTGACAACATCTTTTGTCCTTGTGGACCAAAAGGCAACAGGTTTGCAAAAACATCGCCTATAACAAATGTTGTCACCCTATGTGCTACTGGCCAATATATATAGTAATGGAATAAAAATGCAAGTATCCCTAAGGTAAGTCCACCTATTATAGGAATACTTAACGGTAGAGTAATCCCTAAAAGAAACAAAATCTTAAATCCAACAAATGTTGTCAAAAATGCCATCCCTACCCTAAGAAATTCTACAGAAAATTTATATATTTTATACTTTAGTGGTGTAAGATAACCTTCAATAATTAATCTTTCTTCTGTATCAAATTTTACACCTTCTTTTATATCATCAATAAATTTTCTTAAATTTTCACTAAGTTCTTTAAAATATTTTCTATCTCTTATCCATAACTCCAAGTCTTTTAACTCCTCAGTTAAAAGTAAACTTTCATAATATTCTGGTTTGTTACCAAAAATTTTACTTAAGGAAGGCCCTACTCCTTTTAGGTCCTTTGTAAGTTTATTATTTACTACTTCAACTACAGAAATTAAAGTTTTAACATCTTCCTCGGATAGAGGTCTCTCACGGATGTCCACAACGATTTTTCCTAACTGTTGTTTCAAACTTACAAGTTCATTAACTATTAAATTAAGTGTTGTTTTAAGTGTTTCATCTTCAACCATGTTTCTTAAATACGATAATAACTCAATTCTTTCTTCAAATTGTCTTAATATTTTTTCAGAAAGTATTTTAATCTTTTCCTCAGCAGCTGTTTTTTTACCTTCAATAACATCTTTTTCTATATCTAAATTATCTAACAGGGAAAGAATTTTATCTCGTTCTTCGTTTTGTATTTTTATACGATTTTGATAAATTACTTCATTTAACCTATTAATCTTTTCATCTATTATAGCTAATTCAGCCTCTATACTTTCTACCTCTTTACCTTCTTTCAAATACTCTACCAATTTCTTCTTTAATTCTATCTGTTGTTTTTGTAAACTTTTTAGTTCTTTTTGCCACTCTAGTAAGGTTTTGTTACCAGATACCAAAATTTCACCATTTTTATTCCTTACCTCTATATAAACTTTTTCCTTACTTTCTCTTTTAGTTGCAGCTTTTTTAATTTCTTTTTTTAGATATAATTCAATAAATCTCCGATGTGCACCTGACGTATTATAACCTTTTTCTGTTTTAAATTTGCTAACTAAAAACCAAGGAGCAAACAGGTCTATTCTGAAACTAAACATAGCTTTTAAAAAGTTCAAATCTTTTGGTCCGGTTGTTATAAGGTTAGTAAGTTTTTTTATAATTTTTAACTCAGTCCGTTTAAATGACGGTAATTCTGAAGATATAGTTGGAACAACATTTTCACCTTTTATTTTTTCTCCATAATATAAAAATAAACTTGGAGTTGAAATAGCCCTACTAACAGCTTTAAAAACATCAATGATTTCTAAAAATGTTACAAATATCTCACTTACAAAAGGTACCTTATTTAAATGAGGGTATTTTTTTGCAAAATAAACATGCCTCAATTCATGTGTTATAACTGAATATTGTTCAGCTATATCTAATCCACTGAAAAGTTCTTTATCAATATGTATGGTATAACTACCATCATTATTTACTTTAGTATAGGCAACTACAAATTTATTTTTTTTGGAAAGTTCTTCCATTGGATAGATGTTAGAAATAACCTCTTGAGGGAAAAGAGTCGACATTCTTTTCTTAATATCATCAAAGCTTAACGGTTCACCACGAATTTTATTAGATTTCACAAAATAATAAGCCTGCCTAAAGAAACTAATAGTAGCTAAAATGCTAACAAAAAAGCCAAATATTCCTCCAATAATCATAGGGGACCCTATGGTTAGTGACATTAACGCACCTAAAAATGTAGCTGTTGATATACCTGAAAAAGCAGATAATAATCTATTTAATAATGATATTCTATGTTTCCTTTGGAAACCCTGTAAATTTTGAATAGTTTTAACTCTACCTTTATCATCAATTTCAACTCTATAAATATTACCATTTATTGATACTTTATACTCAGTGGTAGAAATTTTTTGTATATTTGTATCTCTTAACAAACCTACTAGTTGTTGTTTCACATCTTGTGGAACATTTATGTCTTTTTCTATTTGGTCAGCCCATTTATTTAAAATATCATTTAAATTTTCAAAATTTAATTCTTCTTTATTAGAAATCAAAGCGCTAAGTATACTGTTTATATATTCTTGAGGATATCCTGACTGAGCCATTGCTGTAATAAGTATGGCAAAACTATTACTTAAAAAATCAACTAAATCAAACTTTGCTAACGCTAACTTCTCATAAATTTCTTCATTATAACCCTTTGTAGCATTAGGCATTATAACAATATAAGAAATACCTAATGGTTTCAAATAGCTTGTGATTTCAGTATGGAAACCACCAGTTACAATTATATAAAACGTTTTCCCTTCAAAATTTGAAATTTCTATATTACTATTATGTTCGCTAAGAACTACATCAATAAAATTCTTATAAAACACATCATTCCTTTTAATATTAACCTCATAAAACTTATAATAATCCTCATCATTAACTATATCTATTACATTTTTAAACTTATCCCCAAAGTATTTTTTAATAAGCAAAACATATTCTTGCTTGTTGTTTATAAAATACTGATACTCATCAGATACAACCTTTAAACCTACTAAATCGTACAACACATCTGTAATAAATACTAACTTCAGCAACTCTTTATCTATCAACTTTTTAGCATATCTTACTACTAACTCTTTCTTTATCAATTTTTCTTCCATCACCAACAATGATGGATTTATATTGTAGTTTAATTTTATAAACTCAAAAAACTTAGATAAGTGTCTATAATTTTTCAACAATTCCTTCCCGTACACCTCAGCTACATCTATTAAACCTAAATAATATTCCTCTATATTCTGTTGATTTTGTAATTTCTGTTGTAATTTGACATATACACCATAAGGAACAACACGGTGTAAATCTTTAAAAAACTTCTTCAGTTCAAAACTTATCCTGTTTAATTTCAAAACTTTACTTAATTTTGTTAACTCTATGTACTTTTTAATCTCAGGATAAAATTCTAATGAAATATCATACTTTTTTGCTAACGATTCTATAAGTTTATAAAACTCTTCATTCTTTGTTGCCATTATCCTTTTATAGAACTTTTTTACATCTTTTGATAAATATTTTTTTGTTAACAACTTAAGTTCTGACTTCAAGTTATCTACTTCAACTAAATTTATATCTTTCTTATCTACTAATCTACGCAACCTCTCGTAATTAGATAAATATATATCCCAATCTTCTACACCATACACTTTACCACTGTTATATATTGACTCAAAATATTCAACCCCACTTAACAACCCTGTATTTAACAACTTATCCAAAGTAGCCAATCTTAAGCTCTTATCAGGTATAGTTGAAAGTAAATACGGGAAGAAATTTCCTTTTGGTGCACCTTCTAAGAATATACGAGATAAGTTGTATCTGTCATTAAACAACCTTAGTATTTCAAATATATTTTTTTGTACTTCAGGATGACAGTGTAGGTCCTGTATAAATACAACACAAACTTTACTTCCATTCTCATATTTATCCACCACCCTGCCTAACCTATAAGGTAGCACAAAACCTTCAAGTTTATCTATTACTTTTTCTGCTTGTTGGCTTGCTTTTACAACGTTTACAACTCCGTATAAAGGTTCATAAAGTATGAAAGTATAACTAAACATTACTAATACTATAAATGCTATAGGTTTTAGTATTTTAAACTTAATCATAGTTTTAACCTCCCTACATTTTGAAAATTGTATTTTGGGAAAAAATCAATCATTTCTTCCACCCCTATAAAATAAAAACCGCCCTAATCCTTAACCCTCAGTTGTCCGAGGGAAGGATTAGGGCGGTAAATTTACCCTAACCAAACCTCATAATTATAGAACAATCATCAATTGTACTTCTTGGAGTATAATAACAAAACTTTGCAAATAATAATGGTAATATTAAAAACAAAAGAAAAACATAAAATAAATGTCTATCTCTTAAAAATCTTATAAAACAGAACCCTAAAAATACCTGAGTAAATAGTATACTAACAAAACCTAAATTAAGTAGAATAAACAAGTAGATTTCATCCTTCCTATCTTTAGTTTTATTTTTTTCTTCTGTATTTTCTTGAGATTTAGTACAACCAAGCTTGCTTACTAAACATGCAATGTCTACAACTTTCTTTAAACTTTCAACAAAGTTTATAAAAACAACCTCGCCTAACCTCACAATATCTAAAACATCTTCACGACCACCACAATTTTCAACATACAAACCACCCACTTCGTTTATAAACAAGCTACACAAAATAGTTAGTATAACTAATTTTTTAAAATGTCTCATCATTTAATATTTTTCACTTAAAATGTTAAAAACTATCAATAAATTTGTAAATTTTTTGTGAAAAAATATTATTTTAATAAATCAAACTTTTTTACAACTCGTTTCTATCAAACTTTTAAGTTTTTTAAAATTAACAGGTTTAGTTAAAAACCCGTCAGCATGGTTTTGTTGTGCTTGTTTTTCAAGAACATCATCTGAAGTAAGAACTATTACAACAATATTCGTATTGTTTTGCTTCACCTTTTTTAACACTTCCATACCGTTAATATCAGGCAAGTATATGTCTAAAGTTATGCAATCAGGAGTTATTTCATTAACCGCTTTCAACCCTTCCATACCTGTATGTGCTAAGAATGTTGTATACCCTTCCTTATCCAACCTTTCTTTTAACATATTTGCTACTTCTTTATCATCTTCTACTATTAGTATTGTCGACATAAATATTTTAACCTCTCTTAGAACTTCTGCTCTGTTGCTCTTGTGCTCTAACCATACTATGAACAATGAACGGTGAACGTTGAACTTCCACACATTCACTTGTGCACCGGTACTCTTGTGTTCTATTTTACTTTCTCCTACTACGCTGCACCACGGATAAGTTTCGGCAGATCTCTTATATCCATACCACCTTTTCTTAAATTGTCAACTAACAAAGACGCTACCGTACCAATACCCAACGGATCAATATGTGGACCTTTAGGTTGACCCCAATAATCTAATATACCACCTTTAATTTTTAACGCAACCTCATCATTCACCTCAACAACTTCACGAGGATCACCTTCATGTATTACCACCACTGCAGGATTTCTCAACACAACCCTACCATCAGATGTAACACCATAGTTGTTTTTCCAATTTTCTTTATTAAGTTCACAATCATACATTTTGTTGCGCCATAGAGCAATCTGTATCTCTGCTACATCTTTTAGATAATCTTGTTTTGTTTCAAGAGTATCCGTTTTCTCTTTTACCAAAATTACAACCCACCTACCATCATCAAGTTTCTTATATGTAGTTGCAAACCTTACAACTTTATCACTTAAAACCTGTTTTATTTGCTGATACTTATTTAAATCTTCTTTTGCTTGCTGTTCACTATCAACTTCATAGAACATAATTTCATAACTATCTTTCTTAAACATTACAGATTTAACTTGTGCAACTTTCATCTTATTTCTTTCAGCAACTACAGATTTAACTACATCACTCCATCCCAACTTAACTTCCTCCTCAAATTTTTTATGTTGTTCATAGTGATGCACCATAATCAACATATACTCCACAAGTTTCGCAATAGGATTATTGTTAAAACTCTCATTAAGTATTTGTTTAACATTGTTTATAACATCGGAAGCAATATTTCTATCTGTTTTTTCTATATCATTGCGTTGGTCATTTTCAACAACCTCTACAGTTTGTGGTGGTGACTGTTTATGTTGTTCAACCCAACCTTGCTGTGCTGAAACAACAATTTTTTGTCCTGCTTTCCTTAACGCTTCTTCTTCATTTTCTAACTGTACTTTGTGAATGTTATCAACAATTATATCTAAACTCCAATTCCAACTGTTATTCTTTGCTGCTTCCCTTAAAGTTTTTACCTCCCTTGCAGTTTCTACTGATACAAGCGATATTATATCTTTTGTCCACAAAGATGTATCAAACCTATTATTACCAAACGGGTCTATACGGCCAGCCGATTGCAACATCTGTGTCTCTGTCATAAGATGTGGTTCTAACAACCACAATGTTGCCTGTACTTTATCAGATGTTGCTTGCTGTTGTTCTTTAAGTATATTTGCTGCTTCTAACATCTTACCTACATTCCAACCACGACCTAACAAATACGCATCCGCTATCACAAACTTATATTTTCCTTGTTTCACTTCATCTCTTAACATATCCAACTCTTTATCTGATACAGAACCATCTACAAGTTTTATCTCAGCAGGATTAACACCTAACTCTACTAAAACATCATATGCTGTTTTACTAATACTTGAATCAGGAGTAAGAATCAAATTAAAGTTAGCAATACCTTTACTGTTCATAAGTTGTGTCGCTTGGTAGATAAACTTAATCATACCTTTCTGTGTATTAAACAATCTCCAGTGCGACTCTACCTTAGGTGCACTACCGTCTTTCTCAAAACCCATCCTCTTAAGCACTGAAGTTTCAACACCACTTGAGACAGTACCTGTAAGCCCTATTATGTCTTTAAACAAACTCATTGCAAACACTGAGTTTGAAATATATGTCTCTCGGTTAGGTTTTGATATTTCAACATTATGCTTTGCTTCTAATACTTGCATCATACCAGCAGGTAAAGTTAAGTTTTCCACACCTCTACCTAAATTTGTAACCCAAACTCTGCCATCTTTAACATAGTATTCCCTACCTTCTTTCATACCATGTGCACCAATACCGTTCCATAAATGTTCTATAATCTCTTGTTTTGAGAATAATTTACCATATTCTTTATAAAGTTGATCCGCAACTTTAGCAATCTCTAATTTTAAATCAACCTCTTGTTTAACTTCAGCTGATATTCTATCTTTTAACTTTTCAACTTCAACATTTTCATCAACTGTGATATTCATTATTTCATCTATAAGTGATTTACTACCATACTTCCATATATCAGAAAGTTTAACGGTTCTGCCATCAATCTTTATCTCTCCTTTATACGGATTTGACTGTCTATACAAACTTTCTGTAACATCTTTAAGTTTAACAAAATATTCTACTGCTTTGCGGTTCACAACTAATTGATTTATATCAGATCTAACTTGTTCTTCAGATATACTTTCTTTTAGTTGTTGTAGTGAAGAAGAAACATTTTTAATAATCTCTTTCTCAGAGGAACCATTATTTACCATCTTACCTACCTCAGAATATAAATTAATCAGGTTGTTGATTGTTTCTACATTAAGTTTTACATCTTTACTCACACGAGATATATCAATACCCATATCCGCGTATTTCTCTGCTAACTTCTTAATATCTGAAATAGAAACTTTTTTACTACTTTGCAGATTAAGAACTTCTTTATAATACTCAACAAATCTACTTGATGTATAATACTTACCCATACTTACTGCTAAAGCTTGCATAGGTATTGTAGAAAAGAAATCAATTTCATCAGCCACTGCAGAACCTATCCTTTCTAACGGTAAAATTAAATCTGGACCGTCCAAACCAATACCGTTCTCTATAATAATATTAGCAGCTTCTCTTGCTTGTGTTGGCTCTTCAAACTGTACTTTACCATTATTATCCTCAGCAACTCTTATCCCATTTTTGCTAAGCAAAGAAATAACTCGTTTGCCTACCTCAGTATTTTTATCAAGCAATTTTGAAAATGTCTGTGCCACTATACCACTCCAGATGTCATATGTCGTTACAACTATAGATGCGTTCTGTAATTTCTGTCTTAACAGTTGTGGATTATTTGTCGCTTGTTGTAAGTCATCCGCAGTAATAACTACAACTTCACCTAAACCTTTACCAAATATACCTACTAAATGGTTGTACACATCTTTTGCGTTATCAATAGTGTTGGTAAATACTGAAACAAATTGTGAAGTTGGCGTCTGAACTCTTAATAACAATGCAGATACTACCGCAATAAATGTTTTCCCACCACCTGTCTGCAAAATATGTGTGTATCTATGTTGTTCTGCTTCTTTAAACATCTCTTTTAATATCTTACTAATAGCATCCCTTTGTGCAGGATTAAGTTTAAACTGTTCATTCCCTAACCAACTCCTAATACGTTGTTCAATTACAGGAATAACTGCTTCAGCAACTTTTTGTCCTGCTTGTTCCTCACCAACAACTGGTTTTAACCTATCATACTCTTTCTTTGCATCTACAATAAGTGTATTTAACTTTTCATCAATTTTTACTACCTTACCATAGTATTGTCCTATCCTGTCTTTAGATGTATCATATATATTTTTGTTAGCTTCTACAAATCCCTCTAACCCTTTATATGAAACACCACTTCCCTCTTCCACACCTACAACAAAATTAAATTTCGCTACTGTGTCAGCCACTACATACTTTTGCTGTTGTGTAAGTTCATTCTCATTTACAAACTTTTCAAACTTAGCTATACTTTCATTCACTGCCTCGTTATCAACAGTAATACCTAACTTTACTTTTTCTGCATACAATGTGGATAATAAGTTAAACAAAACAAGTTTTGTCTTAACATTTTCTGTTTTTTCTATTAAACGTAAAACAGGTTCTATTTTCTGTGTTCTCAAAGAATTTATAATATTACTTAACACATTCGGTAGAGTATCCTGTTGAACTTGTAGGATAGAAGAATATGCACTAGCAAGTTGTTTTAACTGCGGATTAGAAGAAAGGACCGCACTAAATAATGTATACAGCACAGTATTGTTCGTATTGACAATTGTATAAGCAAGCGAGTTTAGTTGCGGTAGAAGGTCATATAATGTTTTCTCATACTGTTGTTGTAATTCAACAGGAGATTCTTTTGTCACAGAAGTTGTAAACTTGTAGTTGTTAACCACTGTCGCTAAGTTTGTAAGCAACTTTGTTCCCAACTCAACTTTTTCATTTTCATTAAGGTTAGAATTAAGTATATAATCTGTAATGTTAACAATAGAACTTATATTTTCTAAAGATGGTTTAGATGTAACATTTTCTATCAACTTATCAACCGCTGAAGTCATCACAGTATGAAGTTTTGTTCTTAAGTTGTTTTCATTTTTATCCCTAATAAGCTCAATTACAGGTGTAACACTTACAACTAAATTTGACAACTCTTTAGTATTTAACGCTTTAACATATTCGTTAACTTTATCTATATCTATTCTACCATTATTATTCACCACCTCTTCTACACCACTAAAAACAGACATACCAGCAAGAAAATCAACCTTTTGTTCTGAAGATAACCTATGAAGACCAAGGTCAGAATTGTTGTTAAGAATATCATAGTTAAACCTTACCTGTTGCACAAAACTATTAAGATCAACATCTCTATTTGCTGAAGCTCCAGAGATAGACAATAATATATCTTTAAGTTGTTTCGCATTGTTAAAACTTATCTCAGCAACAACAACAGGTACCGCAGGTATTGTATTATCCACAATTTTTACACTACCTAAAACTTCCGCACCTTTCGGTGCCTGAACTACCTCAATTGAAACATTCTGTATTCCCTGTTGTAGCACTAAGTTATTAACAACACGAACAACATTTTGTAATATATTACTATTACCTACATTATTAATCCTATCCACACTGGTAAAAAAGTCTGGAATCGTAGCAGAAATTTGTGATGATGCTGAAGCAATATTTGTTCGTGAGAACCTCCCTGCACCTCTTCTATCAGCTGCTTCCTGAACAACTTCACTTAATGTATGCGGTATAGGTATACCTAAATTCTGTAGACTTGCAAAACCATACTCAATAGGTCTCTCCTGTACACCTTCTTCCCATAAAAATCTTGTATAATGATTTACAACTCTTCCTAAAGGTGTTTTGTCTAACCAATTGCTGACCTTTCCACCTTCTTTGTAGAAACCACCTCTGTCCGCCATCCACCTAATAGTAGGACCTAAAACTGGTATCCTACTAATCACTGGATTAAATACACTCCAACCTAAACTTGCACCTACAGCAAACGCTAACATCTTTGGATCTGTAAATGTACCAACTACAACTTTCTCAAAAGAAACATTCGGGTCAATCAAACCTAATGCTACACCAGGTGAAAAACCTAAAGTTTTATACATAGCAAGGTCTGTAACATTAAACGCTACCATACTGCCCATAATGCGTAAAGTATTAGTTGCGGTAAGTTGAGCACTATTCCATATTTTTGAACCTAACGCTGCCATACCACCCGTTTTATAAACAGAAGCAAAAGAATTTATACCTGTCCTAATATTAGTAACAATATCTCTTGCAGCTGAACCTAATATCATACCGCCAAGAGTACCACCTGCGATTATTGCAGCATCTTTTAACCCGTCAAACTTACCATCACTTAACGCATAAACACTACTTCCCACAGCACCTGTGACACCACCACCTATAATAGGTAACGCACTACGTAAAGAATTTACACCACTAAACATAGGCAGGAAAAAGTTTCTCGCCCTGGTAGCTACACTTACACTACCTTTAGCAACATCATCTACGCTATTAGTTACCCTCCCAAATAGATTTACAGGCCCTGAAATAAACGGTAAAGCTGCTAACGCAGTGTGGCCAATACCTGACAACACATCACCTTCCTTAAAATCTTGCACAGCTAAATACGCATTTGTTGGAGAAAAAATTATAGATATACCTTGAACTAAACCAACTTTAGGAATAGAAAAAGCAGCAATAGCACTAGCTAAATCTACCAAACCTTCCACATATCTACCTTCAGCAAAATTGTTATAACTACTTATACCTTTCCGTGTTGCTATGTGTAAAGCAATTTCTCTATATACTAATTTACCTACAATACTAGTAGAAATTCTAGTGGATAAACTAGTAGCCCCTGAACCAACCATAGGAACTTTGGATATTACAGAGGACACTGCTTTCACAGATGAACCAACCACTGAAAAAGTTTTTGCTAAAAACGGTAGTTTTGATGTTAATTGTACAGCTATACTTCCTGACAACCGCGCAGCTAATGCTCCAACATTTAACACACTCAATCCACCAAGTGCCCCGTTTATTGCTCCATCAATAATTTGATTCCCTGTGAAACCTCCACCTTTACCACCAGAAAGTTGGTTCCCTACAATATAACTAACTACACCCATAATCCCTCCCACAATAGCACCAGCAAGGGCACCTATCCCTAACCCAGCCGCACCTATCGCAGCACCTGTTGCTGCACCAACTCCAGCGGATGTTGCTAACCCTTGCCAGTTTTCCTCTAACCATTTTCCTGCACCTGCCGCCCAATCACTTATTGCTTTCCCAGCACCAGTAAAAAAGTCACCTATAGCTTTACCTGCACTATTAAATGCATCAACTATAGTTTGAGGATTATTTATCATGTTTGTGATTCCGTCCCACACACTTCGGACTCCATTTGTTACTGATTCCCATGTGAGGATAGGTGAGTCTGAAGGTCTATAATATTCAAAGTAATATCTATTATAAGAGGTAAAGTATGTAACATCAGAGCTAAAATAAGAAGCACTTATTCCATATTCGTTATATATAGTTACTTGAGCATTAATATCTCCGTCTATTATTCTGACAGTTTCTGATACCTTACCTCCCCCACTTCTAAGTTTACCATCAGCACCCATAACTAATGAACCTTTTGTAATTATAGAACCATCCTCTAATCTTGACCCAGTCAAAAACGTTGTTCCTACTCCGATTACTACCATCTGTGCTCCTCTTATTGAAACCCTAGCTGAGGTATTACCATCACCTCTTACCAAATAATATTCACGATTAGTGGTATCTATTACACCTCTTGTAGCCACTTCAGGTAGCGGTGGTTGCTCTCCAGTAGCATCTTCCTTATCCTTTTCTGGTTTAGCTATCTTAACCCCAGCAGTTGGATCCTTCGCTACAAACTCACCATTTACAACCCCTACAAATCTCTTACC
>JANXDG010000034.1 GCA_025059805.1 Endomicrobiia bacterium
GGACAGGAGATGCTGCATATGTTGGAAGTGCGAAATTTCCCAGTAAACAAAATTTATCCTTTTGCGTCAAGCAGGTCTGTTGGGAAAAAGATAAGGTTTAAATCCCAAGAATACGAAGTTATAGAGTTAACAAAAGAGAATGTAGAAAAATATGCAAAAGATATACAGTTAGCATTGTTTTCTGCAGGTGCGTCAGTGTCAAAAGAATATGCACCGTTGTTTGCACAAAAAGGAATATATGTGGTTGACAATTCTTCTGCATGGAGGATGGAAAAAGATATACCTTTAGTTGTTCCTGAAGTAAATCCGCATACACTTTCAAAAGATAAAAAAATTATTGCAAACCCGAACTGTTCTACAATTCAGATGGTGGTAGTGTTAGCACCAATACATAGATATGTAAGGATTAAAAGAATAATAGTTTCAACATACCAGTCAGTATCAGGTGCTGGTGGGAAAGCTATGGTTGAACTTTTTAACGAGGCACAGGTCGTACTTGAACAGTTGAAAAAAACGGATTCTCTTCTAACATTTAATAACAGTTTCTTTTGTGTAGAAAAACAGCAACCATCAGTCTTCCCAAAACAGATTGCTTTTAATCTAATACCACAAATTGATATTTTCTTAGAAAATTTGTATACTAAAGAAGAGATGAAGATGGTAAACGAAACTAAGAAAATATTAGAATCTCCTGATATTAAAATTTCAGCGCAATGTGTTCGTGTTCCTGTGTTCAGAGGACATTCAGAATCTGTGTGGATTGAAACTGAGAAGAAAATTACTGTACAACAAGCAAAAGAAATACTTTCTATTGCTAAAGGTGTGAAAGTTATTGACGAACCTACAAGTCAAGATCCTAGACTTAGATATTCAACACCTGTAGAATGTGCACAAAAACAGATAACTTATGTTGGCAGGATACGCGAAGATCTTTCTTGTGAGAACGGTTTAGTGATGTGGATTGTTTCTGACAATTTACTTAAAGGAGCAGCACTTAACGCAGTACAAATTTTAGAAGAAATGGTGACAAGGAAGATTGTATGAAAAAACTAATAATTAATGCAGACGATTTCGGATTCAATCCGAAGATAAATCAAGGAATAATACATTCATTCAAGAATGGTGTTGTAACTTCTACAAGTATGATTGTTACAAAAGAAGGATTTGAAGATGCTGTACTTCTTGCAAAGGATAACCCAAAACTTTCTATAGGTATACATATTGATCTTGACGAATATTTTGAGATAGACCATAGTAGGGGCCGTATTGTAGGATATAAACAACAACCTTTACCTATAGAACAGATCCGTGGTGAGTTAAAACGACAGATTGAATTAGTATTATCCCGTAACATTATACCAGACCATTTAACTGGCCATCATCATGTACATCTTGTGAAAGAAATTTTTCCAGTAGTTATTTGTTTGATGAAAGAATATAACATCCCTGCAATAAGATTTCATAGAAAAGTAATTTATGACCAAAATGTGTATGACGAGTTTAAACAGGTAATTGAAGAAAACAAAATTGTATACCCACCACATTTTATTGAAGGTTGGTATTGGGGGAATATTGATGAACCTTATACTGTTGCTGAGTTGATGACACATCCTGGTTATGGTGAGCTATGGCGTGAGTATGAATTATCATCCAGTTGTGACCCTAAACTCAAACTTTACCTAAGAGAAAAAAACATTCAGTTAATAACTTATACAGACCTTGTAAATGAGTATAGAGTGCAAAGTAACTGACCAGGTTAAGGTTTTATTCTCCGCTTTAATTCACGACAGTGCCGGTTTATAAACTTTTAATTGAATATTATGGCAAAAACTTTTTTGGAAGTCAGATACAAAGAATAAATAGAAGTACTTCTGTTGATAAAGGTTCTTTGACAAGAAAAGATCAGTTTAGAACAGTGCAAGGTGTGTTAGAATCTGTATTAAACAAATTGTTAACATCAAAATTTAAACTTCAACTAGTCTCACGGACAGATACCGGTGTACATGCATTATGTAATGTTTGCAAACTCGTTTGCGAGGAAGTTATAGATGATCGTGATGAATTTCTAAAAAAAATTAACTACTTTCTTCCGGAAGACTTGCAAGTTGTTGATATTGTTAAAGTTAGAAAAAGTTTTAATGTGTTTAATGCGAGACAAAAAGTATATTATTACCTATTGTATAATTCGTCGTACTCAACACCGACAATTTTTAAAGATTATTGCTGGCATTTAACACAAGAGATTTCGTTTAAGAAACTACAACAGGTACTAAAAATTATTTCATCACAAAAAAAGTTTGATTTTGTTACGACTAAACAGTATGTTGAAGAAAGAAAAAACACAAGGTGTAAGATCGCCATAACTGTTACGAAGTTCCAACGTTTTATTATTTTCAAATTTGTAGGTAATAAATTTACTCATAGAATGATACGAAATATCGTATCCTTAGCAGTTGAGATTGCAACAGGTAAACTTGGTTTTGATGAGATAAAAAGAATAATCTCTGAATGGAAATACTGTAAGTTAAAACCAGCACCAGCAAAAGGTTTGATGTTAGCCAAAATAATAATATAAGGAGATAAATATGGTTGGGAATGTTTTTAAAAAGTTTACAGATAAAGTTGGTAATATACTTAACGAGGTAAAAACGATCTTAAAACAAGATACTGTTTACGGAATAAGGTTAGGTCAAGCTAAGATTAAGGAGATAAAGTTAGAACAGAAAAAACTACAAAAACTTATTGAAATTGGTAGGAAAGCATATGTTTTGTACAAAAAAGGATTACTTAAGGAGCAAGAATTACAAAAATTATGTAACCAACTTGAAATACTGGAGACAGCTGCACGGACATATCATAATATGGCTGACTCATACAAGAAAAAAATAAAATTCAAGTTATGAAGAATACATATAATAACAAAATAGCTTATGCTATACTTGCAGCAGGTGAAGGGACACGGATGAGGTCTACATTACCTAAAGTTTTGTTTGACATTTGTGGTAAAACTATGATAGAATATGTATTGGAGACAGTTGCACAAACGGATTATGCTGGTAAGGTCTATATTATTGTTGGTCACAAAGCTGACATAGTTAAAGATGCAATTTTAAAATCTTCTATAGACAATAAGTTGAAACAAAGGCTAATTTTTGTCTATCAAAAACAACAACTTGGTACTGCTGACGCTGTCAAACAGCTAAATAAAAAGTTACCAAGATGTGTTAAATATTTAGTTGTATTATCAGGTGATGTACCTTTGATTAGTCCATCAACAATTAATAGGTTAATTAGTTTACATATAGAGGCAAAAGTTGATTGTACTGTTGCAAGTTTTATAACAAACGAACCAACTGGATACGGACGTATTGTCCGTGATATATCAAAACATTTCGTAGAAATTGTGGAAGAAATAGATGCTACTGATGCTCAGAAGTTGATTAAAGAAGTAAATGCTGGAGTATATGTTTTTAGTTTACCTCAACTGTGGAGTGCAATTTCAAAAGTTAAGCCTGAAAACAAAAAAGGCGAATACTATCTTACTGATACTTTAAAGTATATTAAGTCTAAACAAGCAGTACAATGTGGTGATGCTAAAGAGTTCAAAGGTGTAAATAGTAGAGAAGAACTTACAGAAGTTATAGAATATGTACGACATAAAATAATAAATAACTTGATGCGTAGCGGTGTAACAATAATGTTACCACAGACAGTTTATGTAGATTGGAATACGAAAGTCGGTGAAGATACACAGATTTTGCAAGGTTGTATAATTATGAATTCACAGATAGGTAGAAGTTGTGTGATAGGTCCAAATAGTTATATTAATTTTAGTAATATAGGTAACAATGTAACTGTTACATACTCTCATATAGTTTCCGCAAATATTGGTGATAATTGCAGTATAGGTCCGTTTAGTAGAATTCGTCCTGAAACAACCATAGCAGATAATGTAAGTATTGGCAATTTTGTAGAAATTAAGAAGAGTGAAATAAAAAGTGGTACAAAGATTAATCATTTATCTTATATTGGTGATACTACTATTTTAAATAATGTAAATATAGGTGCTGGTACAATAACCTGCAATTACGACGGTATTAGAAAACATAAAACCTATATAGGTAAAAGAGTGTTTATAGGTTCTAATGTGAATTTAATAGCGCCAATAAATGTTGGTGATAATGTCGTAATAGCAGCAGGGTCCACTATAAGCAAAGATGTGCCAGCAAACACCTTTGTTATCGCAAGAACGAAAGAAATACATAAACCAAACCATAGAATAGTAAAAAGATTACTTATGAAACATAACGGAGAAAATGATGAATAACAAACTTAAAGTTTTCAGCGGCAACGCAAATAAAGAATTATATAACGAAATTGTTTCATATTTAGGTATATCCGAAAGTAAAATATATGTAGGCAGGTTTGCAGATGGCGAAGTTGAAGTAAAAATTGAAGAGAACATTCGTGGGGTTGACTGTTTTGTTGTACAACCAACCTGTCCACCAGTTAACGAGAATCTTATGGAATTACTTATAATAATTGACGCTTTAAAACGTGCTTCTGCAGCAAGGATTACAGCTGTGATACCGTACTTTGGCTACGCGAGACAGGATAGGAAATCAGAACCACGAGTACCTATCACTTCCAAACTTGTTGCTAACCTTATAGTAGCGGCAGGTGCTAATAGAGTATTAACTATGGATCTTCATGCAGGACAAATCCAAGGATTTTTTGATATTCCTGTTGACCATTTATTTGCTACACCTGTGTTCTTGGAATACTTTAACAATTTAGTAGATACAAGAAACAAAGAAGATGTTGTTGTAGTATCACCTGATGCTGGCGGTGTTGAACGTGCACGTGCGTTTGCAAAAAGGTTGGATACTGCGTTAGCCATAGTTGATAAACGAAGGCCAACTCCAAACCAAGCTGAGATAATGAATATTATAGGTGATGTTAAAAACAAAGTTGTTGTAATCTTTGATGACATTGTAGATACTGGAGGGACGTTGATAAAAGTTGCAGAAAGGCTAAAAGAAGAAGGTGCAAAAAAAATTTATGCAGCATGTACACATCCAGTGCTAAGTCGTGATGCTGAGAAAAAAATAATGAATTCATTCATTGAACAGTTAGTTGTAACAAATACAATCCCACTTTATGATAAGAAGAACGAAAAAATCAAAGTGTTATCCGTTGGTAAACTTTTAGCTGAAGCAATTAAACGTATACATTTAAACACTTCAGTTAGCGAACTGTTTGTATAAGAAAGGAGAATTAAAATTATGGTACAAGAAATTGACATTTTAGTAGAACAAAGAGAAATTAAAACAAAAGGTTACCTCAAACAGATGCGACAGAAAGGCTATATTCCAGCTATAGTTTACGGTGTAAAAATTAAACCAGTTAATTTATGGGTAAGATATAAAATTTTGAATGATTTAATTACAAAAATTTCTTCCATTGAAGGTACTGTGTTTAATTTAAAACTTAAAGATAAAGAATATCCAGCTATTATAAAAGAAATACAAAAAGATCCGGTGACAGATAAACCTATACATGTTGATTTCCAAGTGATTTCTTTGAAAGAAAAAATTGAAGTTAAAGTACCAATTAAACTTGTTGGTGAAGAAACAGTTTTGAAATTAACCGGTGGTATGATTGACTTTCCTGTTAGGGAAGTAAAAATTAAATGTATGCCTAAGGATATACCAGCATATATAGAATTAGATGTTTCAAATTTAAAGATTGGTCAGGCAATTACAGTTAAAGATATTCCTCAAGAGAAATTTACAATTTTAGAATCGCCTGATACTATTATAGTTCATATTTTATCCAAAAAAGTTGAAGAAGTTGCACCAGTTGAAACAGCAGCGACCGTGCAGGAACCTGAGGTTATCGCAAGAGGTAAGAAAGAAAAAGAAGTGGAAGTATCTACAGGTGGTAGTGAAAAAAGTACAGAGAAAAAATGATAATAGGAGATTTTTGTATGAAAAGAGATATATTTATATTCTTAATAATAACAATAGTTTTGTTTTTTAGTGGATGTGTTTCATTAGGCAAATATTGGACATTAACAACAGTGCCACAAGAAAGTGGGCTTAAATTAACAAAAATTACAGATAAAGAAGATCTTATTGACACAGAACAGTCTTTTGCTATAAATAAAGATGAGACAAAAATAGCGTTTACTTCCTGGAAAAGTGGCAATGGAGATATTTATGTAAAATCACTTAAAGGTGGAAGAGGTTTAACACAAAGAACTTCAAGACAAGAAACAGAAATAAACCCTAATTTTTCTCCTGATGGAACACAAATTGTTTTTTGTGCATATCGTGATGATGGCTGGCATATATATTTAATAGGTGCAGAAACAGGTTCTGCAATAAAACAGATAACTACAAGTTCACCAAGGAATGCTTTTTATCCTTCATTTTCTCCTGATGGTAGTAAGATTTTGTTTTATTCTAAGGAATATACTTACGATACACAAACAGGAAAATGGAATTGGAGTGGTTCTACTATTTGGACATACGAAATTAGTAGTGGTATGTTAACACAATGGGGGAGTGGAGTTTTGCCGAAGTTTACTCCTGATGGTGAGAAAATAATTTTTAAACGACAAAATTCTGGGGATAAATATTATGGTTTATGGATGTTAGATTTAAAAACAGGTGCTGAGACACATATTATTGGTGGAACAGATTTTGGAGTATCTACATTTGATATTTCTTCTGATGGAAAAAAAATTGTTTTTTCTTCCAACAAAGGTACAAAAAATACTTCTCAAGAAAAAGAAAATGATAATTTGTGGATTGTAAACATTGATGGGACAGAACTTACTCAATTGACGTTCCATCTTTCAGATGATTTATGGCCAGTATGGTCTTCTGATATGAAAAATATATACTTTTTATCAAGCAGAGGAGAAGAACAAAAAGGTGTTATGAATGTATGGAGGTTAGAATATGAGAATAAATAATTTTTTAAAAATATCTGTAATAATTTTTAGTTTATTATTATTTACAAAAAATGCGTATGTTGGTCCACCGCCTGGGGTAGGAGTAGGAAGTAGCATTAATAGATTTTCTTCTAGCACAGAAAAAAACACAAAAATATTATTTAGTGTAGGAACATATTCTCCAAGTTTAAATTTGTTGAATAATGATTTAAAATATTATGGAATACCTACACTTGATAGCAACAACATCTATACATTTGGTATAGGTAGCAACAAAAATAATTTAATATTCTTTTTTTCTTATTGGTCCGCAGCAACACGAACATTATATTTTAGAGAAAATTTAGCCTTTTATATTTTAGGCTTTGATATGAATATTTGGAGAATTTCAAAACTTTTTTTAGAACCTTATAACAAAATTTTTAATTTAGATTTAAAATTTATAGCAAGAGATATTTTTGCTACATTACGAGATGAAAACATTACTACTAGTTATTATATTTCTTGTACAGCCATTACTATGGATTTTGGTACAGGTATGGAATTTGAGTATTTTCCAATGAGAGAAAATAAATTTTTTTCATTTAGTTTAGGTTTTGATTATATATTGTTTAATATTCCTATATTATCTTTTGAGGTATGGGATACAAATATACCCGGATATTCAGTTGGAGACAAATATAAAGATCACACAGGAAAAAATATTTCTGCTGAAACACAAGGAACAATTTTTAAATTAGGAGTTAATTTATATTTTTAGTTTTTTGTAGTTGAGGGGGTTTGAAAATTATGAAAGTGAAACTTATTGTTGGTCTTGGCAATCCTGGAAGAGCACATATTTATGATAGGCATAATATAGGTTTTATGATGATTGACTATATGTCGAATAAATTCGGTTTCAAACTTTTTAACCATCGTGATTTTTCTATCGGTAGAAAGAAAATCCATGGTAAAGAAATACATTTTTTAAAACCGTTAACATATATGAATCTTAGTGGGCTAGCAGTTAAACAATATATAGAAAAAAAAGAAATTTCACCACAGGAAGTTTTGGTTATCCTTGACGATTTTGCTATCAATCTTGGAACAATTCGTGTTAGACAGAGAGGGTCTGCTGGAGGACATCATGGACTGGAAGATATAATAAAAGAACTTAAAACAGAATATATTCCGCGCATAAGAATAGGTATAGGTCCTGTACCGGACGGTACAGACCCTAAAGATTTTGTGTTACAAAAATTTTCTCGTGAAGAGTTACCTGTTGTAGTAAAGGTAAAAGATGAAATTATAAGTTTGGTACGGAAAATTGTTAAAGAAGGTGTTGAAAATCTAACAATTGAAGTTAAGTGACAAAATTTATAGTTTAATAACTTACTTAATAACAAGAAACTGGGTGCGTAGCTCAGATGGTTAGAGTGCCGCTTTGACATGGCGGAGGTCACAGGTTCAAGTCCTGTCGCACCCAGATTTTTTATTTTTGGTATAAGTATCTGGATAAAAAGATAGATAATGGATAAGGACTTAGATATTCAGACTTTAAGACATTCAACTGCTCATATTCTTGCATCTGCTGTGGTTGAACTTTATCCTGGGACTAAACTTGGGATAGGTCCTGCAATTGAAGATGGTTTCTATTACGATTTTGACTTACCTTGTAAAATTTCAGAACAAGACCTTCCTAAGATTGAACAAAAAATGTTAGAAATAATAAAAAGTGATTACAAATTTATTCGTAGCGAACTTCCAAAAGAAGAAGCTATCAGAATTTTTAAAGAGAAAGGTGAAATATATAAACTTGAACTATTACAGGATATACAAGAAGAGAAAGTTTCAATTTATACCCATAACAATTTTGTAGATTTATGTCGAGGACCACATTTAGAATCAACAGGTAAGGTTAGATACTTTAAACTTTTGTCAATCTCAGGTGCGTATTGGCGTGGTGATGAGAGAAATCCACAGCTTACACGAATATATGGTACTGCGTTTTTAACCAAACAGGAACTGGAAGATTATCTCCATAGATTAGAAGAAGCAAAGAAACGTGACCATAGGAAACTTGGTCGTGACCTTGAATTATTTGAAATTTTTGAAGATAAGTTTGGGAGTGGCCTTGTGTTTTGGTTACCTAAAGGTGCGATTGTGCGTAAAGTTATTGAAGATTATCTTAAAGAATTCCATATAAAAAACGGCTACCAGATTGTATACACTCCACATATAGCAAAAATATCCCTGTGGGAAATTTCTGGCCATGTAAATTATTATTCTGACTATATGTTTTCACCTATGGATATTGAAGGACAGAAATATATAATAAAACCTATGAACTGTCCTGGGCATATATTGATTTATAAATCAAAACTAAGATCGTATAGAGAACTACCTATAAGATTGTTTGAGCTTGGTAATGTTTATAGGTACGAACGTTCTGGTGTTTTACATGGACTTATGCGTGTTCGCGGGTTTACTCAGGATGATGCACACATATTTTGTACACCAGAGAATTTAGAAGATGAAATATTATTTTTGTTAGATGCAGTAGTAAATGTGTTGAACAAATTTGGTTTTAAAGAGTATAGTATAAAACTTTCAACACGTCCTGAAAAATATATTGGTGATTTAGAACATTGGAATCTTGCAGAAGAAGCTTTGAAAGTTGCGTTGGAAAAGAAAAATTTAAGTTATGAAATAGATCCAGGCGAAGGTGTATTTTATGGACCTAAAATTGACCTTAAAATAAAAGATGCTATTGGACGGTTATGGCAATGTTCAACAATACAAGTTGATTTTAATCTACCACAACGTTTTGATGTAAAATACAGGGATAAAGATGGTCAAGATAAGTATGTAATTATGGTACATAGAGCGTTGTTAGGTTCGCTTGAAAGATTTTTTGCAGTGTTGATAGAAAATTATGCTGGTGTATTCCCTTTATGGCTTGCTCCAATTCAAGTAAAAATTTTAACCATAAGTGACAAGTTTATAGAATACGCAACTGAAGTTACAACTATACTACGTAAACATAACTTCCGTGTAGAATTAGACGATAGTTCCTCAACTCTACAATACAAGATACGTGAAAGTATTGTTCAAAAAATTCCTTATGTTATTATCGTAGGACAAAAAGAGCAGCAAAATAGGTCAGTTTCTTTCCGCAGATATGGAACTGAAAAAACAGAATTTATAAGTCTGGAAGGATTTATTGATATTCTTAAAGACGAAACTAAAGACTGAAGAACAAATTAGAATTTTATAGAGTGACAGGATTAAATGAAAAATAATTACAGGAGGGAATAACAAACATATGGATTTCCGCCGATATAGAGTTAACCAGTTTATCCGTGCAAAAGAAGTAAGAGTAGTTGACGAAAATGGGAAACAGTTAGGTATAATGCCGTTGCAGCAAGCGTTACAAAAAGCTCAACAGTTAGGTCTTGATCTTGTAGAGATAGCACCGCAGGCAAACCCGCCAGTTTGTAAGATTATAGATTTTTCTAAATTTAAATATCAGCAAGAAAAGAAAGAAAAAGAAATACGTAGAGCACAAAGACAACATGAAATTAAAGAAATTTATTTGAAAACAACAATAGCAGACCACGATTTAGAGACAAAACTTAACCATGTAAAAGAATTTCTACAGCATTCGCATCCTACTAAAATTACTATTACGACAAAAGGTAGGTTTTCTGAACATTTTGACGAATCATCACAAAAAGTTATAGAAAAAATAAAAGCAGGTTTAACTGATTACGGTACGATCACAAATGTTAGAAAAGATGAAAACAGATTAACATTAATTGTTGAACCAAAAAAGAAAACTTAAAGTTGAAAGGAGAAAAAGATTATGGTGAAACAAAAACTTAAATCACACAGTGGTGCTAAGAAGAGATTTAGATTTACATCTTCTGGTAAGATAAAATATAAGAAAGCAGGAGGACGACATTTGCTTATTGGTATGACATCTGGTCGTTCTCGTAGGTTGGCTAAGTGTGATGTTTTAGATAAATCGAATGTAAAAGATGTTAAACTGAAGTTACCATATGGCAGATAGTAGTGAAAATTTTATAGTGTATAAGGAGGTGCGGTTATGGTCAAGATATACTATGACAAAGATGCAGATATAAATATACTAAAAGACAAAGTTGTAGGGATAATCGGTTACGGTAGTCAAGGAAGGGGACAGAGTTTGTGTTTACGCGAGTCAGGAATAAAGGTTTTAGTATCTGAACTTGAAGGTACACAGAATTATAAACAAGCTAAGGAAGATGGTTTTGAAGTTTATACTGCGGAAGAAATTGCAAAACAAGCAGATGTAATTCAAATTTTAACTCAGGATCATATACAAGCTGAGGTTTACAAAAAGTCAATTAAGAAACACTTGAAGTCAGGAAAATCTCTTTGTTTCTCTCATGGGTTCAATATACATTTTAGACAAATAAAACCGCCAAAAAATATTGATGTTTTTATGGTAGCACCTAAAGGGCCCGGACCGCTTGTATGGGAATTATATAGACAAGGTAAAGGTATTCCTGCATTGGTAGCAGTGTATCAGGATGTAACTGGTAACGCAATGAAGTTAGCATTAGCGTATGCAAAAGCTATCGGTGCAACACGTGCAGGTGTAATTGAGACCACTTTTAAGGAAGAAACAGAGACAGACTTGTTTGGTGAACAAGCAGTACTTTGTGGTGGTGTTAGTGCACTTATCTATGCAGGATTTGATACTTTAGTAGAAGCTGGGTATCAACCCGAGATAGCTTACTTTGAAGTATTGCATGAACTGAAGCTTATAACTGACCTTATTCAACAACATGGGATCTCCGGTATGAGAAGAAGAGTTTCAAACACTGCATGTTATGGTGATTTAACCCGTGGACCAAGAGTTATTAATGAAAAAGTAAGAAAAGAGATGAAAAAGATACTTAAAGAAATACAGTCTGGAAAGTTTGCCCGTGAGTGGATTAAAGAAAATAAAACCGGGAGACAAAAATTTAATGATTTGTTAAAGAAAGGTGACGGTCATCCTATTGAAGAAGTTGGTAAGAAACTTAGAGAGATGATGCCGTGGATGAAATAAATGCTAAAAGAAGGAAGAAAATTAGTATTTGTATCTGCCACTTTAACTATTTTGGTGTGGTTTTTAACTTTTAAATCTTTTGTATTTTATGTTCCAACATTATTTTTATGTTTACTTACGCTTTTGTTGTTAAACTTTTTTCGTGATCCACAACGTGAGATAAAAAAGAATAATACTGTACTTTACTCACCTGCTGACGGTAAAATTTTTGAAATCCAAGAGAGAGATAATACATATTGTATAAAAATTTTTATGTCTATATTTGATGTACATATCCAACGAGCACCTGTAGATTGTATAGTTGAAAGAATAATATACGAAAAAGGTAAATTCTATCCCGCAGGGAAAGATAAAACAGAAAAATTTAATGAAAGAAATACGATAATACTTAAAGATAAATATGGTGCGGAACTAAAAATAATACAATTAGCAGGAATAGCGGCTCGCCGTATCATTTGTTGGGTTAGAGAAAAAGATAACATTGTTCAGGGTAGTAAAATTGGTGCGATAATGTTAGGTTCACAGGTTAACTTTGAATTTCCTAAAAATATTTATAAACTTTTAGTTAGTAAAGGACAGAAAGTTTATGCTGGTATCAGTATTGTAGCTGTAAAAAGAGGTGAGTAAAATGTAATGAACAAAAGTTTATATTTATACTTATTCCCTACAATATTTACAGCAGCGAATATGTTTTGTGGTATATATTCTATAATTTTATGTATGAAAGGAAATTTTATTAAATCAGCCTGGATGATACTCTTAGGGATTATTTTTGATGGTTTAGATGGTATGGTGGCAAGAGCAAGGAAGGCTTCAAGTTTGTTAGGTGCAGAACTTGATTCGTTAGCAGATTTTATAACATTTTGTATCGCACCAATGATTTTGGTATGGCAATTAGTAATGTATAAATACGGTTTTGCTGGTATATTAGTGTGTTTTATATTCACATTTTTTGGTGGATTACGACTTGCAAGGTTTAACACTGCTGTTTATAATAGTGGTGAATATAAGATAGGACATTTTATAGAGGGTTTACCAACACCAGCAGCTGCAGGAATTATTGTTTCCATAGTTTTACTTCTTGGTATTTCAACTGCTGAATATAGTTTATCAAAAAGATATATAACTTTTTTGTTAACATTATTACCCTGGATGTTAAATTTATTGCCAGGATTAGTTGTTATGCTAGCATTGCTTATGGTAACCAGACTTAGATATCCAAAATTAAATTATCTCAGGTTAAACCAAAAAGTATCATTTAAAATGTTTAGTTTAATACTTGTAGCAGTACTGTTGATTTTTGCCTATCCCGAGAGTTCAATTTTTATAATTTTTTCTGCATATATTTTATGGGGTGTGGTAGAATATTTATCACGATTATATCGTATGAGGAAAAATATAAATACAAAACAATTGTGATTGTAGCAGATAAAAAATGAACAGATTTATATTGCGGATTGAAAAAGAAATTATTTCAGTTTGCAAATATCTTGCTGAAAAAGAATATATTGTTGGTACTGATGGTAATGTTTCAGTACGTGTTGATGATACAAAAATGGTAATTACACCAAAGGCAAAGAGTAAACTAAACTTAAAACCTGATGACCTTGTCATAATTGACTTTGAAGGTAAAAAAATAAAAGGATTTAATGAACCTTCAGGTGAGTGGCGTGTACATTCTATGATTTATCGTTTTAGGCAAGATGTAAACGCTGTAATACATACGCATCCGACATATTCTACAGTTTCCTCAGTTGCTGGTGTTAGATTTGATAAAGTAGTGTTACCAGAAATAATTGTTTCTGTTGGTAACATTGCAGTTGTAGAGTACGGCACATTATATACGGAAGATTTAGCGAAAAAAGTACAAAAATATGTACAAGATAACAACGCATTTATTTTAAAAAACCATGGTTTGGTTACCGTCGGTGAAGACATAAAAACTGCGTTATATAGAACAGAAAAAGTTGAACATCTTTCAAAAGTTATCATAATTGCAAAACTTTTAGGTAGTATTGACTATCTTACAGATTCTCAGGTAGAAGAAATATCAAAACTTGTAAAATAGTTTTAAGTAAATTATTGACTTTTAATTGTTTTTATTGTATGATTTTTTTGTAGATTGTAGTTCGTAGGTAATGGTTTGAAGTTTATTTATGAAAGGAGGTTAAAATAATATGGGAGCATTAATAGGTGGAATCATAGCAGTAGCGATAGGTATCTGGTTGTGGATAGTATGGCCAGGACAAGTTATTGTTATACAGGGTAGTATACCACTAATGCTAATTGGAGCAGGACTTTTAGCAGTTATTGCTGGTATTACTTCTATTAAAGATAGTATTGAAGCAAAAAAGCTTGAAAAAGAAGCACAGCAATCCTCAGAACAAAAATAATATTTAATTTAGCTTATAAACTTAGGCTATAGAAGAAGATTAAAGATACCTAAAACATTTTAGTCCTTTCTTTGTGTAGATGTAACAGAATTTTCTCTCCTAAAAAATTATTAATTTTATTATATGTTTTTTATATCAGATTCTCCGGTTAAAACTCATAAATTTGCTTCCTCGATTACAGAAAAATTTTTGATAGAAAACGAAACTCTAATTTTTCTGATCAACGGCGAACTAGGTGTAGGGAAGACAGAATTTGTTAAAGGTGTTGCAAGCAAACTTGGATTTTCTCATGCTGATATTACTAGTCCAACCTTTGTTATGGTCAATGAGTTAGAAAATAATAGATATAAAATGTATCACATTGATTTATATCGTGTCGAAAAAAAATTTGCAAGAAGTATAGTGTATGATTTATTAGAAGAAACACAGTTTTCTTTAACCAATAAAAAAATAGTAGTATGTATTGAATGGGCAAATAAACTTCTTAAAAAAAGAGAATTCAAACTTAATGTTGGCAAGGTTGTGATGGTTGATATTAAAGTCAGTAAGAATAATATTCGGACAATTAAAATAAAATTCTAAATATCATCAAAACAATATAACATATGACATATGATAAAATTCTAACGCTTGACACTTCTACTTCGAAACTTTCAGTTACAGTATATTCAAATAATAGATTTTATTTATTTGAACAAAATTCTATGGACCACTCAGAAAAATTGACTATTGCATTAGATACGTTATTACATGAAGCAAAGATTAAGGTTAAGGATTTAGATATCATAGGTGTAAACACTGGACCAGGAAGTTTTACAGGATTGAGAATAGGGTTATGTTTTATACGTGAATTATTAAACTTTTGTAAGATGAAGTATGTAGTAACAACAAGTTCTTTTATGATGCTTCTATACGAATTCAAAAGAGATTACCTTGAAAGTACTAAATATTCATATAACGAAATTGTGACACTATTCCCATCTGTGAAAAACGAATTTTACTTGTGCAAATTTATTTTGAGAAAAAATAGAATAAAGAAAATTGGTAAAGAAAATTATGTTAGAAAAGATGTTTTAGAAAAAGCGGTGAGTAATCAAGCAAAACATAAAACTTACTATATAGCCCCTGATATTGTAGACCTTCAGGGATTAGATAAGATAAAAAGAGTAAGATTTTCTTCAGCAGCTATAGCAAAAATGATAATTGAACAAAATAGGGAGTTTTACAGACTAACGAGTGTTCATAAACTTATACCATTTTACTTAAGGCATACGTACTACTGAAAAAAATTTTTTATGTAACTCTTGACAAGAAAAAATAAAATTTGGTAAAATATAATAAAACAAAAAACTATAAGACAAAATTTGGTAAACAATGGTAGAAGAAAAAGAATCAAAACAGTTCAAAGAAGTAATGGATGTAAAAGAGCTGTCTTTGTATTTAGGCATTGGCAAGTCAAAAATTTATCAATTGATCCGAGAGAAAAAAATTCCTGCTTCAAAGATAGGTCGTCAATATAGATTTTCTAAAACAGTAATAGATAATTGGCTAAAAGAAAATCTTATTACGAGAGAAAATCTTCAATACTCGCTGGATAAATTACTAAAAAATAAATGAGTAGTAAAAGTACAGAAACGGAAGATTTCATCAAAGCATCACCATTGCGATCTGCACAGGAAACACATACCAAAGAAAACACTAACCAAAAAATTTATACAGATTGGTACTCACAACTTAGACATAAAATTACTACTATCCAGAAATTAAGTAAATTTATTAACTTATCAACAGAAGAACAAAGAGGAATTATACACTCTAAATTTCCATTTGCAGTTAATACTTATCTATTAGAACATATGGATGTTAATAGTGAACACTGTCCAATTAGGAAGCAGTTTATTCCCACAATTGGAGAGATAAAAAAGTTGCCAGAAGAACTGCTTGAAGAAGGTAGGACATGTGATGTTCCATCAAGCACGTCATATGGTTTAAAACCAGGTAGATCCATATTGAGACATTATCTTGATACTGTAATAATTTTGGTGACTAACAATTGTGCTTCCTATTGTAGGTACTGTGCAGTTAGAAATTTCGTAGGACAGCATGAATGGAATATCACACATGGAGAATTTGGATTAGTATTAAAGTATTTAAAAGAACACAATGAAGTACGCCAAGTGGTTTTGTCAGGTGGTGATCCATTAGTTTTGTCTGATGAAAAACTTGAATTTTTGTTATCACACATAAATAAAATTAAAAATATAGATTTGGTAAGAATAGAAACTAGAATTCCTGTGATTTTACCACAACGTATTACACCCAAACTTTGTGAAGTTCTTTCAAAATACCAACCTGTATTTATTGATGTTACTATTAATCATACAAAAGAGATGACACAGGCGGCAACTTATGCATGTAATTTACTTTTGAGTTATGGTATTCCATTGGTTTCAACAACGATCCTGTTAAAAAATATTAACGACAAAGTGCAAATACTTGCAGATTTATTATACAGTTTAGTAAAATCAAGGATAAAACCTTACAGGTTAATTCAACCAGAAATCGTTGAGGGTACTTCACATTTTCGTCCTACTATAGTTTCGGGATTGAGATTGATTAGACAACTTAGAAGTTGTATTACCTCATTTGCCATACCTGAATACATAGTAAACACACGTGAGGGAACAGAAATTATAGTTGCGCCGGAAAGTGTAGTTTCAAGAACAAAGAATTCAGTGATGTTGAAAGATATATTTGGTCATGTACATATTTATCCAGAGACAAAATAAAATTAATTTATAACATTTATTAACAAATCTTATAAAAAGGAGGTTATAAAAATATGGCAGAAAAAGTTGCAAAAGTCGGTGTAAAAAAGGAAGATGGGTATCTGTACTTTGTGGATAAAGATGGCGATGTTTCCCGTGTGAAGATGGCTCGTGGTGGTAAAAAGGGTGGTAAACCACAGAAAGTTGCAAAAGTTGGTGTGAAAAAAGAAGACGGATATCTGTACTTTATTGACAAAAATGGTGATATTTCGAGAGCAAAAATGGTTCGCAAAGGAAAGAAAGGGAAAAAGTAAATAAAATAACTGACAAGTCTTAGCCCCTCACTATATCCCTTATGAGAAGTGAGGGGCAATATTTAAGATATTAACAGTTTATAATAAGATAAAGATAGCAATTCCTGAGTACTATTAAACTAGCCAATATATATCTTGGCTGAAACAAAAATACTTTTTATAGCTTAAAATTAACAAGTACGAATAATCTTCCTTTGCGTTAGTTCTCTTGAAAAATTTTAACCGAACAGTAGAGAACTTATAATTTTATTCTCTGCTATCTATTTATATAAATGAACTACGTATGTTAAGAAGCAACAATGATTTATTATGGAGCGGAGGGGATTCGAACCCCCGACCTTCCGCACGCCAAGCGGACGTTCTCCCAAAACTGAACTACCGCCCCATTTAACAAAAGTAAGCTTTCCTAACATTATAGTTAATAATAAATTTTGAACTAAAAAACAATTTTGTTGTAGAAAAAAATTTTTCTATAGTTGACAAAATAAAATTTTTTTGGTAATAAGTTTAAAAAATTTATGTTCTTTCTTATCTTATGCAAAAAAAATATTATATTTTTCTTATCTTATCATCCACGTTAATATTTATTGTTAGTTTATACTTACTAAAGATTTCCGTAATTTTTTCTATTATAATCATAATTACATATTTTTTTCTAACCTATTTAACTTACCATATAGTTAGACAATTATTTGATTATGAACGAGTTTATAAAATAATTTCAGAACTGTCACACCATAGTGATTTTCAATCGTTATTTAACTATGTTGTACATTCTATCTCAGAACTTTTGTCTGCAGAACGTAGCAGTATTTTCTTAGTAAACTCTGACACAAACGTTTTATGGACGATAGCTGCTGAAGAATTGGAAATTAAAGAAATTGTTTTACCTATAGGTCAAGGTATTGCAGGTTATGTTGCAAAGACAGGCGAAGTTGTAGTTATAAACGATGACGTATATAATGACCCGAGATTCTTACCTATCGTGGATCACAAAACAGGTTTTAGGACAAAAACAACACTCTGTGCTCCTATTTATGATAAGAAAGGGAACATAATCGGTGTTATAGAAGTTCTTAATAAGAAAAGTAAGAGGGGGTTTACAAATTATGATGTTAATTTGCTGAAATTATTCTGTCTCCAGCTTGGTGATGTTATAATAAGTGTACAGTTATATAATCAACTTCAAATGTTACTTGAGAGTTTGTTAAAATCTTTTGCTGCTGCAATAGATGCACGAGACCCGACAACAAAAGGTCATTCATTGCGAGTAATGAAGTATGCGTTGAATATTGCAAAAGAGATGAAACTGCCAGAAAACGATGTTAAATCTTTGCAGTATGCTGCAATATTACATGATGTTGGCAAAATTGGTGTACCTGACAGTATTTTATTAAAGGCTGATAAATTTACACCTGAAGAATATGAAGTTATGAAAAAACATGTGGAAATAACACGAGAAATATTATCAAACATTTACTTCCCACCAGAATTTAAGAATGTTCCAACGGTTGCATGTTCACATCACGAATTTATGGACGGGACAGGATATCCTGAAGGTCTTAACAAAGAAAAATTATCCTTATTATCACGTATTTTGTGTGTAGCAGACATTTATGATGCTTTGATAAGCTATGATAGGCCATATAAACCGCCATACACCCAGCAGGAAGCTATAAAAATAATGTATAAAATGGCGGATGAAGGTAAACTTGATAAAGAAATTTTAGATTTGTTTATAACAAAAAAATTATATCAGATTGAACAAAGAAAATTTGTGCGTATTAACAAAGAGGTAGCGTTTGCATGGCGTAAACTACAATCTGGCGAGATTAAGTCATTACTTCCAATTATATCAAAAACAATTAATGTATCAGCACGTGGACTACAATTTATTTCTGATGAATTTTTGCCAGTAGGTACATATTTAGAAGTGGAACTTTATTTACCTGATCTTACAATTGAGACAATAAGTAAAGTAGTACATTCTTCTAAGTTTGAAAATGAACAAAACAAATACAGAATAGGGTTACAATTTATCAACTTACCTCAAGATATAGAGATTGAACTACAATCTTGCCTCAAAAAATTAGAACAGCAGACAAATTAGTCAAACAAGATGTTTTTAAGTTCAAATGTAGGACCGTCCTGACAGACCGTTTTGATAACTGATTTGTTCTTAGAGCGTACTTTTACGATACAACTTCTGCATACGCCTACTCCGCAGCACATGTATTCTTCTAATAATACATATATTTTGGTACTGTTAAATTTTCGTAAGTTACTATACAATGTCTCTATCATCGCTACAGGTCCACAAAGAAATACATAATTGGGAACGTTGAGTGGATATCTATTAGTAAAAATTTCAACTACAGTTCCTTTATTTCCGTAAGAACCATCATCTGTAGTATAAACAATGTTTTTTATGTCAAAAAGTTTAAGATTTATTATATACTCTTTCGTTTGTTCACCATAAAATATTTGTATATTATCTGTAAAGTTTTTGAAATAATTATAGAGACAAATAATAGACGCTATACCGCTGCCACCAGCGATAAGTGCTATTTTATCCTCACTTTTAATTTTTAAAGAAGTAATTTTTTTGTAATTACCAAAAGGACCTAAAAATTTTATTATATTTCCTTTACCTAAGGTGGATAAGAATCTTGTTCCGTCTGATATAGTTCTGTAGATTAAGGTCAATATATTTTCTCTGTATTCTACGATGGTGAATGGTTTCAACAAAAACTTGTATGGATATGTGTCTAAAAAAATAAACTGTGTTGGGTAAACTTTCATTTTTTGAATGCTCTGTAGTTGCATCAAAAATGTATTTTTAGATAAAACCTTATTTTGTATAACTTTAGCAGTTTTTAGTTCCATTTATAATTCGTATTCTCAGTTGTTTTTGTCCTTAAAAACTATGTTCCCTTTACAAATTGTATATTTTACTTTACCCTTGAGTTTCCATCCGATAAATGGCGAGTTTGAACTTTTTGAGGAGAAACTTTTAACGACAAATTCTTTGTACGGATCAAAAATTGTAATGTCGGCATCATAACCTATTTTTAAAGAACCTTTATCTTTTAGTTTGAATATTCTTGCCGGGTTTGTAGCCAATTTTTTAATAATGTTTTTCAACGGCAATTTTTCCTTATGGTATAAATATGTAATTGATAATGGAAGAAGTGTTTCAAGACCAATTATGCCAAACGGTGCAAGGTCAAATTCTTTATTTTTTTCTTCAACTGTATGTGGTGCATGGTCTGAAGCTATACAGTCAACGGTATCATCTTTGATTGCTTCTATTAAAGCTTTTACATCTTCATGTGTTCTTAATGGCGGGTTCATTTTTAAATTAGTGTTATATGGTTGTTTTTCTATTTCATCTTCCGACAGAGTGAAGTGATGCGGGGTAACATCACAGGTTATTTGTAGCCCATTTTGTTTAGCATGCCGGATAAAATTTATAGAATTTTTTGTTGAAACATGAGTTATGTGTAATTTCCCTAAGGTTAAAGATGCAAGGATTATGTCTCTCATAACCATAATTTCTTCTGCTTCTTTTGGCATACCTCTCAATCCAAGTAAAGTTGAAACTCTACCTTCGTTTATAACACCACCTTTAGTAAGTAGCTTATCCTCACAATGTGATATTACTGTAAGGTCAAACATTCGCGCATATTCTAACGCGCGACGCATTATTTTAGAATTTGAAATAGGTTCGCCATCGTCAGAAATTGCTACAACTCCAGCTTTTTTAAGTTCACCTATTTCTGTAAGTTCTTCACCTTGACGATTTTTAGTTATCGCACCTACAGGGAAAACATTCACAACACCTTCACTTTTGGCTTTTAACATAACAAATTCTACAGAAGTTTGGTCATCAATTGGCGGTTGTGTATTCGGCATACAAAACACAGAAGTTATACCACCAGCAGCCGCAGCTATTGTCCCTGAAGCAATTGTTTCTTCTTCTTCATTACCAGGTTCACGTAAATGAGTATGAATATCAATTAAACCTGGAGATACAATATAACTTTTAGCATTAATGATTAAGTTATTAGGTTTTAAATTTATTTTTTCAGCAATTTTAGTAATTTTACCATTTTCAATTAAAATGTCAAGTTTTTTTTCTATATCTTGTTCTGGATCTAACACAATACCGTTTTTTATCAAAATCTTCATTTGGGGAGTTCCTTTTTCGGTTTAGAATTTGCAATTGATAAAAGATACAATATTGCCATTCTTACCGCTATACCGTTAGTAACTTGTTCATTTATAACAGAGTGTAAACCGTCAGCAATGTCAGTTGTAATTTCAATCCCGCGGTTCATAGGTCCTGGATGTAGAATCAAAACATCGTTTTTGGCATGTTTTAGTCTGTCTTTATTCATTCCGTATAAAAGACTGTATTCACGGACTGAAGGAAATAAATGTTCAAGTTGACGTTCAAATTGTACTCTCAGGATATTAATCACATCGGCGTTTTTAATTGCTTTATCAAGGTTATATTCTATTTCAACCTGTGGAAAAATTTTGTCAATATCAAGTGGTATCAAAGTTGGGGGACCACAAAGGACAACTTTAGCACCAAGTTTTGTTAATCCCCATAAATTTGAACGTGCAACCCTACTATGTAAAATATCACCTACGATGACAACTTTTAAATCTTTAACTTTACCCTTCTTTTCTTTTATTGTAAAAATATCCAGTAATCCCTGTGTCGGATGTTCATGAAAACCATCACCTGCGTTTATTATTGAAGAAGAAACATATTGAGATAAAAGATATGGTGCGCCAGAATAAAAATGACGTATAACTATAAAATCTGCCTTCATTGATTCTAAAGTTTTTGCAGTATCAATCAACGATTCTCCTTTTTGTACACTTGATGTTTGTACTGCGATATTTACAGTATCGGCTGACAACCTCTTAGCTGCGAGTTCAAATGATGTCCTTGTCCTTGTAGAAGGTTCATAGAAAAGTAATACTACCGTACGTCCTCTTAGTGTTGGGACTTTTTTTATTGATCGCGTGAATAGTGTTTTAAAGGGTCTTGCGGTTTCAAGAATTAATTCAATATCTTCTTTTGATAAAGATTGTAGTTCAAGAAGATGTTTGTGTATAAATTTATGTTCCTGTCTTAGCATTTTTTACTTTGTATATATTACTACAGTATCATCGCCACCAGTTTCTTTTAACAGAAGTTCAATTTGTTGCTTATGCGTAGTCGCGATCTTTTTACCGACAAATTCTGCATATATTGGTAGTTCTCTTAATCCACGATCTATAAGTACAAGGACAGAGATTGTTTTAGGCCTTCCTATCTCTAAAAGTTGTTCCATAGCAGCACGAACTGTCCTTCCAGTAAAAAGAACATCGTCTATTAACAAAATGTCCTTATTGTCAATATTGAAATCTATTTGTGTATCTTTTGGTTGTTGAATATTTTTTCTGTAGCCGATATCGTCTCGGTAAAAAGTTATGTCAATATATCCAAGTTTTATTTTTTTATTCGTTAACTGTTTGATTTTTTCTACGATACGTTGTGCCAGGTATACACCGTTAGTGTGAATCCCAACAATTGCAAGATTGTTTAAATCCTTATATTTCTTTACTATAAGTTTTGTAAGTCTGTTTAAAATTTTGTCAAGTTCAGTTTTGTTTATTATAATTTTTACTTTTTTCATTGAATTATTTAATAGCCAAGTTCCTGGTTTACAAGCATAATTTCGTATTCAGTAAATGCTGGTTTTTTATGTAGGACAACCAAGATATTACAAATCCTTTGTTGAGAATTACAATTTTCACATTTACCAGTTTTAACGCAAGGGTTTTCTCTACCTAAACGAATATTGTTTTTTACTGCAGCGATATTTCTTGAACGCCAAATACCAGTTTCTATGTCTTTTACTAATTTATTGCGACCACATATTAACAATACTTTACTTGGTCCGAAAATTATCGCAGAAACTCTGTTACCATACGCATCTAAAAAAATTAGTTCTCCATCAAATGTAACCGCCTGTGGTGACGCAAGGTAAAAATCAGCTTGTTGTGCAGCTAGCCAAACATTTCTCCTTGTTTGAACATTCATATCGTGTGTATGTGTAATAATCTCATTACCTTTTGATTTCAAATTTTCTAATAAACCGCTTAATCGGACAGATTGGCTACCTCCTATACCAATCTTTTTCCCTGTACCTATTAATGAAGTAACATAATCAACCATAGAATTTGTATCTTCAAAGATAACAGTATTTTTAAAACCGTTAGCTACAAGATTCTTTTGTACAGTTTCTAACTGTTTCTTGTAGAATTTGTTACTATATTCGTCCATTGTTTGTATTTAACATATATATATTTTCTATCACTCTTTCAATAGTTATTTTTGGGAGTGGAATCTTCGTATAATTTTCTTCCATTAAGCGCATTAATTTAGGTGAGGTTATTAAGGTAATTATTAAACTATATAGTTTTCCTTCCCAGTTTTTTGTTGTCTGATATACGACCTCTGCACAACCAAAGGTTTTAAGGTAATTAGCGTTCCAATGTTGATGTAACTCAGCTGCCGTAGGTAGGGGAATAAGAATAGCGGGTTTCCTGAAATAGATAAGTTCGGTTATTGTCATAGCGCCCGCTCTACAAATAATAAGATTTGCTACAGTATAATACTTATAAATTTCTTCTGTGAACGGTATTACTTTGTTTTTGAAAATTAAGTTGTTATATTGGCTGAATACACGATGGAAATCTAATTGTCCAGTAATATGTATAATCTGGATTTTATCTGCTAAAGTTGAGTTTATTTTTAAAAAATTTATAATTGCTGTGTTTATACTTTGTGCACCTTGAGAACCACCAAAAACTAATAATGTAAATTTCTTTGGATCAAAGCCTAATTCAGATAAGATTTCTTGTTTGTTGCTCTCTTTAAGAAATACTTCTCTAAGAGGATTCCCTGTAAAAACATACTTTTTGCTATGCAATACATCAAAACCAATACAGACTTTGGTAGCAAAAATGCGTAGAAGTTTATTTGTAAGACTAAGTACACAATTCTGTTCATGAAGGATTATGGGAATTTTTGGGAATAATATTTTTGATGCTATTATTATTGGAACTGCAGTGTAACCTCCTGTGGAGAACACCAACTTCGGTTTGTTTTTTAGTAAAATAAAAATTGATGTTACAAATGCAAGTAGAAACATATATACGAATGAAAATAAGGAAATTAAATTTTTCCTTGGCATTGATGGTGCTTTGATAAATTCTAATTTAACTTTGTTTGATTGTAAATGTTCAGATATAAGTTTAGCGAAAAGTTTACCTTTTTGTGTCACAAAAACAATTTTCTTACTTTTAGGTAAAAGTTTTTTACAAACTTCAATTGCAGGATAGAAATGTCCACCGGTGTGCGATGTAACAATTAATATATTCATTTCTTAGTGGTGTTACAAACACTTAGTATAGTGCCCAAGGTTATAAAATTTACTACCATTGATGAGCCACCATATGAGACAAAAGGTAATCCTATACCTTTCGGTAGAAAAAGTTTTGTAACTACAGCGATATTGAGATATGCTTGAATAACAGTGTATAATGTTAGCCCTAAAACCAACATACTACCATAAAATCCTCCTTGCGTATAGTAAAGCCTATGAGCAATTAAAGATCCAAAATAAGCAAGTGACAGAAACGCACCAACAATTAATAAACTTCCTATGAAACCAAGTTCTTCGCCTATTGTGCAAAAAATAAAATCGGTATGTATTTCAGGAATGTAATATTCTTTGAACACGCCTCGTCCTAAACCACAACCGAAAAACTTACCACGTGAGATTGCAAAAATTGATTGTTTAATTTGATATGAAGAGATAGATTTTTCTCTATCTAAAAAAAATTGTTTTATTCTGTTAACTCTATGAGGCTGGGTAACTAAGGCTCCAATAAATACAGGCAATACTATGACTAATAGTTTAATAAGATATTTGATATCTATCCCAGCTATAAACAATAGTGTACAAGTAACACAGAAAATAATGGCCGGAATGCCAATATCTTTCTGCAGAAGAATCAGAACACAGAATGATGAAACAACACCAACAAGAATCCAGAATTCTTTTTTTCCATTTACTATTTTGCTTCTATGTTTATCTATAAACTTTGCTGTGAACAATACGATACTAAATTTAGCTAATTCTGACGGTTGGAAATTGCCAATAAAAGGTAATGGTATCCATCTTCTACTTCCTTTTATTTCAGGCATAAATAACACAGTGATCAGTAATAGAGCCGTAAGTATCAGTAATGGATATGTTATTATTCTAAAATATTGATGCTTTAATCTTGCAATTGATATACATAAACATAATCCTATGATAGTCGCAATTATCTGTTTTAAGAAAAAGTTATAGACAGGCGTAGATTTACATACTGTAGTAGAATAAATAACAATTAAACCTATTATAGATAGGACTATACATACGCTAAAGTAAATATTTTTGTATATATGTATATCAACATTTTTGTTATGCGATAGATTCATAAATTTTCAACAATATGTTTAAAAACTTTACCTCTGTGTTCATAATTAGTAAACTGATCAAACGAACTACATGCTGGAGATAAAAGTACAACATCGCCACTAACTGATATTTCTTTAGCTTTTTTTACAGCATTTTCTAAAGTTTCGCATTTATAAACGTTTACACTAAGATCTTTAAGTTGTTGATATATAACATCTGTAGCTTCACCTATCAGTAGAAGAGATTTAACTTTTTGTTTAATCAACGGTATAAGTGGTGTATACGGCGCACCTTTATCACGGCCACCAAGAATGAGATGTACTGGATTTGAGAAACTTTTTAATGCTACAACGGTAGAATTTACATTTGTAGATTTTGAATCATTAATATAAATTACTCCATTAATCTCACGTACAAATTCTAATCTATGCTCCACTCCACGAAATTGTTTAATTTCATTTTCTATAATATCCTTTGGTATACCCGTTAACAAGCAACAGGTTATCGCCGCTGTTATATTTTCTAAATTATGTTCTCCAATAAGTGAGGTTTTAACATTTATACTTTCATAAATATTTTTAAAGTTAAAAATAGCACTACTACTTGTTCTGTCATACCAGCATCCGTAATCCAGCTTGTGAGATTTACTGAAATTAACAATAGTAGCTTTACTTACGGTTGGCGTATAATTTCTTATATTTATGTCATCATAATTTAATACTGCATAATCATTCTGTGTCATATTTTTAAAAATGTTAAACTTGGACTTAATATAATTTTCCATAGAGAGATGGTGGTCCAAGTGGTCTTCAGTAATGTTAAGTATACAACCTATTTTAGGTTTAAAATTAACAATATCCTCAAGTTGATAACTTGAGACTTCTATTACAAATATGGTATCAACTGTTGCTGAATCAAGAAATTTTGTCAAAGGTTCACCAATGTTACCACATACAACTGTTTTTTTAAATGACGAACAAATTTTTCCAATCAAAGTAGTAGTGGTAGTTTTCCCGTTAGTCCCGGTAATGGCAATTATTAGCGGTTCACTGCCAAGTTTACTTATCAAAATTTGATATGCAAGTTCTAATTCAGTGAAAATAGGAATGTTTTTACCAAGTATTCTTTTGATCAATGGATTATGAAGAGGTATACCGGGTGACCTTATTACGATGTCTGAATCAAGAATTTTATCTGTATGTCCGCCACATTCGTATTTAACTGAAGGATGTAGTTGACTGAGAATGCTTTTTATTTTCTCGAACGGTAGTTGTTCAGTTACAAAAATATTGTCTGTAAAATTTGTTAGATAATTAGCAAGTTGTAGATTACTGACTCCAAGACCAACGAGACCAATTTTTTTGTTTTTTAAGTCAAAAAGTTTCATCTTATTTTTAAAGACGATAAGGCAATGATTGACAACAAAATACTAACAATCCAGAATCGTGTTGTTATTTTAGGTTCTGGATAACCTTTGAGTTCATAATGGTGGTGTAACGGCGCCATTAAGAAAACTCTACGTTTTGTTTTTTTATAATAAGCTACTTGAATGATTACAGATAATGCTTCTACAACAAATACGCCGCCAGCAATTACTAAAAGTAATTCTTGTTTAATGAATATAGCAATAATACCAATTAGTCCGCCTAAGAAAAGCGAGCCAGTATCACCCATAAATATTGATGCAGGATAAGAGTTATACCAAAGAAATCCAAGACATGCACCAATAAGACATGACAAAACAACAGTAAGTTCCCCAGCACCAGCTACATAGATAAGTTTCAGATAAGAAGCTAACTTATAATTCCCTGCAACATAAGCTAAGATAGCATAAGTTATAGATACAAAAATGATATTACCCACTGCTAAACCGTCAAGTCCATCAGTAAGATTTATTCCGTTAGATGCACCAACAAATGTTAATATAACGATTAAAAAATAAAAAATTCCTATACTTACAAAGGCCTCTTTTAGATATGGTATATGTAGATGTGTTGAATATTGGTAATTTACAGGCGCTAAATATAGGTAAAAACATAATATAAGACTGAACAATAATTGAAACATAAGTTTATACTTTGCTGGTACACCTCTTGGATGTTTTTTTATTATTTTAAGGTAGTCATCCATAAAACCTAATATCCCAAGATACACTGTAGCAAAGATTGACCATAGTACAAACCTATTTGGCCTTGCTGAAATAATCACTGATAAAAGAAATGCAAATAGAATAATAATGCCACCCATTGTAGGCGTATGCTGTTTAACAAAATGTGTTTTGGGCCCGTCGTCACGAATTGTCTGCACGAACTGTTTCTGTTTTACGAATGATATAAACCATGGTAAAACTATTAAGGAAATTGTGAAACTTAATATAAAACCTAAGAAAGACCTGAAAGTGATATATCTAAAAATATTAAAACCACTAAAGAGAACTGTTAAGTATGTAGAAAAGTAATAAAGCATAAATTCACCTCCTAGAGTTTGTCAAAATAACTACTTGTCCATCAATTTCCGAACCTCTTCAACAACATAATGCAGTCCTACTGCGTGAGAAGACTTAAACAAAATAGCTAAATTGTTGTATTGTTTAAGAATTTTTGATAATTCGTTGATTAATTCATTTAGTTCAACAAAATATTTTGTTTTTTCCCTTTGATCTTCATCTAAAGTTTCCAAAAGGTATTTCATTTTATCACCTATGAGATACAGAAATTTTATTTTATTGAAATCTATAATGTTTTTCAAATTCTCATGTTCTTGTTTAGATTTATCTCCTAATTCTAACATATCACCTAAAACTAATACTTTTTGTTTCTTTACAAAAATATTCATAAATTCTGTTATTGAGTAAAACATAGAGTCTGGATTTGCATTATAACTTTCATCTAAAATAATATTGTTATTTACGATAAATTTAGCCCCACGCATTGCTAATGGTTCAAACTCAGAGATGCTTTCAACTATAGTTTCTGAATCAGTCATTCCACTAAAGAATGTAGTAGTTATCGCAGCAAGTATGTTATAAACATTATGTCTTCCCAAAAGTTTAGTTTTTATTTTTGGCATTTTGAGTTTTAATCCCAGCTCATCTTTTAATATAATGGTAATTTCTGTATATGTGTCTTTAAAACTTAACCCTTGAGGATATACATCAAGGTTATCGTTATTTGTGAATATACCATAGTACTTCTTTGTTCCGGTCCAACCGAGCGTCTTGAGATAATTATCGTCTCTATTGATAACCAACAAGCCATCGTGTGGTATATATTGTACAATCTTAGTTTCTTCAGCAAAAACTTTATCAACGCTGCCAAAAAATTCTAAATGTTCTTTTCCTATGTTTGTAATAACAACAGTGTTAGGTTTTACTGTGCTACCTAAGATATCCATTTCACCTGCTGCAGAAATGCCTAGTTCAACAACACAATATTCAGTTTTAGAATTTAAGTTGAACAATGTATAAGCAACACCAAAAAGATTGTTTTGATTAAGATAAGTAGCAACAGTGTTATATTTTTTTTCAAGTATAAATTTGATAAGTTCTTTTGTAGTTGTTTTCCCATTGCTTCCTACAACTGAAATTAATTTGACATTGGAGAATAATGATCTATACAAACTAGCGAGTCGGTCAAGCGCTACTGTTGTATCTTTGACAATTAAAAATTTCTTTTTATAAGAATTTATTATAGCATCTTTATCAGAAATTACCACATAGTCAACTTTATTTATAATCTGTGTTATAAAATTATGCCCATCAAAAGTCTTTCCTTTGATGGCAAAAAAAATACCACCTTTACCTTTATACTTTCTTGTATCTGTAACAACATATTTTATTTTGTAGTCAAAATTTATTTTAGAATCTACCAAAGGTTTTGCTAAAGATGTTAAAATAAAATTTTTTAGATATATTGGCTTAGATAATTTAAAATTCATACCTAAGATTATTTCTTAAAAAATTCTTTTACTATCTCTCTTTCGTCAAAATGTATTTTTTCAGTGCCAATTATTTGGTAATCTTCGTGTCCCTTGCCTGCAAGTAAAATAATATCTTTTGTCCTGGCAAGAGATAGCGCTTTGAAGATAGCTTCTTTTCTATCAACTATTATTTCATAGTTTTGTTTATTAATTTTTTTTATTCCAACTTCAATGTCTAAAAGAATCTTTTGTGGTTCCTCAGTTCTTGGATTATCTGAAGTCACTATTACATAGTCAGACATACTAGTTGCAATGCTACCCATTATAGGACGTTTACTTCTGTCTCTATCACCACCGCAACCAAAAACTGTTATTATTCTGTTATGCGGGATTTGTTTTAAAGTTAATAATACTTTTTCTAACGCCTCTGGTGTATGTGCGTAATCAATGATAACACTAAAATCTGCTGGAACTTCAACTTTTTCTAACCTTCCAGGTATTGATTTCACTTTTTTTATACCTTCAACTATATGTTCAACTTCAACACCCTGTGAGTATGCTGCAACAAAAGCTGCAAGAATGTTGTAAACATTAAATTCACCAATTAATTGTGTATTTATTTTTACTCGTAGATTGTTATTTTTTACAATTTCAAATTCTGTCTCTAATTCTTTATAGTGGATATTTACAGCAGTAAATTTGCCATTTTTGTTCTTACTACCTTTAGAATAAAGTAAAATATCTTTTATGGGACATAAATTAATTAATCTCTTACCGTACTCGTCATCATAATTTATAACACAAACTTTTCTACCCAAAGTTGAATTATTAAAACATTCCTTTTTTGTTGATGTCATTGATTTAAAAAGTAAACTTTTTGCATTAAAGTATTCTTCCATATTATGGTGATAGTCTAAGTGTTCAGGAGATAGGTTAGTAAATATAGCTATGTCAAACTCACATTCAGCAACACGTTTTTGTGCAAGTGCATGAGAAGATACTTCCATTATTACAACTTTAACACCAGAATTTAACATTTCATACAATATTGCTTGTAAATCTGAAGCAAACGGTGTAGTATTATTTGCAGGTATAATTTTATCGCCATATCTATAATTGATAGTACCTATTACACCAGTTTTATAACCAGCAGTTAAAAAAATATTTTCAAGAAGATAAGAAGTTGTAGTTTTACCATTGGTACCAGTGATACCGATCAACAACAGATTTTTTGTTGGGTTTTCATAAAAATTTGCTGCTAGTTTTGCAAGTGTCGTCTGTATATCATCTACAACAAGCAGTAATACATCTGCATATTTGAATTCTAAATCTTTTTGTGTTACAATGACCGAAGCGCCATTCCTTACAGCTTCATCTATATATAATATACCGTCGGTATGTGTTCCAGGTAAACATACAAAAATGTCGCCCTTAGTAACCAATTTTGAATTATATTTTATTCCGGAAACATTTAATGTTTGGATCAAATGTTTATTTTGTACTTTTAATATGTTTATATTTTCAATTAAACTACTAATATGCTTTTGCATAAGCAACTTCTTTATAATGATTCAATATTTCTAAAACTACTTCTTTAAAAATTGGTACAGCAACTTCTGATGCTAACCTTGCATTTTTGGGTTCGTCAATAAAAACTCCTACAGTAAATTCAGGTTTTTCTAACGGGAAGAAACCACAACAACTCATTAAATATTTCATAGGTGAATACTTACCAATAGTAAAATCAAACTTTTGTGCTGTTCCAGTTTTTGCACAGAGTTTTAGATTGTTTATCTTTGCTTTCTGTGCAGTGCCACGTTCAACTGTTTCATACATCATGTTTTTTATAATATCACATGTTTGTTCAGAAATAACTTTTCGCAGAATACGTTTTTTACCAGAATAAATAATTTCTTGTTTAGCGTTTGTTATTCTTTTTACTATAAACGGTTGTAGTAAATATCCATTGTTTGCGACCATTGTATATCCATTAACTATTTGAATTGGTGTAACACCTATCCCTTGTCCAAAACTAATATTCAACGGAGTCAAAGATGAGAAAGTTTTTGTTTGAGGTGTTGGTAGGAAACCTTTTGTCTCAGATGGTAACTCAATACCTGTTAAACTACCAAAACCAAAAAGTTTTAAATAGTAAAAATATTCGTTAAGATTTCCATATTTTAAATAAAGTTTCACCATCCCTATGTTTGATGAATGTACAAGAATATCTACTACGGATAGGTTCCCATGGGGTTTAACATCAGAAAATTCATGGTTTAAATATAAGAACTTACCGTTCTCACAATGAATTACCGTCAGCGGATCTGCTACATTTTTCTCAATAAAAATAGCCATTGGGAAAATTTTAAATATTGAGCCTGGCTCGTAATTCCAACTAACCGCAGGGTTTTCCATAGGCGGGTTTCTTTCAGGATATATAGTCATAGCAAGAATTTCACCAGTATCAACACGTTGTACGATGCACATAATAAGTTTTGGGGTGTAAATTTCATAAAATTTTTTCAGTATAGAGAAAATACGTGATTGCAATGGGATGTCAATAGTCAAATTAATATTGCAGTTTTTTTGTGTATTAATAAATTCTTCTATATTAGCTATATCAATTAATCTTACAGGCGATTTGGATAACCTTCCACTCCTGTAAACATTAATTTCTGTTTTATTAATGCTGGATAAGACATCATTGTATGCATATTCAACACCTGAATAACCATAACCATCGTTATTGATCTTTCCTGTGATAGAATTTGTAAATTCTTCGTAAGGATAGACTCGTTTTTGATATGTTTCAATTTCAATCCCAGGTATATACTTTAGATTTATAGCTTTTATTAGATCTACCTCTGTGGCAATACAGAACCTTTTATTCTGTTTACATTTATTTAAGATTTCATCTTTAGATATGTTTAATAAAGAACTTATCATGCGAAAATTTTTTTCTATATCTTTTGGCCCTAAATGTTTCAAAGAAAATAAAAATCCTTCAGAATATAAATATACATCAGCTAAAATGATAGAAGTTGCAAGGATTCTGTTATTTCTATCTAATATATCTCCACGAGGAACTATTATTTCTATCTTGGACGAAATTTGTTTAGTGATGTTATTACTATAAACTTTATGTTGCCAAACCTGTATAGTAAATAATCGCAGTATTAGCACAGAGGGTATCAAAATAATAAATACTGCTTTTATCAAACTCCATCTTTTCCTGTTCATTTTTTATTCAATTATTACGACATCATCGTTTGATATAGGAACAAAGTTGAGTTTGTGTGCAATTTTTTTCAAGTATTCCGGGTCAGTATATTTTTGTAGTTCTACTTCCAATTTTTTATTTAACGATTCTTCTGCAGATATTTGTTCATAAAGTTGGCTGATTTCATTTTGTAACTTGATAATAATATATTGCTGCCTTAAATAAAAAATTAATAGTAGCAAACTTACTAATACTAAAATACCAATTTTATTGACATACTTTTTTTCTTGTCGTTTCATAGCTTTTCACCAACACGAAGTTTAGCACTGCGCGCAGATAAGTTATTTTTTATTTCCTGTTGTGAAGGAATGATAGGTTTTTTGGTTAGAACAGTCACATCTTTTCTTTCTTTAAAAATGTTTTTGACAATTCTATCTTCAAGAGAGTGATATGTAGTCACAGCGATACGTCCTTTTGAACATAAAACATCTATGATATTATTTAAACCTTGTTGTAAATTGTTAAGTTCGTTATTAACAAAGATTCTTAATGCTTGAAATATTCTTGTTGCAGGATTAAATTTAAAAGATTGTTGCAAATTATTAATTTTTAATCTCTTATATTGTGGCTTCAAGACGGATTGGACAATCTGAGTGAGTTCTTTTGCAGCTTCTATTTTTTTATTTTTTCTGTATTCAACTATTTTTTTAGCTATAAATTTACTGTGTTTTTCTTCACCTAATGTGCAAAAAATTTTAACAAGTTCTTCTTCAGAAAAGTTATTAACTATAAACTCTGCAGTATAAGTTAATGTTGAAGGGTCCATCCGCATATCAAGATTATCATCGTTGAAACTAAATCCACGGGATGATTTTAACTGTAATGTTGACATACCCAAGTCCATCATCGCACCATCAACAGTATAAATTCTTAACGATTTTAGTATATGTTTTACATTTTGATAATTATCTTTAATAACAATTAAATTGCCCGATTCTATATATTTCTTTAATCGTTCTTTAGAAAAATCAATTGCTTGTTGATCCCAGTCTATACCAATAACAATACAAGCTGGACAGATAGTTAAAATTTTTTCTGTATATCCTCCACAACCTAAAGTTGCATCTAGATATACTTTTGTCTGTTTTGGTTGTATAAATTTAATAATTTCATCAATAAGTACAGGAATGTGCATAAACTATATTAAAGTACAATTTCTGTCTTGATAAGTTGAATGATTTTATTCGTTTGTTTAGAATATTTTGACCATTCATCTTTTGACCAAATCTCAAGTTTATCACGGTTACCAATAAGTACAACTTCCTGTTTTATTTTATATCTTTGTTTAAACTTCTGAGGAATAAGAATTCTTCCTTGATTGTCTATTTCTACTATTTCAGCTTCTGCAAAAAACATACGAACAAAACTTCGTTGATAATGTTTATTTTTTAAAGTCAAATTGTCAATTTTGTTAACAACATTTTTCCATTGAGAGAACGAATAAATTACTATGCAGTTATCAATACCACAGGTCAGTACATATTGTTTTTCTTGTGCACGCAATTTAGGAGGGATAAACAAACGGTTCTTACTATCAAGTGTATGGTAAGATATTCCTGTGTATATTTTCTGCATAGTTTATACCTTTTTACTACTTTATACCACTTTATACCACTTTACTATGAGATTGTCAATAGATAAAGTAAAATTCACAATTTGACATAACACTGAATATTTGTATTTGTTAATATAGTTTTGGTGCAAGCCTGAAATTATTGAGAGTGAGTTATTAAATTTCTAACCATATCTAAATTTTTTTTATCGTAAGGGGAAACTCTATCAAAGGAAGTTTCTTTAGGTGTTTCAAGCAGGAGAGGATATTCAGCGAAATAGCGCAGTATAGTTTTAAAACCTTCTATACCAATACAACCTTTGCCAATATGATAGTGTCGGTCAATTCTACTTCCAAGTGGCGAAGTAGTATCATTAAGATGTATCAACATAATTTTTTTATGTCCAATGTTCGTTTTTATTTCATATAATAATTCTGAAATACCTTCTTCCGTAGTTATGTTGTAGCCAAAGGCAAAAGCATGTGCTGTGTCAATACATATACCTATTTTTTTTGGGAATTTACTTCTAAATATTATCTCAGCTATTTCTGAAAATGTACGACCAATTTTCCTTCCGTTACCGCATACATTTTCTAAAAGCAATTTAAAATGTATATTACCAAATTTTGCTATTGTTTTTTCAAAACAGTAATCAATACAGGATACAACTTGTCTTAAACCATCTTGTATTTTTTTACCTTCAGAATAGCTGCCAGGATGCATCACTAAATAATCAGCTGAGAACATTTCTGCAAGTTCAAATTCTAAAAGTAGTAGATCTCGAGTTTTTTTATAAATCTCCTGGATAGAACTTGCAGGATTTGGAAGGTATGCAGTATGTATAGCTAACGGTGAAAGACCAAGTTGTTTACGTAAAAGTTTAAATTCTTCAATTTCTTTTTCTGATGGAAGAATAAATTTCCATATTCTTGGTGAATGTGTAAACATTTGAAGACAACTACATCCTAATTCATATGCTTCGTATAACGCATTTTTATGCCCTTTACGTATTGAACAATGTACACCAATTTTTAATCTTTTTCTAACACCCATTTTTTTTCTTATTATTATAAAATTGTTCAACAATGCTAATATCAGAAGTAATTCTACATTCAGGTAATGAGTTTAAAAAAAATTTACCGTACCATTTAGTCCTTATTCGTGGATCAAGTATAGATATTAAACCCCAATCGGTATTTCTTCTTATCAACCTTCCAAATCCTTGTTTCAGTTTTATTATTGCGTTGGGTAACAAATATTCCTTAAATGGATCTTTTCCTTCAAGTTGGATTTTCTCTGTTTTAGCTTCGGTTACAGGATGGTCAGGTACATCAAAAGGTAATTTCGGTATTATTATTGAGATAAGTTTTTCTCCAGGGATGTCCACACCTTGCCAAAAAGTGTCAACTCCGAATAACACAGCATTTCTTGTATTTTTAAACTCCTCAAGTAATTTATATTTTGAAGTTGATTGAATAAAAATTTTAAGTTGTGTTTTAATATTGTTAGCTATCCAGTTCATAAGTTCAAAACTGGTAAAGAGCACAAAAGTATCACCTTGTGTTAGTTCTAACAGATTTTTGATTACATCAAGAATTACAACTTTGTATAAATCATATTCCTGTCTTGGGTCTGGAATGTTTTCTGGCAAGTAGAGGACAACATTGTTTTTGTAATCAAATGGTGAGTTAAGTGTTAGTTGTTCAGTTGTAGAAACATACGGTGTAATTTCTGGTTGCAAACCTACAGATAATTTAAAAAAATCGTATTTTTTGTTCACACAAAGAGTTGCTGAAGTAAACAATATCTTGTCGTATATTGAATATATTTTTTCTTGCATTTCCTGTGCTATTTCAAGCGGTGTTATTCTGAGTGTAATTTTTAAAGTTTTTCTTTTAGTTTCTTCTTTTTCTACCCAGTAAATATAATCTTTTAT
>JANXDG010000038.1 GCA_025059805.1 Endomicrobiia bacterium
TTGCAAATTTATCAGGCCGGAATCAATTAATAGTTTTGTGGAACACACAAGATCTATCTTATTCTGCGGTCCTTTGAACTCGTTTGATTTATATACAATTTCAAGGTTAAGTTCTTTTGCTTTCTGGTTAATTTCTTGCGATGTTAAAGATTTTAAGTCGGATATTTTTATAATTTCACCGTTATCATCTGACACATAAGTATCTCGTGAAATCCAGACATCGTCACTATAAGTGTTTTTCTCACTAAAATGTAACACATCCTCACCCGAAGGCATACTAAACTCTGTAACCGGTGCAGGTATAGAATTACCGTTTTTGTCATAATAATTAAATTTAATTTTTGAAATCCTATCCGCACTTATAGTAGCGGTATAACTCCAACGAAGGTTGTGGTTCAAATAAAACTTGTAGTCGGTAAAAAAATGACGCCAATATGTTGGATTTGCAGGGTCGTCAGCAAACATATCACCACCTGTTGCTTTCTCGTTTATAGTATCAACTGTATTTGAAATAACAGAATCAACTTCTTTAAGGATATACTCTGGTTTTTTGCTGCCATAATATTCAATCATATTTTTTGTTACAATCGTGAGATCATTAGGAAGATTTTTGTTGAAAGTAAACAAAATTTTACCAAAATCAAACCTATCTTCACGTGTGTTTAAAACTACATATTTGAACTGGTTCGGCTGTGGTCGAACAATATATTCCTCAAGACGGACACGTTTACCAAAAACGTCTACTAAAGTTTTACCGTTTTGATATTCTGCAAGTTTTATTTCCTCAGCTGCACGTGATAACACCTGTTCACGAGAAATTTCGTAATAAATTTCCTGTTCCAGCTCGGCTCTAAACTGTTCCTGTGCAGATTTTTCAGGTAAAACAGTAATTCCTTTATCTTCGATTTCTTTTTTCTTCAAATCTTCTAATGGTATTTCTCTTATCTGGATAGGTTCTTCAACACCAGGCGTGTAAAATAACGATTTACCTTCGTTTACTTCTACTTCCCTGCCTGAAATTTCTTCTATTGCAGCAACAACGCCTTCATAAACATCAAGCTTTGTTTTACCATCATCGTATTCTACAGCGAAATCTGTCCCTCGGACTGCAAAAACTAATGTTGGCGTTCTAACTTTAAATGTTTGTTCTTGAGTAAGTTTTGAAACTTTTGACCGTACACGACCTTTGTCAAGTTTTAGTTCAATTTTATCACTTATAAGTGAAGAAATTGTTAGTTCTGTATTTTCAGATATCTTCACTGTATGTCCATCTTTAAACATTATTACACAATATGACTTTTTATAAGTGCGAATCTTATCCTCAGATGAAAGTACCTTACCAACAGCCGCTTTTTGCCATATGTTATTAGCAAAAATTTCAACTTTCCCACTAACCTGTCCAATAACGGCTGTGTAATCTTGACCTTTTAGGCGTAATATCGGTACCAATATTAATATAGTAATAAATATAACTATTTTCTTCATATTTTCCTATCCTCCATAAGTTTTATAATTGTTAGTCTACTGTGAATATATACACTTAAAAAGTATGATTGTCAACATACCGTGACAAAAATCACATATTGTTTTTTCTTACTCTTTTTTATATCCTTTTTTTGTAACAGGTATGCAAAAAAATTTGTTAGAAAAAATTCTAAATTCAAATAAAATACATTTTACTTTTTCAGAGAAAAATTTTATAAAAGAAAGTTTTGATATCCTTTCAATCTTTTTACCTGATATAGGAAAATTTTTTTACGAAAAATTCGTAAAAGCTACCAAAAATTCAAAAAGTAAATTTGAAGCTAAAAATAAATTTATAGATGAAGTTCTTATGTTACGTTACCCTGTAAGTTATACAAAAATTAAAAAGTTAAAAAAATACAAGATAGGACTAACACTTGAATTTGACGAAAACAAACTTAACTTAGCAGAAAAAGATGTTAAATTTATAAAAAATGTGGTGAATAAAATTTGAACCGTAAAACTTGTTTTATAACAAAATATCAATATGGGGACTTTATCGTTGACTTAGACGAGTATGTACTTTCGTTAGCAACAAATTGTATGTTTGGTTGTGAATATTGTTATCTTAAATTTTCAAAAATAACTTTAGAACCTGTAATTTATGAAAATCTTGATAAGTTTGAACAGGAAGTAACTTCCCTGTTTTCTAACAGTACACAGAAGGTATTTTATTTTAATTTCGGTGAAACGACAGATTCTTTTTTAACAGCAAAACATTTTAACATCATAACCGATGCTGCAAATATAATATCACAACAAGCAAAAAAATATGACAAATCTTGTTTTGTAGAATTGCGGACTAAAACAAACAATATTTTTTATTTTAACAAAAAAATTTGTTTTGAAAATGTAAAATTAATATATGCAACATCTCTATCACCACAAGTTGTCATAGACCGTTTTGAACATGGAACTGTACCGATTAAAAACAGAATTGAAACTTTAATCTTTGCTGAAAAGTTAGGTTTCCTTACTGGGCTTCGTTTAGAACCTATAATTATTTATCCAATTTACGGTATTGAATACAAAGATGTTGTCTTTTCAGTTAAGAATTTAATTGATAATTATCAACAAATATTAAAAACTGTCCTTGAAAAAATAGATTTTAAAAACATACACTCAATTACTATATCGTGCTTGAGATTGACAAAGAAACAATTCAAAGAATTAAAGCAGAAAAAAAGTAAACTTTGTTTTTTTGAAATGTTTTTATGCCCTGATGGAAAATATAGGTATTCAAGACCTATCAGAACCACAATTTATAATGGAATAATAGATTTTATTAGATGGACATATCCGGTATTGTACAAAAAAATTTTGTTATCATTTGAATTTGACTACATATGGCGCAACTGCGGATTAGAAATAAAAAGTATGGTTGAAGTTAGTAGTATGGTAGGTTAGTTGTTTGGTCGTCTGGTTATCTAGTTATTTATTTTGTATAATTGTTTGTTAATATTTAGCTATAAAATATAGTCTCTTTGTACTTTAAAACTATAAAGCATCAGGCGAGAAACTAACCGGATCACTAAACAACTAAACGACTAAACAACTGGATGAATAAACAAACAAATAACGAATAATGAAATACAAAATTGCTGAATTACCACTTCATTACGGCGAAGCACCAAAGTGGCTTTTTGAACGACAAAAAAAGTTGTTGTTTGAAATCTGTAGAACCGTAATATTAGAATTTGGTACTAAAGAGTTACTTTTGCGTCTTTCTGACCCTGTATGGTTTCATATTTTAGGTTGTATTTCAGGTTTTGACTGGCACTCTTCTGGTGTAACAACAACGGTCACCGCTGCTATAAAAGAAACTTTTAAAAACCATCCTGAGTATGGAATCTACATTTTTGGTGGGAAAGGTAAAACCGCAGTAAAAACTCCACAACAAATCTTTTCATGCAAGGCAATATCTAAACCAGAAATTTTTGTTAATATCTCAAAATTAACAGCTAAAGTTGACAACAGCTGCATCCAGGACGGATATCAGATTTACCACCATACAATTTTTGTAGATAAAGATAACAACTGGTGTGTCATACAGCAAGGAATGAACACAACATTACATTACGCAAGAAGATATCATTGGTTTAACAGAATCACAAATTTTAAACAACAAAAATTTATTATTTCACCACATACCGGTATCGCTACTCAAAGAAAAGAACAAATTGTGCATAATTTTGTTGATGATAGTTCTAAAAACTTACAAGAAAGTATCCTTGAATATGTCAACTTGCAAAATCCCGAAATCATAGTAAAAGAACTACAAAAAATTGTTTCGTCAAAACATCCAGACCTTTTTTTACCACAAAGACATTATATCACAACTGAAGATTTTGATTTTACAAGATTTTATAAAACAATGAAGAGACTAAAAGATAACAACCTTAATTCATTTGAAAATTTGTTACTAACCGAAGGAGTGGGACCAAGAACATTACGTGCCCTGGGATTAATTTCAGAAGTCATTTATGGTTATCCTGTATCAACTAAAGATCCTGCAAGGTTCTCATTTGCATTTGGTGGTAAGGATGGTCATCCATATCCTGTAGATAAACAAACCTATGACCAAACTCTTAGTTTATTAAAATTTTTAGTTGACAGAGCAAAACTTGAAGGTAAAGAAAAACTTAATATTTTAAGACGACTTTCAGAAATTTAAAAATAATTAAGGGTTGAATAAAACATATTCTACAAATTAAATGAAAATTATGTATTCAAAAAAATACGAAGTTGACCTCGGCAACCATCCATTTATTACAAAAAAATATAAGTTAATAAAGGAAAAATTAGAAAATGAATTTAGAGAACTACAATTTATAGAACCTACACCAGCACAGCCAGATGTTCTTCTTAAAGTACACACAAATGAATATGTAACCAAAGTATTAAACTTAGCACTTACAACTGAAGAAATTTTACGTCTTGAAATACCGTTAACAAAAGAAATTATTGAAGCTTCGCTTATTTGTGTAAATGGTACGATACAAGCAGCAGAACTTGCACTTGAGCAAAAAGTTGGTATACACATAGGTGGTGGCTTCCACCACGCTTTTGCAGACCATGGCGAAGGATTTTGTGTTTTTAACGATATTGCCTGCGCTGTCAAAATTTTACAAGAAAACTACAAAATAGACAAAATTGCAGTTGTTGACTGTGACGTCCACCAAGGTAACGGTACTGCAAAAATTTTTGAACAAGACAAGAATGTTTTCACATTTTCAATCCATCAGGCTGAGATTTATCCTTATCCAAAACAAAAAAGTACTTTAGATATTGAAGTTAAAGCATATACACAAGATGAAGAATACCTAAAGTTACTTAAATACGGACTTAGCAAAGTAAAAGAATTTAATCCAGAGGTTATATTTTACCAAGCAGGTGTAGATATTTATTTAAATGACCAGCTTGCACAACTTAGTATAACAAAAACAGGTATACAAAAAAGAGATCAACTTATAAAACAATTCTTTATAGATAAACCAATAGTTCTAACCTTAGGTGGAGGTTATGCTTTTAATTTAGAAGATACAGTAGATTTACATTATAACACAATAAAAATATTTTTAACATAGATAAAATGAAAAACACAAAAGTTACAACACTAGTTTTTTTCGTAATTTTTATAAGTACAATCTTTAGACTATGGTACATAAACAAGGTTGAACTCACACCTGATGAGTGTTACTACTGGGAATGGTCACGAAAGTTAGATTATTCCTATATGGATCAAGGACCTATGTTAGGTTTGGTAATATTTTTATCAACGAAACTTATAGGCAGCTCAACAGAATTTACAGTAAGACTCCCAGCTGTAATTTTGGGTATGTTTAGTAGTTTATTCACTGTCCAGATTTTAAAAAATATACATCTTTCTACTTCAACTGTTCAGCTTTTCGCTGTTTTACTTTTAAATCTTATCCCATTTATATTCCTCGGACAAATGATAATGACTCACGATAATGTACAAATTTTTTTCTGGATATTAAGCTCTTATATGTTCTACAAAGCAATAACAAAAATTCTTATGGATAAACCTTCATTGAAATATTGGATTCTAACAGGGATCTTCTGCGGATTAAACTTGATGAGTAAATACACTGGTATCCTTTTAGTTTTATGTGTTATAGTTTACTTAATTTCTCATACAAGGTTTACTAAGTTTTTAATAAAAAAAGAATTCTGGATTTTTATCACGATCGTATTTATATCAAGTTTACCTATGATAGTATGGAATATTAAAAATGGTTTTCCAACATATAAATATTTGTTTACAAGCGGTGTCGTGTTTAGACCATATACTACTTTATCTTTTAGGAGTATTTTAGAATTTGTCATTTCACAATGCGGATTAATGACACCACTTATCTTTTTTGCGTTTATCTATAGCATCTATAAGTATCTTAAGGTAAAAAATTACATACAAAACTGGATTATAATAAACACAGTTGTTGTTTTTTTATTCTTTCTGTTCCTTGCAGGAATATCAAAGTTTGAAGCTAACTGGCCCGCAGTGGGATATTTCGGTGTTGTAGTTTTAACTTCACAACTTTATCACAACATATACCATAAAAAATTCGGAAAAACTTATATCTTAACATCATTTGTATTTTGTTTTCTACTAAACTTAGTTGTTCTTGTTGACCTTGCTAAACCTATTTTCCCATTTAGTTCCTTGGGTGATGATAAAGTTAGAACTGGTAAATCTCTTGCTGAAGAAATAAATAAAATTTTTGAAACTGAAAAAATTAAAGATCCAGAAATTATGTTACTGTGCGACTATTACTGGTATGCAGCACAACTTGCATTCTACACAAAAAAAGAAGTAGTATGTATAGACACAGGGAAACCACTAAGACAATACTCTCTCTGGAGCAAACTTAAAAAAGGACAAAACTTTTTATACATAACTACTGACGAAATACTGCATAACAATGTAGTAAACTCTTTCAAAAAAATAACTTTGAACAAAGTGTTATCTATTAAACTGAGACAAACAAAAAATTTTACTTCACAGATAAAATTCTATGTGTACAACTGCCATAGCTATATTTAAGGCAATTATGATATCATTATTTACCGTAACACAATCTGTGGCAAAACATGATGTTATTACTTCTGCGACCCCTAAAATAAAAAAAGAGGCAATGTTTTACAAAAAACTTTCATCTTCTAAAGTACAATGTCTTATTTGCTTTAGACAATGTATAATCCCTTCCGGTGCACGAGGTGCCTGTTTTAATAAAGAAAATGTTGATGGTACACTTTATAACATTGTGTATTCATATCCTTCAGCAGTACAGATAGATCCTATTGAAAAGGAACCGATGTATCATTTTTTACCTTCAACAAACATTTTATGTATTGGTACTGCAGGCTGTAATTTCAAATGTAAACACTGTCATAACTGGCATCTTTCTCAAAAACAATTTGAAGAAATAACACATTATTTTTTAACTCCTGAAGAAGCAGTAAAACTTGCAAAAAAATATAATATCCCATCAATATCTTTTACATATAATGATCCAATTGCATTTTATGAATATATGTATGACATAGCAAGAATTGCTAAAAAAGAAAAAATAAAAATCATCTGGCATACAAACGCTTCAATTAATTCTTTACCACTTAAAGAGATGTTAAAATTCACAGATGGTATCACTGTAGACCTCAAAGGTTTTACTGAAGAGTTTTATAAAAACCAATCATTAGCAAAATTACAACCCGTTCTAAATTCGTTAAAAATAATAAAAGAACACAAAAATGTATGGCTTGAAATCGTAAATTTAGTAATACCAACATTAAATGATAATTTGGAAGATATAAGAAATATGTGTTTATGGATAAAAGAAAACTTATCAGATGAAGTTCCTTTACATTTTACAAGATTTTATCCTACTTATAAAACAACACATCTTCCAGCAACACCTATTTCTACACTGGAAAGTTGTTACAAAATAGCAAAAGATGTGGGTCTCAAATATGTGTATATTGGTAATGTCCCTGGACATAAATATAACTCAACTTACTGTCCTAACTGCAACAAAATCTTGATCCATAGAATACATTTTGAAGTTTTAGAAAACAATATAGAAGATGGTAAGTGCAAATTTTGTTGTTACAAAATCGCGGGTGTGTGGAGAAAATAAAAATTAAACTAATTGAATGAAAACTCAGATTAAAAACTGATATTTACAGTATCTAACTTATTGGAAAACAAAATAAAAAATTATAAATGTAATATTGACATCAAAAAAATCATAAACAATAAGGAGGAAGAGATGGTATCTTTAAATTACAACAATATCCTGAAAGTTAAAGAAGGTTTAAATGAAAAAGAATTACTACAATATCAGAAAAAGTTTGTTGAGTTTCATAATAATCTAAACCAAAAAATAAAAGACAAATCCGGTATGCTTGGATGGGCAACATTACCTTATGAAAACTTTGAAGTTGACAAAATCCTAAAAATGGTTAGACAAGTAAAAAATAAGTTTGATACACTTTTAGTTTTAGGTATAGGTGGTTCCGCGCTGGGTAATATTGCGTTACAGACGGCGTTAAGAGATAAATTTTGGAATTCAATGACAAAACAACAAAGAAAAGGATATCTAAAACTTTATGTGTTTGATAACGTTGATCCTGACACTGCGAAAAGTTTACTTCATCATATTGATATTAAAAAAACTCTGATAAATGTAATCTCAAAAGCTGGCGATACTGCGGAAACGCTCGCTACATTTTTTATATTTTATAACGAACTTGTCAAAAAAGTTGGTAAACTTCGTGCTAAAAAACATATAATCATAACAACAGGGCCAAAAACCGGTTTCTTACGTGAACTTGTCAATAAAGGATATTCACAATATGACTTCACAATACCTGAAAATGTTGGTGGTAGGTTTTCTGTCTTATCTCCGGTAGGATTAGTTTCTGCAGCACTTACAGGAATAAACATAAAAAAATTACTTGAAGGCGCAAAAAATATAGCAGAACTATGTAAAGTTGGTAAAGATGTTGATACCAAACAAATGTTCGGTAATCCAGCATTTATGTTTGCTTTGATAAACTATCTACTTTATCAAAAAGGAAAACATATTTGTGTAATGTTACCTTATTCTGACAGGTTATACGGTTTTGCAGATTGGTTTAGACAACTCTGGGCTGAAAGTTTAGGCAAAGAAAAAGATAACAATGGCAACATTGTAAATGTTGGACCAACACCTATAAAAGCGTTAGGTGTCACAGATCAACATTCGCAACTACAACTTTACCGTGAAGGGCCTAATAACAAACTCATTGTATTTTTATCAGTTGAAAAATTTAGTTGTGAGATAAAAATTCCGAAGTTTGCTGAAGAACACTACTTATGCAGCCATACATTAAATGAACTTTTTAAAGCAGAAGAAAAAGCAACAATTGCGTCTTTAACACAAGCAAAAAGGCCTAATATGAACATTATCTTGCCAAAGATTGATGAAGTATCTATTGGTGAATTAATTTATATGTTAGAATTAGCTACAGCGTACGCAGGTGAACTTTTTAACATTGACGCGTTTAACCAACCAGGTGTTGTTTTAGGTAAAAATTACACCTACGCTTTGTTAGGAAGAAAAGGATACGAAGTTTATTTAGACGAGCTAAAAAAATTTATGTAAATAGTTTCTTTTACAAACTAAATCTGTTTTTTACTATGTTCTCACAAAAGTTGTATAATAAAATCTAACACACCTTCTATATATAATTTTTCATCCTCGTGGATGATATTTTTTATGTAGTTCTTTCAGATGTTGACGGTCAACCTGAGTGTAGATTTGTGTCGTAGAAATATCAGAATGTCCTAAAAGTTCCTGCACTACTCTTAGGTCAGCACCGTATTTTAACATATGTGTTGCAAACGAATGTCTTAAAGTATGTGGTGAAACATTTTTTGTGATTCCTGCTTGTTTTACATAGTTTTTTAACTGTTCCCAGAAGTCTATTCTTGAAATTGGCCTACCAAGTTTAGATAAAAATATATATTGATTGAACTCTCCTAAGTTTTTATTGCCAAACTTTTGCTGTCTGATTTTAAACCATTCTTTTAACGCTTGCACACTCTTATTGTTTAGAAGAACAATTCGTTCCTTCTCGCCTTTGCCTACAACTCGTATAAATTTATTGCTAAGGTCAACCTGGTCATATTTTAAGTTTACAAGTTCGGAGATACGCATACCTGTAGCATACAAAACTTCTATCATTGTTTTGTTTCTTATATCATTAAACCTTCTTTTTGGTACAAAATTTAGTAATCGTTCAACTTCTTCCACAGTTAAAACCTGAGGTAACTTACGTTGAAGCTTTGGTTTAACTAAAAACTCTACAGGATTATTTTCTGTTATACCCTCGGAAAGTAAGAATTTATGGAATTGTGTTATGCACGACGATTTTCTATATAACGAATTTGTTTTAAGGTTGTTCTCTTTAAGTCGCCACAAAAATTCAGTGATATCCTCTGCTGAAACATTGTTAACTGTTTTATTGATACTTTTTAGAAAAGATATGTACTGTAATAAGTCTCTTCTATAAGCCAAAACTGTATTTTGAGATAAACCTTTCTCAAACTGAACATAATTTATAAATTCTTCAATCAACTGTTCCATATCAACAAAATATAAATTTTTTAAACTTTCCTACGAAGTTTAGCTTGCATTTCTTCAGGAGAAGTTATTGTTTGGAGGTACTCCATAGCGCGGTTTATTGCAGTGAGATAGAGATTCTCGTTTATTTTATATCTTTTCTTAAAATGATAGGTTGCATATTTATAAACTTTTTCATAAACTGTATCTAATTCTTTTCGTACTGATAAATAGAAATCTTTCGTTTTTTTGACAAGGTCATATTCTGATGAATACCCTGTTACTCCACCTTCTTTAAACTCATAATAAAGAAAAACCAATTTCTCAAGATAATTCCTTGAAGACATCTGACCTAGATAATCTGCTGTTGCTAACATAAAACCTAAGGTTTTCTCTTCATTGTCAGAAAATTTTATTTTATTTACATCCTTTCTTATTTCTGTACATGAAATCATATTTACAGCTTTTTGAATATCTCGTTGTGAAAAACTATTTTTACTAAGGTAGTTTTTAATAAATTCAATACTGCGGTCAACATGTTCAATAGTATACTTAGCACCAGTACCTTGTGTTTCTTCAACTTTTTGAACATAACCTACATCGTGGTAAAGCGCAGCAATAAGTGCAACTTTTACATTTTCAACAGAAAATTTCCTACGATAATTCTTAATATTATATCCATCAATCAAACGTGACATTGCAAGGAATGCATCCGTCGCATGTTGTATATCATGAAATTTAGTATTACATTTTTGGTATCCTGGATATCTTCCTTCCATAAGGTCTATAAAATCTCTAAAAACTTGTCTAATAACTAAAAACTCTCCGATATGATAATGATAAATAAAATTATTTTTTACTTCTTCCAATACTGAAAAAGGTTCCGACATATCTACTAAATCTACAAGTTGAATTTTATCATTTTGTCTCATTTTTGTTATATAAGATTCTGTTGTCTTAACAATCTCTGCCAAAATTTCTTGTATAGTTCTAAAAACAAAACTACAGGAAAACCGACAACATTGTAATAATCACCAACAATTTTTCTTACGAACCTATCATCCTTCTGTTGTACTGCGTAAGCACCTGCTTTGTCTAAATGTTTACCAGCAAATTTTTTTATCTCCTCAATTGATAGTTTGTTCGTATAAACAACTGAAACTTCTACATCACTTACTAAAATTTTCTTTAAAGGATAGTAAATACAAACACCTGTATAAACTTTATGTTTTGTACCAGAAAGTTTTTTTAGTATTTCAATAGCATCAGCAACATCTTTTGGTTTACCTATAATTTCATTTTTCAAAACAACAATGGTATCCGCCGTAATTATAACTTTATCTTTTAGTTCATAGGCAACAGACTCCGCCTTTTTTATTGCAAGTTCTTCTACAAACTTTTCTGGTACGGGATGATTTTTTATCTTCGGTTCTTTAAATTTATGACGGTATGTATTGAATTTTAATCCTAACATTGACAAGATTTCTACTCTGCGGGCTGACTCTGACGCAAGCACGAATTCCATAAAGTTTACATAATCAACTTACGAAAAATTATAGCTGTCAAAATTAGTCCTACAACTGCAGTAATTTTAAGTTTAACAACAGCACCAAAGGTTATCTCAAGAATACCAAGGTCAATCGTCGTAGGTTGTAGCCCAGGTTTGATCTCCAAAGATAGCATTTCTTTTACATTGGAATCAGAAGGAAAGAATTTTGATATCGCTTTACCTATGAATGCGCCCAATAACGTACCTATTATTACTATAAGAATAAAGTTTATTAAACCTTTTGACATTGATAAAAACCACCCCTTCTTCTATCTGATAAAGTTCATTACTCCCCTTACAACTTATCTCTTAGTGTTCTCTTATTATTAAAGAATGTACCAGTTTACTATTTTTTCTCTTTTTTCTTTTTGCCGCAACCTGCCATTTTTTTAAATACCCCTTCGTTATAAAATTTTTGCAACCTGTTATTATCCAGGTTGCAGTTTTATAAATTTCAGTTTACCTATTTGTAACAAAATTTCTTTCGGATTTTCAACAAAATCTAAAATTATATTCTGCGTAACTTTTTGTGAATCAATTTTTATCCCACCCTGGCTAAGCAAACGTTTTGCTTCACTTTTTGAACTTGTCAGTTGATACTCTGTTAACAAATCTATGAGTTCGTACTTTTTTTTCTTAACAACAACAACCGGTATCTCTGACGGTAACTCTTTCTTTGAAAAAACTTTGTCAAACTCTTTTTGTACATTACTTGCAGTTTCTTCACCATAGTATTGTCTAACAACTAAATAACCAAGGTACGATTTAGCATCACGAGGGTTCTCTTTCACCATTTGTTCAATCTTACCCATATTTTCGTCCGTTAATAATTCAAAATATTTTAACATGATATTGTCTGGAATAGACATTATCTTGCCAAACATATCCTTAGCAGTATCATTCAATGCAATATAATTATTGTACGACTTAGACATTTTTCTTACACCGTCAGTCCCTTCAAGTAAAGGCATTGTAATTATCACCTGTGGTTCAATTCCAGCATCTTTTTGTAATTCCCTGCCTACTATCAAGTTGAACTTTTGATCATTTCCGCCTAACTCAACATCAGCTTTTGTCACAACTGAATCATAACCTTGAAGTAATGGATATATAAATTCTAAAATCGTTATAGGATTTTTATTTCTATATCTCTGTTCAAAATCATCTCGTTCAAGCATACGTGCAACTGTATATTTAGAACAAAGCTGTAACAATCCATCAATACCTAACGGGTAAAGCCATTGGCTGTTATAAACAACTTCTGTTTTTTCTTTATCAAGGATTTTAAACACCTGTTCCGTATAAGTCTTAGCGTTAGCAAGAATTTCTTCTTCGGAAAGGATCGGCCTTGTAGTATCCCTCCCTGAAGGGTCGCCAATACGTGCAGTGAAATCACCTATGATGAAGACAACTTTATGTCCCAAATCTTGAAATTGACGAAGTTTTCGAAGAATAACAGTATGACCTAAATGTATATCTGGCGCTGTAGGGTCAACACCAAGTTTTACAACAAGCTGTTTTTTTCTTTGCAATTTCTGTTTAAGTTCGTCAACAGAAATTATCTCTGAAACACCACGAAGTATAATTTCTATCTGTCTCTCTATATCAATCATAACTTTCTTATTCCTAAATTTTTATTCTACAAAATGTTAAATATAAAAATCAAGAAGAGATAGGAAAATATAAGTGTAGTAAAAACTAATTTTTAGAAGAGTTTCGATTCCACGATGGTTTCCGCCTTCGTTAAAACTCCGGCGGACAAGCAATTCCACGATGGTTCAATTAAATCCAGAACACAGAACACTGAACACTGAAACAAGAATCATTGGTTTCAATTCCACGATGGTTCAATTAAATCTTCCTACGGCTTTTCCTACAACAGAAACTCCTTTGAGTTTCAATTCCACGATGGTTCAATTAAATCTAAAACCCGCCTTGTGCTGTAATACTTGATGTTGCGTTTCAATTCCACGATGGTTCAATTAAATC
>JANXDG010000003.1 GCA_025059805.1 Endomicrobiia bacterium
TGCAGGAATAATAGGAGATACAAAAACAAATCTTAAACAAGCAGCAGCAGGAGAAAACTATGAATACACAAAGATGTATCCAGAGTTTGCAAAAATAGCTCGTCAAGAAGGTTTTGAAGAGATTGCAAAGGTTTTTGAAGCGATTGCTGTTGCAGAACAAGGACACGAAAGAAGGTACTTAAAACTCTTAGAAAATATAGAGAAAGGTTTAGTATTTAAGAAGCTTCAAACTGTGAAATGGAGATGTAGAAATTGTGGGTATATCCATGAAGGCATTGAGGCACCAATTAGATGTCCATCTTGTGATCACCCACAAGCATTTTTTGAATTGTTATGTGAGAATTATTAAAGATAATCTTCTCGATTTTCCGACGCGGGGTCGGAATCAGGTTGGGTTTTAAAAATATTAAAACTAATATTGTGAGATTAACTAAAATAGTATTTTTTTGTTTTTGAACATACAACCGAAATAGCATTCTAAAAGTTAAAAAGAACTCTGAAAAAAGGAGGACAAAGCTATGACAAACACAAAACAAAAACTAATAGATATGTTAAACAAAGCGTTAGAACTTGAGCATGCAGCAAGGATTCAATACTTAGCGCATGCAGAACAAGTAAAAGGTTTAAACTCTGAACCGATAATTGAAAGATTAAAAGAGATAGCTTCTGATGAACAAAAACATGAAGAGATCTTTAGAACACTTATTTGCGCATATCTTGGAGGCAAGGCATCAATGAATTTGGAAAAAACATATGATGCTAATAGTATAAAAGAGATTTTAGAAGTAAACCTTAAAGGAGAAAAAGAAGCCGTTGATTTTTACAAACAGATATATAAGTATGTTGTTGACAATAAATCTGAGTTTCAATATGAATTTGAAACATTAGAACACCAAATAAGACATGTAATAATTGATGAACAAGAACATATAGTAGAAATTTCTAATCTGTTAGAAAAGTAATTTGAAAGACAAACTAAAAAAAGTTGTTTTTGAATTTAATAAACTTCGTTATCCAGAATGTAAAGCTAAAATAATAAGTTTTAAAAATGGTACTGTTGAGGTGGAATTTAGTGGAACGAAAGCATCATTTGCTTGTTGTTTTGATGAGAACTTTATTGATTTGAAGTATTATTTTTTAGATTATTTAAATTTAAACTTTGAGATTAAAGAAATCCTAAAAGTAGCTGCTGACAGATTTATTGTGAAGTACAAATTGTTATGAGTTTATACGATTTACATATATTTACTGGTATAGTTGGACTATCTTTTGTAGTTTTGACATTTTTTATAGGAATTTCTAATATTAAAAATAAACTTATTATACACAAAATTTTTGCTTTTTTTGCTATATTTTTTATAATTGTACATTTTTTATTATTTTTGTATTTTAGATTTTTTGATTAAATAAAAAGGAGAAAAATATGAAAGTGAAGTTAATAATATTGACTTTGTTTAGTTGTTTATCTTTTGTTTTAGCACATCCGCCTTCAAATATAGATCTGATTTTAAACTTAGACGAAAAAGAGGTGGAAGTTGTTGTATTTCATAAAGTAAAAGATACTCAAGATCATTATATAGATAAAATATTACTTTTTTTAAATGGTAAAAAAATTATAGAGCAGATAAGTTCAAAACAACTAAATAATGAAAATCAGATATATTTATTTAAAATTCCAGAATTAAAAGAAAACGATAAAATTAATGTTTCAGTAAAATGCAATAAATTTGGAGAACTTAAAAAAGAGATTATAGTAAAAATCAAAAAAGAATAGTATGAGTACTGAGAAGTTTATAAAGAGCGATATTTACAAAAGATGTAAAGATTCAACAGCTGCTTTAGTTTTTTTTATAATCGGTCTTATTGCGACGATATCTATTCGTGCTATTGGCGTTGTAGCAAATATAGTTGGTGAGATAGGAACAAAAATTTTGTGGTATATAGGAGTAGTTGGATTTTTGTTGTTTTTTATATACAAGTATAATATAGAAAAGCGAAGAAGGAAAATAATTTTTGAAAATGCAATTCTTGAAAAAATAAGTATTAATTCTGAGTTAGAGCAAAAAGATAAAGAAGTTTTAGGCTCTTTAATTTGTAGTTTAATTTCTACCAAAGATGCAATAAATTATTTTGTTATATTTTTTACATCTGCTATTAGTTTAGTTATAGCACTACTTTATGATTTAGGAATGATAGGAGGTTAAATAAAATGAAAAGTATTTTTTTAAATTCTTTAATTTTAATTTTGATTATTTTTACAGGCTGTGGGCCTACAAGGTATAATATAATACCTTCTAATCCAACACCAAATCCAGTTTATCATAAAGAAAACCTAATGGTTTCTTTAGGTAGCGGATATTATGAAAAAGCAGTTCCTTTAAACTCAGAAATTCAAAAATTTATAGATAAAGAGAATGATATAGATGCAGGAGGTCAACTTTTTTATTTAAGATATATTAATGAAGAATATAGATCTTATAATACGTTTGTTTTTTTAAGACAGTGGTTAAAATTAAAAAATAGAAAAAATCCTTGGGGTAGTGTATATGGAGGTGTGCAATTTGGATACGCTTCAGATGAAAGACAGGATGCTATTGATAGGAATTACTTTTATACTCATATTGATATGGGGATACTTGTTGGATTATATAGAAAGAATTTTACACTTGTTTTAGGTCCGAGAGTTGGTGTAGGTGTTTCTTTAGTTAACAGTGCACTTTATTTATTTATGGGACCAGTAATTCAAGGTAGAATTTTTTTGATTAAAAATTTAGGGTTAGGTTTTGATATATGTTATGTTTTAGGTGGAGGTGAAAATTTTTTGGTTGTACCACAAATTTATAAATACAGTATCTTATGGAGGTTTTAATCTATGGCTGTAATAAAGATAAAAGAAGATGTTTTTTATGTTGGAGCAAATCATTGGGATAGACGTTTATTTGATGAGTTAATTCCGTTGTCAGAGGGGACAAGTTATAACTCTTATATTATATTTGGTAAAGAAAAAATAGCATTAATAGATGCAGTAGACCCAGCAACTGTGGATCAACTTTTATATAACTTAGAACAACTAAATGTTCAAAAGATTGACTATGTTATCTCCAATCATGCTGAACAAGATCATTCAGGTGGTATAGTAAATATTTTAGAAAAGTTTAAAGATGCAAAGGTTGTAACTAACGAAAAATGTAAAAATATGTTGATGGATTTGCTTCTTATACCGGAGGATAAATTCATAGTTATAAAAGAAAAAGACACAATAGATTTAGGAGGAAAAACTTTAGAGTTTTACTTAACTCCTTGGGTACACTGGCCTGAAACAATGGTAACTTACTTAAAAGAAGAAAAGGTTTTGTTTTCCTGTGATTTTTTTGGTTCACACATTGCTACTTCAGATATTTTTAATGATGAACATTTTTATATGCCAGCTAAAAGATACTATGCTGAAATAATGTCTCCATTTAGAAACAATGTTAGAAATAACTTAGAAAAAGTAAAAAAACTTGACATTGACATAATAGCTCCCTCTCACGGCTATATATATAAAAATCCACAAAAAATAATTTCTGCATATGAAGATTGGGCATCTGAGAACGTGAAAAATGAAGTTATTATTGCTTATGTTTCAATGCATGGTTCTACTAAGAAAATGGCTGAGTTTTTAAGAGAGGAACTAATTAAAAGAAACATTAATGTTTATTTTTTTAATCTCACTTATACAGACATAGGGCAACTTGCAATGGCTTTGGTTGATGCTGCAACTTTAATAATAGCAGCACCAACTGTTTTAGCAGGTGTCCATCCTCAGGCAATGTATGTAGCATATTTAGCAAATCTATTGAGGGTAAAAACAAAATTTATAGGAATTATAACCTCATATGGATGGGGAGAAAAAGCTGTAGATTCTTTAAAAAATGTTTTAACATACATCAAACCCCAATTTTTTACTCCTGTTGTTTCTAAGGGTTATCCGAAACAGCAAGAATTCTTACAACTTAAAAATTTAGCAGATGAGATATTAAAATTACAAAAAGACATAGTAAAATAAATGAAAAAAAAGGTAGCAATAATAGGAGCAGGTCCCGGAGGGTTAACTGCTGGTGTAATATTACAAGATAGAGGTTTTGATGTTACAATATTTGAAAAACTTCCAATAGTTGGTGGTAGAAATTCCTGTCTTGAGTTTGATGGATTTAGGTTTGATTTAGGTCCGACTTTTCTTATGATGCCACATATTCTGATTGATGTTTTTAATAATGTTGGTGAGAATATAAATTCGTACTTAAAATTAATCAAATTAGATCCTATGTATACACTATATTTTTCTTCTTCGGGAAGAAAAATTTCTATGACAAGTGACCATGAAGAAATGTCAAAAAGGATAAAAGAAATCTTTAATGGTGAAGAGGGTTTTTATGAATATTTAGATAATGAAGAGAAGAGATTAAACTATCTTATTCCTTGTTTAGAAAAACCTTACTGTAAGTTTTATGATATGTTAAGCAAACCATTTTTGAAAGCAATTCCGCATCTTGATATAGGAAAAAGTGTATGGGAAGTTTTAGGAAAATATTTTAAAGATGAAGAATTAAAGTTATGTTTTACATTCCAATCCAAATATTTAGGAATGTCTGCTTGGGAGTGCCCCGGAGCTTTTGCTATTATAGCATATGTAGAACATAAATATGGAATATGGCATATAGAAGGTGGATTAAATAGAATCTCACAAGCTTTGGCAAAAGTACTCATTAAAAAAGGGGGAAAAATTTTCTATAATTCTGAAGTGGAAAAGATTGTGAATATCGGTAAAAAAATCAAAGGTGTAAAATTGAAAAATGGAGAATTTTTTCAAGCTGACTATGTTATTGTAAATGCAGATTTTTCTTATGCAGCCACAAATCTTATGGACAAACAATTTGTTAAAAAATATTCATTAGAAAAACTTAAAAAGAAAAAATATTCATGCTCAACTTTCATGATTTATTTAGGACTTAAGAAACTCTATAAACATTTATCTCATCATAATGTTTTTTTTGCCAAAAACTACAAAGAAAATGTAGATGATATATTTAAAAATTTTAAACTTCAAAATCAAATTTCTTTTTATATTCAAAATGCATCTATAACAGATTCTACATTAGCACCTGAAGGTAAATCTACTTTATATATACTCGTTCCTGTTGCAAACTTAAAGGCAGATATAGATTGGGAAAAAGAAAAAAGAATATTTAGAGAAAGAATAATAAAAGAAGTAAAAGAAAAAGCTAATCTTTCTGATTTGGAAGAAAATATAGAAGTGGAACATATAATTACACCATTAGATTGGCAAAATAAATATAATGTGTTTTTAGGAGCAACTTTTAATCTTGCACACAACTTATCTCAGATGCTTTATTTCAGGCCGAGAAACAAATTTGAATGCTTTGATAATTTGTACTTAGTTGGTGGAGGGACACATCCAGGTAGTGGATTGCCAACAATATTTAAATCTGGAGAGATTTCAGCAAATTTAATAATAAAACATAATTAAGGAGGTGGTTAGGTATATGTTCAAAGTAAATGAAGGTCCTGTTGATAGAGCATTAAGAATAATATTTGGTATTTTGTTATTGTTTATTGGTGTTACTTATTTTGCTGGTTTACTTTCTGTTTTGTTTATAGTTTTGGGGATTATAGGTTTGATTACTGGTATTACAGGTTTTTGTGGTTTATATGCGTTATTAGGTATAAACACCTGTCCAAAAAATAAACAATAAAATAAAATGTTATGCAAAGTGGTTTATATAAAATATTTTTATCTATGAAACATTTTTTTATATTTAATTAAAAAATATTTTTAGTAGGAGGTAAAAACTTATGGCAGTAAAACAAAGAAATGAAATATATAAATGTAGTGTCTGTGGTAATATAGTAGAGGTACTATATGTTGGCGGAGGGACACTTGTATGTTGTGGAAAACCTATGGAACTTCAAGTTGAAAATACTGTAGATGCCTCAAAAGAGAAACATGTGCCTGTAATAGAAAATACTGCTGATGGAATATTGGTAAAGGTTGGCTCTGTTGAGCATCCAATGGAAGAGAAACACTATATAATGTGGATAGAACTAAATGTTGATGGTAAAGTTTACAAGCAATTCTTAAAGCCAGGAGATAAACCTCAAGCATTGTTTAAAGTTGAAGGCAAAGTACTTTATGCAAGAGAGTATTGCAACATTCATGGTTTGTGGAAGTCAGTTTAACATTTTATATCAATGCTATTTTTAATGTTTATGTTGTTTAGTTGATATGTAGATGGAAAAAATTAGAAGTCCGTTAGAAAAAAGGTTAAAAGAATGGCATGGTGAGGAATGGCACACAACTAAAGGTAGAATCATAAGAGATATTGTATATGCTATTGATACAGGTCTTGTGACAACTGTTTCCTTTCTTGCAGGAATTTCTGTTTCTATTTTAGAAAAAAATAAAGTTATATTAGCCGGATTAATTGAAATAGTTTCTGGTACACTTGCTATATTTTTTGGGTCATATATATCTACCAAAGCGCAGAAGCATTTTTTTGAAAACCAGATTGAGAGAGAAAAAAAAGAAATAGATGAAAATCCAGAGAAAGAAACACAAGAAATAAGAGAAATTTTTAGTGAGTTGGGATTTAGCAAAGAGGAACAAGAAATTGCAGTAAAAAGAATCACTCAAGACAAAGATAGATGGCTTAGGTTTATGGTCCAGGAAGAAATAGGAATTAGTCCTGGAATGATAGATAATCCTTTTGAGATAGGAGTAATTTCTGCTATTTCTTTTATTGTTGGAGCTTTGCCAGCAATTTTTCCTTTGTTTGTAGTTAAAAATCTTAATGAAGCTTTAGTTTATTCTGCTTGTTCTGTACTTTTGTTTCTTTTTGTTTTAGGAGTAATTAAGACAAAAATTACAAAGATTCACTGGCTTATAAGTGGACTTGAAACACTTTTTATTGGTGCTTTATCTTGTGGAGCTGGATTTTTTCTTGGAAGATTTGCTTCAGGATATTTCCACTAAATTATGCGTATATGGGATATAGAACCAAAATTTTTATGTAGAAAACACTTACTCGGTGAACATAGAGAACTTCATGCTATCTGGAATATTTTGACAAAAAATAAAAAAGGTTACTCAAAACATCCAGAAACACTAAGGTGGCGTGGTAAGTTAAAATCCTTATATATAAGGCATGAAAAGTTAGTAAAAGAAATGTTAAAACGTGGATATAAACACAACTCAGAACTTGACAAGAATTTAGCAAAAGGGAAAGCTAAGCAGAATGTGTTAATTAATTCTTTAGAAGAACAGAAACAGATACTTAAACAAAAAGGATGCAGTTGTTTTAGTTTATGAACAGTAAAGTTTATGAGCTTATAATTTTAGGATGTGGCCCTGCAGGAATAACTGCAGCGATATATGCAGCAAGAAAAAAAATGGATTTTATAATAATCTCAAAAGATATAGGTGGTCAAACAATATATAGTAGTGAGGTTGAAAATTACACTGGTTATCAAGTAATAACTGGTGCTGAGTTGGTTTTTAAGTTTAAAGAACACCTTGATATGTTTGATGTTGAACTTCATATGCCCGAAGAAGTAAAGAAGGTTTCAAAACAAGATGATATAATAAAAGTAGAGACAGATAAAGATATTTACTTCTCAAAAACATTGATAATTGCAACAGGAAGAATACCGAGAAGTTTAGGAGTACCAAATGAAGAAAAATTTAAAGGTAGAGGACTTACCTATTGTGCTACTTGTGATGCACCACTTTTTAGGGATAAAGTTGTAGCAGTAATAGGCGGAGGGAATTCTGCTTTAGATGCTGCTATTCAGCTTACTAAATATGCAAAAAAAATTTTTTTGATAGACATAGCTTCTAACCTAAAAGCAGACCCAGTAATGGTTAAGAAAGCATTTGATAGTGGCATAGTGGATTACATCAAAAATAGTAAAGTTGTAGAAATAATAGGCTCAAATTTTGTAGAAGGAATTAAAATATTAAACTTAGAAAACAAAAAAGAAACCATTTTAGAGCTACAAGGAATTTTTGTTGAAATTGGTTCTTTTGCTTCTTCACAGTTTATAGACATAGTAGAAAAAACAAAAGATGGAGAAATAATCGTAGATTGTGCAAATAGAACATCAAAAGAAGGAATTTTTGCAGCTGGTGATGTGACAAATGTGTTTGCTAAACAAATAATAATTGCCTGTGGCGAAGGAGCAAAAGCAGCACTTTCAGCTTATGAGTATATTAGTAAGAAGTTTTAGAATAACTTATGTTATATTAATTTTATTGTTATCTTTAATTTTTACTGTTTCTAAAGCAATCGGGTACGATTTAGAGCCAAAAGAAAAAATTCTATTTATCCTTGATTGTTGGAAATATAACTTTGGATGGAAAACACTTGGTGGAGGTTATATAAGACATTTTTTAGTTTTTACTGAAAATAAAATTATTGACATAGAAACTGATCAGATTTCTTATACTCCTGCTTATTCTTATTCATATTTTGATTTATCAAAGTATTCAGATAAGTCCTTATATGAAAGTTTATTTTTTGCAACTTTAGAGACAATAATAACATTTGGTTTAGAAAAAATATTAGGTGGATCACCACAAGAAAAATTAGAAAAAGAATTAAACCAAATTATTTTGTTATTAGAAAAGGACCCAACGCTTGAAAATTTCCTTAAACTTATTGAAAGAATTTCAATAAAAATAAAAAATAAAGATGTTTTTTTATATAGATATTTAAAAAGTACTAAAATTAAAACAAAAAATGATGAGATTAATTTTTCTTTTTTATATAAAAATAAAAAGTATAAATACTTTATAAAAAATAGAAAAAAAGAAGTGATCAAAGAAATATCAAAAATTGTTGATAATATTATTAATGAAAAAATTAAAGATATCAACTACATAGAAGACAATTACCTAAAAGTTTATACTGAAAAAAAACCTACCTCAGAAAACTTTACTAAAAATTCAATTTTTGTAGAGTTTGGCGGACAAAGTTTTGGTTTTTCTTTAAATTATGATTATAGAATTTTTCCAATCTTAAGCCTAAGAGTTGGTGCGGGATATCTTTATACCTATTTACTGTCTATTAATCTTATTACATTTCCAAAATCTTCAAATCATATTGAAATATCTTCTGGGGTGACTTTTTTACCTTTTGGAGCAGCTTATTTAACTTTTAACTTTGGATATAGATTTCAGCCATATGAAAAAGATAGTTTTATGATGATATTGAAAGTTTCTGTGTTAAAATCCAATGAAGAAACAAAATGGTATATAAATGGAGGTTTAAGTTTAGGATATTGCTGGTAGAAAAAATTTAGACAAATAGGAGGATATATTAAATACTTAGATGAAACTATAAAAAGAAGGGAGAGAGACTATGGGAATACTTAATACACAAATTAAAAATAAACTAAAATCTGTACTTGACAACTTACCCAATGATGTTATTCTTAAAGTTTTTACTCAAGAGATAGAATGTCCTACTTGCAGAGAAAATACTTCTTTAATGCAAGAGATAGCAGAAGTTTCTGATAAAATTAAATTAGAAGTTTTAAACTTTATAATAAACAAAGAAGAAGCTGAAAAACTAAAAATTGACAAAATCCCAGCAACAGCTGTTGTTGGTGAAAAAGATTATGGAATAAGATTTTATGGAGTACCAGCGGGATATGAATTTAATTCTTTTATTAGTGCATTAAAACTTGTTGGCACAAAAAACTCTGGGTTAAAAACATCTACCATTGAACAACTAAAAGGAATTACAAAGTTAGTAAACATAAAAGTTTTTGTAACTTTAACATGTCCTTACTGCCCTATGGCAGTTGAGTTGGCGCATAAGTTTGCATTTGAAAGTGACTATATTACTTCAGAGATGATAAATGCTCAAGAGTTTCCTCATTTAGCAAATAAATATGGAGTATATGCTGTACCTAAGGTTGTAATAAATGAGAAAGTTAGTTTTGAAGGTGCTGTTCCTGAGGATATTTTTTTAACTTATATAACAGAGGCAACAAAATAATATGACACATCAAGCAGCGTTGATAAATTTATGGTCAAAACTAAAAGAAGTTGCAGATAAAGAAAAATATGAAGTTAATTTTTTAAATGATACATATGAGATAAATTTAACCACTCAAAATGTTTTGTCTTACTCTTGCAATGCTCCAGCACCAGAAGAAATAAATATCCTTTTGCTTAGTTATTTAATTAAAAAATTGAAAAATGAAATTCCAAAATTAGAAAATGAGTTAGTTACATTTAATGAAATACCTGATGGTAAATTTTTATATCAGAGATTTAAAGAAAGAGCAGTTTATCCATTACTAAGAAAATATGGAGATAATCCTCAGTATTTGTTTGATTCACTAAAAAGGTTCAAAGGTAAAAAATCAGATATTGCAGAATATGCAGTTGAGATACAAGTTTTTGATGAGATAAAAATAATTTTTGTTTTATATCCAAAAGATGAAGAATTCCAAGCAGATGGCAATTTTCTTTTTGACAAAAGTATATCAAAAATTTTTACTACAGAAGAAATTGAAGTTTTATGTATTGAAATTGGTAAATTATTATAGTAATTAATAAGTAGAAATACTTATAGTAAATTTTTAGTTAATATCCTTATAAAAAGGAGTACAACTATGAAATTATCAGAGAATATCCAAAAAGAACTCAATGCTCAACTTAACCGTGAGTTATTTTCAGCATATCTTTATCTTTCAATGGCAGCCTATTTTGAGAAAGAAAACTTAAAAGGTTTCGCACATTGGTTTAAACTACAAGCAAAAGAAGAAGTTTCTCACGCTATGAAATTTTTTGAATATATTATAGAAAGAAACGCGGAAGTAGAACTTGCTCAGATTGATAAACCAAAAAAGGACTGGGCAAAACCTTTAGAAGCATTAAAAGATACATATGAACATGAACAGAAAGTTACAGATTATATTCATAAAATATTAGATTTAGCTATTAAAGAAAAAGATTATGCTACACAGAATTTCTTGCAATGGTTTGTAGCCGAACAAGTTGAAGAAGAAGCGCAAGCATTAGAGATTCTACAAAAACTTGAAAAATCAAAAGATTCAGTAGGTTCTTTATTTGTTTTAGACCATCATTTAGGAAAAAGAGAATAGTAATAATATCAATATGCAACCAAAAAATTACCAGAACTGATACCTTACTGCAAAGAAAATAAGTGGGGATTTTGTGATAAAAATGGCAATATAGTGATTGATTGTAAGTATGATTATGCCGATTATTTTTCCGAAGGTTTAGCTCGTGTAAAGCTTGGTGATAAATGGGGATATATAGATAAGTCAGGTAAAGAATATTTTTATTAAAAATTATTAAATCTACAAACTCAAAAGGGGTGATAAATTATGAAAAAAGGTAAATCTACAAAAAAAGCAAAAAAACAAGAGAAACCAAAATATGTATGTGAAAAATGTGGATTAATAATCAGTGTTGATGAAGTTTGTGGGTGTGTTGATGCGTGTGATATAATTTGTTGTGGTGAGCAGATGAAACCTAAAAAATAATAAATGGAACAATATGGAACAATTTTTAAAAACACTACTTTCTGCAATCATAGGTGGTGGAATAGGTTACATTGTTGGATTTTTATCAAGAAAAGCTGGCGGTAGCTGTCCTTTAACCTGTACACCATGGGGATCAATAATCACGGGTGCAATTTTTGGTATTTTAATTTCGTTTAACAAAAAGTAAGGAGGTATTATGCAACTTTTAAATATATCTGAGGTTTATCAGATAGCTATCAATATTGAAAAAAACGGGATAAAATTTTATTCTTTATGGGCTAAAAAAATTAAGGATAAAAAATTAAAAGATATATTTTCAGCACTTGCCTATGCAGAAGTTGAACACAAAAAAATTTTTGAAAAGATGCTTAAAGAAATTGAAGATTATGAACCAAAAGAAGCTTATAATGAAGAATATTTCCAATATCTTCGTGCTTACTCAGATGGTTTAGTTTTTGACATTAAGAAAATTCAGAAAAAAGCGAATGAAATAAAAACAATATCTAAAGCAGTAGAGTTTGCTATTGATAGAGAAAAAGATTCTATCTTGTACTATCAAGAAGTAAAAAATTTGTTACCAGAGAAATATCATAAAGAAATTGAAAAAATTATAAACGAAGAACGACGACATTTTTTAGACCTAACTCACATAAGAAATTCATTATAATTTTTTGGTTTATACTGTCTTGCAGTGTTTATTGCTTGCCTTAGTTTTTAATGTAAATTACTTTTGATTTTATATAAGAATACTTTATTTTTCTTTTAAAATTTTTTATTTGATTAAATAATAAAATTTTTATAACCGGAGGCGTAATTTATATGCAGAAACAACGAGAAACCTGGGGTTCAAAAATTGGTATAATTTTAGCAGTGGCAGGTTCAGCTGTAGGATTGGGTAATTTTTTAAGATTCCCAGTACAAGCTGTGCGTAATGGTGGCGGCGTGTTTATGATACCATACATTGTATCTTTTCTTTTGTTGGGATTACCACTTATGTGGATAGAATGGACTGCGGGACGGTACGGTGGCGGGTTCGGTCATGGTAGTGCACCAGGTATATTTCATACAATGTGGAGTAAAAACAGGTTTATAAAATATTTTGGTGTTATTGGCATTTTTGGTCCACTTGTTATTTTTATGTATTATACTTATATTGAATCATGGTTGTTAGGTTATGCAGTGTTTACACTAACACCAAAATTTGCAAGTTTACAAACAGCGCAACAGATGCGCGAGTTTCTTAGTTGGTATAGAGATAGTTGGTATTCATATTTATTTTTTATTCTAACATTTTTAGCAAACATTACTATTATTTATTTTGGGATTAAAAAAGGTATAGAGAAATTTTGCAACTGGGCAATGCCATTATTGTTGGTGTTAGCAATATTTTTAGTAGTTCGTGTGTTAACTTTTGGTACGCCAGACCCAGCACTACCACAAAACAATCCTGTTAAAGGATTAGAATTTCTATGGCAGCCAGATTTTAGGAAACTACTTGATCCTAAAGTGTGGCTTGCAGCTGCAGGACAGATATTTTTCACTTTATCAGTTGGTATAGGTGTGATTTTAACCTATGCGAGTTACCTTCGTCGTAGTGATGATGTTATACTTTCAGG